>PFPU01000162.1 GCA_002793215.1 Flavobacteriales bacterium CG_4_10_14_0_2_um_filter_35_18
ATTTTAGATTTATTGGCACCCCTGGCGTTTATACCATAACCTTAGATAGCAATACCAAAACCATTACCCTAACGACCCCTGCTCCAAAATATTTAGTAGGAGCTGGCGTTCCTGATGCGGGTTGGAGTTGGGATTCTCCTATTGTTTTAGCTCAAGTTAATGATGGCGTTTGGCGCGGTTCAACTAATTTTATAAACGATACCTTTAGGTTTTTTGATGTCAATGGCGATTGGGGTTCGGGAACAAACTTCCCTTATTATCTCAATGCCGGTTACACCATAGATGCTAATTTTGAAGACGCCCTAGACGGTGATAATAATTTTAGATTTATTGGCACCCCTGGCGTTTATACCATAACCTTAGACACGAATGCCAAAACGATTATCTTAACACAATCATAATCTTTTTAAATGTTTTACAAAAAAACGGGCTTTGATTAAAGCCCGTTTTTTTCAATTTTTAAAACCCTTTACCATGTTAAAAAAAACCCTTTCAATAATTGTTTTGCTGTTATCTAGCTTTTTTTTAAAAGCACAAGTAAGCACTTCGCCAAGCATTCCAACTGCAAATGATGCCATAACCATAACATTTGATGCTACTGGAACTGAATTGGCAAATTATAGTGGAACAGTTTATGCCCACACGGGTGTTACTTTAAACGGTTCAAAATGGCAAAAGGTTAAGGGAACTTGGGGCAACAATACCACCCAACCCGCGCTTACAAGAATAAGCACCAATAGTTACCAATTAATCATTACACCCAATGTAACAACCTATTATGGCATTACCACTGAAACGGTAAACGAAATTGATATTGTTTTTCGCTCGGCAGACGGCACTAAACAATCAAGTCCCGATTATTTTATACCCATATTTGCTGCGGGTTTAAATGTAATTGTTACCAGTCATCAAAATAATGATGCCATCACACAAAATGCCACACAAACAATTTCGGCCGATGCTTCTTTGGCATCAACTATAAAAATATATGTTGATAATGTGCTTCAAACAACAGCCAATTCGGCTACAACGGCAAGTATAAATTACACGTTCTCTACTACGGGAAGTCATCTAATAAAAGCTACAGCAACACTCAACGCCGAAACGGTAAGCAATGAGGTGAGTGTGTTTGTTAAATCTACCACACAAATAGCCAGTATTCCGTCTGGGATGAAAAACGGCATCAATAAAAATAATGATGGCAGCATCACTATTGTGCTGACGGCTCCTAATAAAACCGACGCTTTAGTTATTGGCGATTTTAATAACTGGTTGCTCAACGAGGCTTATCAAATGAAAAAAGATGCAGCCACCAATCAATTTTGGCTTACCATTTTTGGCTTAGACCCCAATACCGAATACGCCTATCAATACCTAGTTGATTACAATTTAACAATAGCTGACCCGTTTGGACACAAAATTTTAGATCCAAGTAATGATTCTTTTATCCCCTTAAGTACGTTTCCAAACTTAAAAGCTTATCCAACCGGGTTGACAACAGGAATTGTTTCTACTTTTAAATTAACCGAGCCTACTTTTACTTGGGAGGCATCTTACACCGCTCCAAATAAAAATAATTTAATTATTTACGAACTGCTTTTACGTGATTTTGATGTGGTTGGAACTAATGATATCGGCGATTTTTCCAAGGCTAAAACCCATTTAGATTACCTCCAAAACTTAGGTGTTAATGCCGTTGAATTGATGCCGGTTTCAGAATTTGAAGGCAACGATAGCTGGGGTTATAATCCATCTTTTCACGGCGCACTCGATAAGGCCTATGGCACAGCTACAAACTTTAAAACCTTTATAAACGAATGTCATAAACGCGGTATCGCCGTTATTATGGATGTGGTTTATAATCACACAATGGGTTCAAGTCCTTTAGCCCAATTATGGTGGGATGGCGCAAACAACCGCCCAAGTGCTACTAATCCTTATCTAAACCCAATTGCCAAGCATGATTTTAATGTTGGTAACGATATGAATCACGAAAGTGCTTACACCAAAACTTACGTTAAAGAAACCCTTCAATATTGGTTGCAAGAGTTTCATGTTGACGGATTTAGATTCGATTTATCAAAAGGCTTTACGCAAACCAATACCCTTGGAAATTCTGCAATGATGGCTAATTTTGACTTTAGTAGGATTACAACATTAAAAGATTATGCAACGTTTTTGTGGAGTATTAATCCCAATACTTATGTTATTTTAGAGCATTTTGCCGAAAATCTTGAAGAAAAAGAATTGGCCAATTTTGGGACCATGCTTTGGGGCAATATGAACAATAATTACGCTCAAAACACGATGGGTTTTTCAAGCAGCACTGATGTTTCTTGGTTGTCTTATCAAAACAGAGGATGGAATAATCCACATGTGGTGGGTTATATGGAAAGTCACGACGAAGAACGCTTGATGTATAAAAACTTAAATTTTGGTAGTAGCAGTGGCACTTATAACATAAAAACACTTGCCACTGCTTTAAAACGCGAAGAATTGGTAGCCAATTTCTTTTTTACCATTCCTGGGCCAAAAATGATTTGGCAATTTGGCGAATTGGGTTACGACATCAGTATCAATCAAAATGGAAGGTTAGGCCGAAAACCCATTCACTGGGATTATTTAAATGATGCCAACCGCAAAAATGTTTATGATGTTTGGCGCACTTTAACGGCTTTTAAGCAACAACAGCCTGTATTTAACACTTCCAATTTTACCTTAAATGTTTCGACCTTAAATAAAAATATTGTGTTGCGCGACGCCTCAATGGATGTGGTGCTTTTAGGCAATTTTAACCTTACCACACAAAATATTGTACCCAATTTTACAAAAACTGGAACTTGGTATGAATATTATACAGGAAACACCCTCAATGTAACCAATGTAATGACAGCGCTTAGTTTACAAGCAGGCGAATATCGGATGTATTCAAGCGTTCAATTAAACAGTCCGTTAGCGATAGAAAAAGTAGGAAGCACCTTAAATGAGGTCTTAAAAATTTATCCAAATCCGGTAAACACTATTTTTAGCTTAAACCAAGCCTCACAATTAATTAAAATTTACGACCTATCGGGAAGATTGGTAAAACAATTTAAGGGCAATTTTTCTAAAAATGAGCCGTTTGATATAAGCTATTTAGCGCCATCGGTTTATCTACTTCAAATAGAAACCACTGATGCTAAGGTTTATGCCAAAAAATTGGTAAAATTTTAAAATCATTGGATTTAAAAGTCATAATGAACTAGCATTTATTTAAAAGCACGCTTTTTAAATTAAATATTAAAAAACCTGCGTAATAAAATTATTTATTTTTATTACCTTCGTAGCATCATTTTAATTTTTAATAGCTTTATTATGAAAAAATTAATCATTTTATTTTTTATCGTATTAAGCCCCTGCTCCACACTTTTTTCACAATCCAACTCCGAAATTTCGGGCGTTTATTTAAGTAAGGCTGAAAAGAACTATAAAAACCTCGAAATAGACCAAGCTTTAATTAATTTTAATAAGGCTATTGCCCTAAAAGACACCATAAACGACGCAAATACAGCGCGTTTGGGAGTTTTAATTTACTATGAACTGCAGGAATATGAAAAAGCTTTTAATTATGCAAAGCGTTATTTTATCTTAGAAAAAAATAAACGTTCAGATGATTACCAGCAACAGCTAGAATTATTTGTGAATATTAAAGATGAATTAGATAAATTAAAGGCACTTACCGTGCTCAAAGAAACTGAACGGCTTCAAAAAGAAAAAGCCTTAAAAAGACTAGATTCTTTAAAATTATTTTGGAAACAACAAGCCTTAAGCATGGCAATAAAAGCCGATACCATTTATACTTTTAATAAATATAACAGCGCTTTATATAAAACTGCTGGCAATTTTGGCATTGTAAATGATGTTGGCATTGAGCTAGTTAAGGCAGATGAATATAAAGCAGCCCATAGTTTTGACGGTTATTTTATTTTGATGAATACTGAAATTAATCCCACAAAAATATTCTGTTATAACGCTAACACCAAGCAGGGTTTTAAGTTGCCCGAAATTACCGAATTCAATCAACTTTCTACACATTACGGAAAAGTAATGCTACCCCGGGGAAATCATAAATTGGTAACTTATCCTAATAATGCTCTAAAAGTATTGGTATATGATTTAGTAGATAGAAAATTTATTGCAGATGGAGAACAAAAAGATCTATTTAAAAGCCTAGAAAAGAATAAATTTATCGATAATTCTAATAAAGATGGCGATGTTAAAATTGACAAAATTTGGTACCGCTTTGGCGGACAAATAGGTGGCGGCATCTGTCCGCTTTTCAACACCGATTATACCCTTTTTGGCTATATATGTGCACTTGATGGCAGCAAACTATTATTTAAGGATTATAATTATATTGGTTCTTTTTACAACGAAAAACTTCAGGTTACTTTAAACGATGATATATTTTGGATTAATCAAAATGGCACAAAAGTACCACCACCTATTGATGAAAATGGGGTTTATGCCGGCACATCAAAAGTAGAAAAAGCGGATGCGGGTTTTTGTATAGTTTATCAAAATATTGATGGCAAAAGCACCATTGTATCAGGCGCAAAAAGGCTGTTAAACTTAGACGATTTTTTAAAAAGTTATCAAAACCAAGAATACTAATTTTAAGCTATTTTATTGAAGTTGTGTAGTTTCGGTTATCATAGCTCAAAATAAATTGGTAGAGCGATTCATTATTGGTGTTGAGTTTGTTTTCAATACCCGTAACAGCTTCTTTAAAATTTTCGCGTACATGATCTTTTAATCCATAAAATAAATCTTTTGAACTTGTAGAGAGTTTTACCCCGTCTTTTTCAAAGTTTCCAAGTTGGTAATTCAAGCGATAACCCTGCTGATTAAACTCAATAATTAGGGTATATTCAATGTCATAATTATCAATTTTGCCACCACGTAAAGGAGTCCAAACATGGTGTTCAACAGCTCCTCTAATGATAATAGCATTACTTTTAGTATTTTGCTCCATAATCTTATCGAGATTTTTATGGTTTAAATGAAGCCATTCTAAGGTTCTTTTATAGGTGTTTTCGGTTGTTATATTGGTTAAGATAAAATTTGTGGGATTAACGCCTTTAGGGCCTAATTTCAATTTTGAATCTTGCCCAAAACTCATGAGGGTGTTTGCTAAAAACAGGAGCATAAATATTTTTTTCATTGTATTTGTTTTTTCTTTACTTATATAACAACCTGATTTATAAATACCCTAAATCAGCTTCAAAAAAATTGCTTTTGTTGAAAATAAAACGTCCATAACAAATAAAAGCCCTTCAAAATTCAGCTAAGTTTGCAAAATTATTAAAGTTGGTTTTTTTGTATGATTGATTATATTGATAAAATGAATGCTTTAGGTAGAGCCGGTATTCCCTTCTTTTTTATGATAGATTATGAACAAAAAAAGCCTGTAGTTTATCCGCTAAGCGCATTGCCATCTGATATTTATTTAAAAACCGGTTTGTTTAAAAATGCACCCCAATCTAATTTTAAAACAAATGATGGCTTTTTTAGGGCCAAACCAATTACATTCAGCACCTACAACAAAGCTTTTTTAAAGGTAAAACAGCAACTTTTAAAGGGCAACACCTATTTGTTAAACCTCACTTTTAAAACCCCAATCGAAACAAACTTGGGATTTGAAGAAATATTTTTGCGAAGCGAATCGCCCTATAAGCTGCTTTATAAAAATAAATTTGTGTGCTTTTCGCCCGAATCATTTATAAAAATTGAAAATGGAATAATTATTTCTCATCCTATGAAAGGCACAATAGATGCGTCAATTAAAAATGCCAAGGCGCTAATATTAAAAGATATAAAAGAATTGGCCGAACACGTTACGATAGTCGACTTAATACGAAACGATTTAAACATGGTTGCCAAGAATGTACGTGTTGAGAATTTCAGATATGTTGAAAGCTTAAAAACCAATCACAAAACCTTATTGCAAGTTAGCTCTAAAGTTTCGGGAATTTTACCCAAAAATTATGCTATAAACATTGGAAGCATCATTGCCAAATTATTACCGGCAGGATCAATTTGTGGCGCGCCTAAGCGCGAAACGCTCAATATTATCAATCGCGTAGAACACTATAAACGTGGCTACTACACAGGCATTATGGGTGTTTTTGACGGAAAAAATTTGGATAGTGCGGTGCTCATCCGATTCATCGAAAATCAAAAAAACCAGTTGGTTTATAAAAGTGGCGGCGGAATAACACATTTAAGTAAGGCCGAAACAGAATATCAAGAACTTATCAATAAAGTATATGTGCCTTTTAATTGAAACCCTAAAAATTGAAAATAAAACCCTTCAAAACATCGATGGTCACAATTTTCGCTTTAACCAAGCGCGAAAAGCATTATTTGGCGCTAAAATGCCTTTAAATTTGACTGATTTTATTGACCTAAACTTGGTGGCTGATAATGGTATTTATAAATGTAGTGTGATTTATAAGGCTAATATCCAAAAAATTACAATAACAGCTTATGCGCCTAAACTAATCAAATCACTACAATTGGTAACTTGCAATACCATTGAATACGCCTATAAATACCATGATCGTTCGCTGTTAAATCAGTTAAAAAATAACGCTAAAGCGGATGACGTACTGATTGTAAAAAATAAGGAGGTAACTGATTTATCCTATGCAAATATTGTATTTTTTACGTCAAATAATGAAGCATTTACACCTGCAAACCCCTTGTTAAAAGGATGTATGCGTTCCTATTTATTAGCACAAAGGTCAATTAAGGAGCGCAAAATAACCATAGCCGATTTAGGGCTTTTTAACCGTGCTAAACCTATTAATGCGATGCTAAATTTTGAAGAAACACCCTTTATTGATTTAAGTTTATTGACATAGCACCACTTAATACCGCCAAATATTGAAGTTAATTTATAGTATTTAATCGCATAAACCCTTCATTTGTTAAATAATTGTAAACTTTAGAAACTATTTTTGTTTTTAAAGTTTCCATTGTAATATCTTTGCCCCTAATATGAAGACAAAAATTATAGAAACGGCCACTTCACTCTTCCTAAATTTAGGATTTAAGAGTGTTACGATGGATGATATTGCCGAAAAAATGGCAATTTCTAAAAAAACCATTTATACCCATTTTGAAAATAAAACCGAATTAGTTGAAGCTACTTCTTTATTCATTTTTGAACAGATTAGTAAAATTATCACCCAAATTGAAGCTGAAAAAGTAAATCCAATTGAAGAAACCTTTAAAATAAAAGAAGTCATCTCTCATTATTTAAAAGGTGAAAAAACCTCTCCCGAATACCAATTAAAAAAATATTATCCAAAAATCTACGCCATTCTCGATATCAAGAAAAAAGAAATTATAAACACCTGTTTTAAAGATAGCATTGTGCGAGGCATTGCTGATGGATTTTTTAGAGCAGACCTTAATATTGATATGATTTCTAAATTTTATTATTTGTGTATTACCGGCATTAAACAAGACGAATTATTTATAAATGACTCTCTAAACGATGTGATGCAAGCTTATCTTGAATATCACATTAGGGCCATTGCAACCGAAAAAGGAATTCAAACATTAAATACAATTTTAGCAAAATGAAAAAAATAATTCTCGTTATAGGCGCTTTAACTTATTTTTGGCAAGCTTTTCCACAAGAAAAACCCTTACAATTTAGTTTAGATGAAGCGGTTACTTACGCACTATCGCACAGTTATACTATAAAAAACGCAAAATTAGCTATTGATGCTGCCAAAAAGAAAAAATGGGAAACTACCACCATTGGATTGCCCCAAGTTAGCGCCACTGTTGATTATCAAAACTTTTTAAAACAAGTGGTTACACTTTTACCAGCCGAAATTTTTGGAGGTACGCCGGGAACTTTTAACGAAGTCACTTTTGGCACCAAACAAAACCTACACACCACCATAACGATGAATCAATTACTGTTTGATGGCTCGTATTTAATTGGTTTGCAATCGGCCAAGGTTTATTTACAAATTTCGGAATTATCCGAACAAAAGACCGAACGCAGCATAAAAGAAGCGGTTATCAATGCTTATGGCAACACACTTTTAGCCGAAGAAAGTGTAAAAATATTGGAACAAAATTTAGGGCTTCTCGAAAAAAATTTAAACGACACCAAAGCAATTGTTAAAAATGGCTTGGCCGAAGAGCAAGATGCCGAACAGTTGCAAATTACCTTATCAACCATTAAAAATCAGTTAAATAAAACCAAACGACTCAGTGCTATTTCATATAAAATGTTAAACATCACCTTGGGAATTGATATCGATGCGCCTGTAATTTTAACCGATAAGCTCGAAAATCTAGCCATAAAAAATAGCGACCTCAATTTAATGAATCAAAATTTTGATTTAGCTAATCACATTGATTATAAAATTGTTGACAACACTAAAAAATCGAATGAGCTTTTAATGAAATTTGAAATGAGTAAGGCGTTGCCAAGCATTTCAACCTTTGTAAATTATTCAAAATTTGCCAATAGTGATAGTTTTACTTTTTTAACTAAAGATCAAACTTGGTTAGGTTCCTCGCTTTTAGGCGTCAACATCAATGTGCCTATTTTTAGTAGTTTTAGGCGAAGCTCAAGAACACAACAAGCCAAAATTGCCTTAGAACAATCAAAAATAGATTTACAACAAACATCCGAAGAACTCAAATTGCAAGTAGCCAGCGCAAAAAGTGATTATCAATTTTCATTAGACCAGTATGTTACAGCCAAAGAAAACTTAAACCTATCCGAACGCATCGAACACAAAGAAAACTTAAAGTTTTTTGAAGGCGTGGGTTCAAGTTTTGAATTGACAGTGGCTCAAAATCAACTCTATCAAAAACAGCAAGACTATTTACAATCCATTCTCAGCATTATCAATGCAAAAATAAAATTAGAAAACGCTTTAAATCTTAAATAAAAATGAAAAAATTCGCCCTAATAATTATAAGTTTCTTTGTGGTGATAGCTTGCCAAAACAAGCCACAATCGAATTTAAATGACATGATAGCTCAAAAAAAAATCATCGCAAAGCAAATTGACAGTTTAAATAAACAATTGATTCTACTAGATAAATCTATCGCAAAATTAGATACCACACAAAGTTTGCAATTAGTAACAACTATAAGCTTAAAACCCACAATATTTAAACATTTTATCGCCATTCAAGGTTTTGTTGGCACAGATAAAAACAGTATTATAAAACCCGAAGTTAGCGGTACCATTAAAGCAGTTTTGGTTAAAGAAAGCCAGCACGTAAACAAGGGAGATGCTTTGATTAAATTAGATGATACCTTAATTAAAGACAATATTGCAGAAGTTAAAACCCAATTAGCCCTAGCGGTAACTACTTTTAATCGACAAGCGCGCTTGTGGGAACAAAAAATTGGTAGCGAAATGCAATACCTTCAAGCCAAAGCAAATAAAGAAAGCCTTGACAATAAATTAGCGACTTTAAAAACACAACTCAGCAAATCAACCATTACCGCTCCTTTTAGTGGTACGATTGATGCCATTATTCCAAATGTTGGTGAATTGGTTAGCCCTGTTTCGCCTGTCATTAGATTGGTAAACTTAGATGACGTTTATGTTGAAGCCGATGTGTCAGAAAATTATATCGGCAAAATTAAAAAAGGAGATGAAGCCAAGGTTTATTTCGAAAGTTTAGATAAAACCTTTGAAACAAAAATAGCCCAAGTAGCCGATTTTATTGACCCAAATAACCGAAGTTTTAAAGTTAAAATCTTTATCAATAATCAAGACCAAAGTTTAAAACCCAATTTAATAGCCACCATAAAAATTAACGATTTTACAGTTAACAGCGCCATTACTTTGCCTTCATCAATTGTGCAAGAAGACCAAAAAGGCAACAATTTTGTTTATACTTTACAACAAGAAAACAAGGCTTATAAAGTTGTTAAAACGCTTGTTGTTAAAGGTCTAAGTTATAATGATTACACCTACATTCAAAGTGGACTTACCCTAAACGCATCGGTTATAGAAAAAGGCGCTAGAGGCATTAAAGACGGACAAATTGTTAGCGTTTTAAATCAATAATTTTAAAATTTAAAACAACTCATGGAAAATAATAAGCATAAATTAATTGATTTTAAACTTTCAACTTGGGCTATTAGAAACAAGATGACGGTTTATGTTTTAATTTTCATCATTCTTTTGGCGGGAATTTCATCTTATTTAGGGATGCCAAGAGAGGCCTTTCCCGAAGTTTCTGCTCCAGAAGTTTACATTACTACACCTTATCCCGGAAACTCAGCGCTCGATATTGAAAAACTGCTCACGCGCCCCATTGAGAAAAAAATTAATGGCATTTCAGAAGTCGATGAAATCATCTCAAATTCGCTTGAAGGCTATTCAACAATTGATGTGAAATTTGATTTTAGCGTAACGCCCGACGAGGCTTTACGCAAAGTAAAAGATAAAGTTGATGAAGCTAAAGCCGATAAAAACTTTCCTAAAGATTTGCCAGCCGACCCCAATGTGTTTAAGCTGAATTTTGCCGAAATGATGCCCATTATGAACATTAACCTTTCGGGAGATTTTTCTATGGACCAACTAAAAAAGTACGGCGAATATCTTCAAGATGAAATTGAAGCCCTAAACGAAATTTCGGAAGTTAATATTCGAGGGGTTCAAGATAAAGAGATGGAAATCAGCCTTGACCTTTATAAAATGGAATTGCTCGAACTCAGCTTTTCCGACATCGCTCAAGCCATTCAAAACGAAAACGTAACGGTTTCGGGTGGTGAAATTAAACAAGGCGGCTTAAGGCGTAATGTACGCGTTGAAGGCGAATTTAAAAATGCCGAAGAAATTTCAAATATCATTGTAAAAAGAGAAAAACAAAAAGTGGTTTATTTAAGAGATATCGCCACGGTTGCCTATAAAGAACAAGAAAAAGAAAGCTACGCACGCCAATATGGCAAAGCAGTTGTGATGCTCGACGTAAAAAAACGTGGTGGCGAAAACCTAATTAACGCTTCCAAAAAAATAGACGACATCATTGCTAATGCTAAGGCAACTGTTTTTCCTTCTAACCTCGTCATTTCTAAAACAAATGATATGTCTGATAAAACAATAACACAAGTATCAGACTTAGAAAATAGCATCATTTTAGGGATGATACTAGTGGTTGGCGTGCTCATGTTTTTCTTGGGTTTACGCAACGCCTTATTTGTGGGAATTGCCATTCCGCTTTCCATGTTTTTATCGTTTATCCTATTGAGCGCTATGGGAGTTACGCTTAATACCATGGTGTTGTTTTCACTTATTTTGGCGCTCGGAATGTTGGTAGATAATGGCATTGTTGTAATTGAAAATATTTATCGTTTAATGGATGAAAAAGGTTATTCGGCATTTGATGCGGCCAGATATGGCGTTGGCGAAGTTGCCATGCCCATTATTTCATCAACCGCAACTACCGTTGCCGCCTTTGTGCCCTTGGCTTTTTGGCCAGGAATTATTGGTGAATTTATGAAATACCTTCCCATTACTTTAATTATTGTGTTGAGTTCGTCGTTGTTTGTGGCGCTTGTTGTAAACCCTACGCTCGCCGCAGTTTATATGAAACTTGAAGAAAAAGAAGTGTCGCTTAAAAAGCGAATGCGATTTGCTTTATTATTTATAATTATTGGAACCCTTATTGTTTTTGCAGGGATTGGTACACATTCTAAAATGTTGGTTGCTCTTGGCAATCTTTCAATAACTTTTGGCGTGCTTGGCTTTTTAAACACTAAATTATTGGTTCCCGCTACCAGTTGGTTTAAGGATGTGTTTTTGCCTAAATTAGAAAATACTTACGAGCGTCTTTTAAGTTTTGCCTTGATTGGTAGAAACCCTATATACTTTTTTGGAGGAACCGTATTGATGCTATTTTTATCCCTTTTCCTTTTTGGAATTTTTCCTCCAAAAGTTGACTTTTTTCCAAATAATCAACCAAAACAGGTTTATGTTTATACCGAATTTCCCATTGGGGTAGATATTGAAGAGACAAATACCTTTACCAAACAGCTCGAAAAAAAGGTGGTAGATTACCTTACCCAGTATAAAGTTGATGGCAAAAGTTTTATGGTAACTTCGGTCATAGAACAAGTTGGTGAAGGTACTGGCGATGCAAGTAGAGGACAACAAGGTGGCAAAACACCAAACAAATCGAAAATCACCATAGACTTTACCGATTTTCAAAAACGCAAAAATCCAAAAACCGATGAAATTATAAGCTCTCAAAAAATTATGAACGAAGTTAGAGAACTTTTTAAAGGCTATGCCGGTGTTAAAATTGTAGTTGCTAAAAATATTGAAGGCCCTCCAACAGGAGCCCCTATAAACTTAGAAATTTCGGGTGATGATTACACCCAGTTAATGGAGGTTGCCAACAATATTAAAGATTTTATCAATAATGAAAATATTGCCGGAATTGAAGGTCTAAAAATAGATATTGATCAGGGAAAACCTGAAGCCCCCGTAATTATTAATCGGGAAAAAGCACGACGATTAAATATTTCAACCGGTCAAATTGCCGATGCGCTGCGAACAGCCCTCTATGGTAAAGAAATCGCTACTTTTAAAGACGGTGAAGATGATTATCCTATTAATATCCGATTAATGGATAAATACCGCTACGACCAAGAAGCTTTGCTCAATCAAAAAATTACCTTTAGAGACCAAGCCGATGGCGGAATTATTAAGCAAATACCTATATCATCAGTAGCTTCTATAAATTACACCACCACCTTTGATATGGTAAAACGCAGCGATTTAAAACGTGTGGTTACCATCTATTCTAATGTTATTGATGGTTATAACGGCAATGACATTGTTGGCAAAATGGGTAAATCATTAGAAAATTATAAAATGCCAGCCGGCACAAAATATAAATTTACCGGCGAGCAAGAAAAACAAGCCGAAAACTTAGCCTTTTTGCTAAAAGCCTTATTCATTGCGGTTATGGCAATTTTTTTAATCCTTGTCGGACAATTTAACTCAACCTCTACGCCGTTTATCATATCGATGTCAGTACTTCTAAGCTTGATTGGTGTGTTTTTAGGTTTAGTAATTTTTAGAATGGACTTTATCATTATTATGTCGATGCTCGGAATTATCTCTTTAGCAGGAATTGTTGTGAATAACGCCATTGTGTTGATTGATTATACCAATTTAATTATTGAAAGAAAACGTGAAGAATACCAATTGCCAGAAGGACAAATACCTCTAAATCTGATTTTAGAAAGCGTTGTAGAAGGAGGTAAAACAAGGTTGCGCCCGGTTTTGCTTACCGCTATAACCACCGTTTTGGGTTTAGTGCCTTTGGCAATGGGCATTAACATTGATTTTATCGGACTTTATACCGAATTCAATCCTAACATTTATATGGGAGGTGAAAACGTGATGTTTTGGGGTCCTTTAGCTTGGACCGTTATTTTTGGATTGACCTTTGCAACGTTCCTAACTTTAATTGTTGTACCGGTGATGTTTTATTTATTAATCAACTTGAAAATTAGAATCTTTAACCATAAACAAAATAAACAATTGGCATAAAAGTAAGACTCAATTTATTGATTAGTTTAATTCAATTCCCTTTGCTAGACTCAAATTTTTAGTAAAGGGAATTTTTTATAAGGTCATCTAAAATTATCATTTAGTTTTAAAACCAAAAACCAAAATTTAAATACCAAAATTTTTGAGTGGTATCGGGCGACCACGTATAAATTAATTCAATTGGTCCTAAAAAAGAATTAATGCCATAACTTATAGCATAACCCGTTTTTGTGTTTTCAAAAAGGTTTCCTTTATTAAACAAATCGTGAGCAACACGTGAATAATTGGCAATTAATGACAAGTAATTTGCTTTAAAAAATTCTCTTCTAACAATAAATGTAGATTTTAAAAATCCATTTTCGTTTAAATCGGCTACATCATAGCCATAAAAAGGCCTAAAGGTATTGACGGCGTTTTGAGCGCCTCCGCCTAAATGAAAGTTTAAACCCACATCGTTATTCACACCAATGGTTGTGCCTGCCTCTGTAATAAATTGAAAGGTGTATTTTTTATAAAACGATTTAGCAAAACTCAAGGAGCCTTCTAGCTGGGTAAAAGCAGCAAATGGTTTTGCCGATGACGCCAAATAAGCGCGATAAGTTGTCGAAAATCCGACGCCATTTTTTGGATAATATTTAGCGTCATAAGTATCGAGTTTTAAATAAAAATAGGCATTATAATAGTTGGCATTTTCATAAAATATCTTATTTGTTTGACCACTAATGGTTGAATTATTAAAGACCTTTAAATATTTATGCTCTAAACCTAAGCCCGTTATAAATCGTTGCTTATAAGTGGTTTGTGCGTAAAATTGGGTGGTAAAATCATTGTAATTTAGCGATAATTTTTCAGAATCAGCAACCACATTATCATTTTGAAAAGCCCCTCCAGTAATGGTAATGTCATCAATAAATTTAACATAACGCGTTCTAAAACCAAAATTCCAATGAAAACCATTATCAACATAATAATTTACCTGATACCTTACATTATCACCCAAAACCAAATCGGTAGAAAGGATGTCATTTTTAATGATTAATCCCTTGGTTTGGTAATTTAACAGTACGCCGGTTTTAAATAAATTATCATAATGGCTGCTGATTGAAAATGTAGATTTTAAATTGCTTTCTTCAACATCTATTATAATTATATTTCCATCATCTTTGGGCAAGAACTTATAATTTATTGATTTGAAATTATCAGTAGCACTCAAGCGTTCAACGCCACTTTTAAAACTTTGAAAAGTTATAGAGTCATTAATTTTTATATCTAACTTGTTAATTAGATATTCTTTACTATAATTTTTAAGTCCGTTAATTTCAATTTCGCTAATCTTAATTTTTCTATTTTTTGGATAAATAGTAACGCCCTTAACCAGTTTTAATTTATCACTTTGCTGTTTGGCTATTGAGATGAGGTAGGGAAGTTCTTTGCGCGCTTCATCTTCGCCCGATTTTATAATTTGGTCCGTTTTGTCAAATGAAACCACACTAATGCCACTTACATTTGGATGAATATAAATATCTACAAGCTTTTTTTTGTCGGCATCTTCTGAATACATGTTAAAGTTAATAATTTGCATCACGATAGCTGTAGCAGAGCTTAAGTTGTCACGCAATTTTAATTTATCTTGAACATCAACCCCAATAACAACATCGGCTCCCATATTGATCACTTCTTGTACGGGAAAATTATTTGAAATGCCACCATCTGATAAATACCTACCATCTATAATAACGGGTTCTAAAAGTGTAGGAAGCGAACCGCTCGCTCTAATGGCTTCCGGCAAATAACCGTGGTCTAAAATTACCTGCTTACCCGTTTCTAAATCGGTTGCAATGCATAAAAACGGAATGGGTAAATTGTTAAAATCCTGAATATCATGAACATGTTCGGTTAATCTTGAAAACAAATTAAACACATTTTGCCCCTTCGAAATCGCTGAAGGCAATCCAATACTTTTCCCTTTTACAGGAAGGGTAATGATATACTTTTCATCATTTTCTTTTTGATAAAACGATTTAGAATCACGTGGCAATTTATCTTGTAAAATCGAAGCAAAATCAGTTTGACGGATAATTGAATCTAACTGATGTGCGTTATATCCCGACGCATATAAAGCGCCAACAATAGCACCCATACTGGTTCCACCAATATAATCTACCCGAATGCCTGCCTCTTCTAAAACTTTTATCACGCCAATGTGTGCAAAACCTTTAGCGCCTCCACCACTTAATACCAATCCGACTTTTAAGTCTGTTTTTGGTAGGATATCTTGAGTGAATCCGATAAAAAATGTACCCAAAAATATGAGTAGGACAAGTTTTTTCATAGTTTTTATGATTAGGCTAAAGTTAGTTGTTTTTTTTGTAAAATTCGTACACTTTTTTTCCTAAAACATTGCCGGCAACACGCATTAAATCTTCTAAATCAGCTTCTTTAATGCGCTTAAGCGATTTGTAATGCTTTAATAAGACTTCGGCTGATTTTTCTCCAACACCAAAAATCTGTGTTAAATCGCTATTTAGCGCTTGTTTGCTGCGTTTATCGCGATGGTGTGTTATGCCAAACCGATGTGCTTCGTCACGTAACTGCTGAATAATTTTTAAAGTTTCGGAGCGCTTGTCTAAATAAAGTGGCACACTATCGTCAGGATAATACAACTCCTCCAAGCGTTTTGCAATGCCAATAATGGCAATTTTTCCCCTTAAATTTAGGGCTTCCAAACTCTTTAAAGCCGATGATAATTGTCCCTTACCCCCATCAATAACAATGAGTTGTGGCAGAGAGGCTCCTTCGTCTAACAGGCGTTTATAACGTCGGTAAACCACTTCTTCCATTGAGGCAAAATCATCAGGGCCTTCAACCGTTTTGATGTTAAAATGGCGGTAATCTTTTTTGCTTGGCTTGGCATTTTTAAAAACAACACATGCGGCAACGGGATTAGTCCCTTGAATATTAGAATTGTCAAAACATTCAATATGTTGTGGCTCAACTTGCAAATGTAAATCGGCTTTCATTTGCCCTAAAATGCGCTTTGTATGGCGCTCAGGATCTATAATTTTTATTTGCTTAAAGCGTTCCTGCCTATAATAGCGCGCATTGCGAAGCGACAATTCAACAATCCGCTTTTTGTCGCCTTGAAGCGGAATGGTAACTTTAATGGCTTCGCCAACATTTACTTTTATGGGAACATAAATTTCGGTTGACTGGCTTTGAAAGCGTTGGCGTATTTCAATAATGCTCAGGGTAAGCAATTCTTTATCTGTTTCGTTTAATTTCTTTTTTATTTCGGCAGTGTGTGATTGGATAATTGCCCCATTGTTGATTTTTAAAAAATTGACATAGGCAAATTCATCATCCGATAAGATTGAAAACACATCAACATTAGTAATTGAGGGGTGAACTACCGTTGATTTTGCTTGATAATTTGCTAGAATTTCAATTTTCTCCTTTATTTTTTGGGCTTCTTCAAACTTTAAGTCAGCGGCATAATGTTGCATTAAGTCTTCAAATTTTTTTAAAGAAGCTTTAAAATGTCCTTTTAAAATGTTTCTTATGGCATTGATATCATCGTTATAATCAGCCGCTAATTGCAATCCTTCGCAAGGTCCTTTGCAGTTACCGATATGATAATCAAGGCAAACACTGTACTTTTTTTTAGCAATATTAATTGGACTTAAATCAAAATTGCAGGTGCGCAACATAAAAAGCTCCTTAATTAAACCCAATAAAACAATTACTGTTTTAACCGAAGTGTAGGGTCCAAAATACTCAGAGCCATCTTTAATGATGCGACGCGTTAAAAAAACTCTTGGAAAAGCCTCATTTTTAATACACAACCAAGGGTAGGTTTTGTCATCCTTGAGCATAATATTATATTTTGGCTGGTATTTTTTTATCAGATTATTTTCTAAAATAAGGGCATCGGTTTCGGTTTCTACTACAATGTGCTTGATATGGGCAATCTTTTTAACTAAAATACGCGTTTTGGCATTGTCGTGTGTTTTGGTAAAATAAGACAATACCCGCTTTTTTAAATTTTTGGCTTTGCCGATGTATAAAAGTTGGTCTTCCTTATCAAAATATTGATAAATGCCCGGCGATGTGGGCAAGGTTTGAAGTTGAATTTTTAAATCTGTTTCGAACACCTAACAAATGTAATTAAATAGACTTATTTGTAATGCTTAATTTTGAAAATACGAAATAAACTGTACTTGAGATAGTGCTTTTATTTTTTATAATAAAATATTAAACAAATATCCCGAAAGGATTATAAACACCGTTATAACAGAAAAGAAAATAGCAATTAACTTCCAAGTCATCACTTTTTTCAATAGCGTGGCTTCGGGAAATGAAAGTCCCACCGTTGCCATCATAAAGGCTATGGCGGTTCCAATTGGAACGCCTTTTGCCACAAGTACTTGAATCACTGGCACAATACCTGCGGCATTTGCATACATAGGAACGGCCACAATAACGGCTAATGGAACAGTCCACCAAGCGCCACTGCCCAAATATTTTGCAAAGAAATTTTCGGGAACATAGCCGTGCATTGCTGCGCCAATGGCAATACCGATAATGACATAAATCAACACGCCTTTTACAATATCCCAAGCACTTCTGGTGATTTCTGGAAGTCGTTGTTTAAAGGTTCTTTTTTCTTCTTCATATTTATTAGAGGAGGCCTGAGCTTTGGCCATAATTTGCTTCACCCAATCAGATAAAAGCGGTTCTAAGTTGAATTTTCCTAACAACCAGCCGCCAATAGTACCCAATAAAATGCCTAAGCTTACATAAATCAAGGTGGCTTTTAGCCCGAACATCCCCAAAAACATGGCGATGGCAACTTCATTTACCAAAGGAGAAGTGATTAAAAACGCAAAAGTTACGCCCAAAGGGATGCCACCTTGCACAAACCCAATAAATAAAGGAACCGATGAACACGAACAAAATGGGGTAATTGCGCCAAATAGGGAGGCGAAAAAGTATTCTAAGCCATAAAGTTTATTGCGGTTAAGGTAATTCTTTAATTTTTCAATAGGAAAGTAGGTGTTGACAATTCCCATCAAAAAAACAATAACGAAAAGTAAAATTAAAATCTTTAGGGTATCATAAACAAAGAAATTAAGTGCAGTGCCCAAATGGGTTGTGGCATCAATTGCAAGAACCGAATAAATGAGCCAATTTGCTAAATGTTGTATCCAATCAAACATGTCAATTAATTAATTTGATAATTTGTCAATTACCTTATTTCCAAATTGATTTAGCAGCAACCAGAAGTAGAACAACAAGAATCACTACCTGTAACTACAGATGTGTTTCCATTGGTTGAAAACCCTTTCTGCACCCAACGCGCAATGCCGTGTTGCATATTTACCAATTTGTTTGAATCGTAACCGTGATTGATTAAAAATCCGGCAGCGCGTAAACTTCTTACACCCCCTTTGCAAACTATCACTACATCACGGTCATTAGGGATTTCTTGAAAGCGTTCTTCAAATTCGCTCAAAGGAATATTGATAATATTTGGCACATCAAATGCCAAAGCCTCCACTTCATCTTTTTCACGAACATCAACTAATAATGCACCATTTTTTACCCATACTTGAGTGGTAGTTGGACAAATTTCTTTTACTAATGTTTGGTTTTTCATAGTTTCTATTTTTTTAGTTTTAGTAAGTTTTGTCATTTTTAATTGAGCATTTGCTTAATTTCACTTATGGTGGCTACGCGCCCTTTTACTTTTACAACATCATCTATCATTAAAACAGGCGTGGTAAGCACGTTGTATTTTAATAGTTCTTCAATGTCTTCAATTTTGACGACATGGGCTTCAATGCCTGTTTGTTTTAACGCTTCCAACACATTAACATAAGTAGCTTTGCACTTTGGGCAACCGGATCCTAATACTTTAATTTCTTTCATTTTTAGTTTTCATTTTAAATTAGTTCGCAAATATACGAATACGTATTCGTAATTCGTAAAACTACGAATATTAATTTTAAAAAATTATTTTAAAACGTTGTTTAAAAGTTTTTTAGCCAATTCCCAATTGGTTTTATTGACGCAATATTTAGTTGATGGAGGTGTAACATCACCTTGAATAAGGCCGGCGTCTTTAAGTTCATTTAAATGTTGAGAAAGGGTTGATTTTGCAATGGGAAGTTCTTCGGCCATATCACCATGGTAGCAACATGATTGTGACTTTAACAATTGTAAAATGGCAATTCTAATGGGATGTCCTAGTGCTTTGGCAAAGCGCGCCGTTTGTTCTTGTTCTTTAGTAAAGTAGGTTTTTTTAGAAATAAGCGTCATAAGAAGTCAAATTTTATGTTCGCAAATATACGAATAACAATTTAAATGACTGTCAAAAAAATAAAAAGAATAATACTTAAGCCTCTAAAACTTCGGTTGCTTCTGTTTTAGCAAAAGCCTTTTTTCCAAAAAAAATTAAAAGTGTAACGCCAATGCTTATTGACGAATCAGCAACATTAAAAACCGGGTCGAAAAAGGTAAAATGGTCGCCACCAAAAAAGGGGATCCATTGGGGTAAATCGGCATTTATCATCGGAAAATAGAGCATATCAACTACTTTTCCATAAAATAAACGGCTGTAACCCTGCTCTGGAAATACCTGTGCTATAGTGTGATAACTATCGCTAAAAAAAATGCCGTAAAACACAGAATCAATAATATTGCCCATAGCACCGGCAAAAATTAATGAAATGGCCGTAACCAACTTCCAAGAAGCCTTATCTCTAATTGAAGTAAATAACCAATAACCTATGCCACAAATGGCAAACAATCTAAAAATAGTCAACAGCAATTTACCCGTTGCACCACCAAATTCCGCGCCCCAAGCCATACCGTTATTTTCGAGAAAATGAATTCTAAACCAATCGAATACAATAATTTCTTCGCCTAGAAAAAAATGACTTTTGATATAAATTTTAGTGATTTGATCAATCAATAAAACAATGCTGATAATGGTAAAGGCTCTTTTCAAATTTTTAAATATTTGCTCGGCAAAAATAGGAATTTTATTAATCTTTAGCCGCTTCTATCGCAATATTTGCCTTAATGGCTTTTATGCTTAATTTGTTTTGGTCATTTTTATAGATTCCGATTAGCGATTTTTTATTTTTTGATGCGGGTAAAAGAGGTAGTTTACTCTCTATTTCGCCCAGATTAGTAGTCAAATTTAACTGTGAATTTTTAATGACACTGTTCACTGAGCCATCTACAATTTTTAAATTGACTTCCCCGGTATTGTTTTCTAAAATAACATTACCAGTTTCTAGTTGGGCATTTATAAATCCTTTAAAATGTGAAATGTTTAAATTGCCCGATATAATATTGATAAAAACCTGGCTATCATTAGGAACGCTTATAATATAAGATGCAAAAATGGGCTGTTCAACACAAAATTTATTGATGGTTTCTTGTGGTTGTGATTCTTTTTGTTTGATGATGAGCTTATCGTTTTCATAATAAACATCAATATTGGTAAAGCGGTCTTGGGCATCGGTCAAGTTAATCTTTACCGTTTTATTTGAAGTGCTTCTCAACTGCAGATGGTCGATATTTCGACAACTAATTTCAATATTTTTTGAGCGAACGTCAACCGACTTCTCAACAAGATGTTGCCCAAATGTGAGTTGTAAAAATCCTAAAAAAAATAAAAAATACCACCGATTTTGCATCATAAAAAAAGCTTTCCGCAAAGAAAGCTTTTAAGTTTATTATTGTTTGTTTTTCGCTTCCATGCTTAATGTGGCGTGTGGCACCAATTTTAAACGCTCTTTATTAATGAGTTGTCCGGTAACACGGCAAATGCCATAGGTTTTATTTTCAATGCGAATCAAGGCATTTTTTAAATCGCGAATAAATTTTTCTTGACGTATTGCCAATTGTACATTTGCTTCTTTAGACATTGTTTCCGATCCTTCTTCAAAGGCTTTAAAGGTTGGTGAAGTATCGTCGGTTCCATTATCACTGCCGTTTTTGTAGGCGCTTTTAATAAGCACCAAATCTTCGGTAGCCATTTGTAGTTTTTCTAAAATAATCGCTTTGAATTCCTCTAAATCTTTATCAGAATACCTCACTGTATTTGCTTCCATAGTTTAAGATTTTTGAATGGATAATTTTGTATTTATATTGTCGAAAGTTAACTCTATTCCTCCTGTTACAGAGTCCAAACATAACAATTTTTTGGTTAATGTTTCATTTTTAATATATAATTCATTTTCGGCGATAGCGGTTTCAACAAATCCATCTTTTTGCAAATGGACTTCAATTTTATCGGTAACCTCAAACCCCGATTCTTTTCTAAGGTTTTGAATGCGATTTACCAGCTCGCGAGCAATGCCTTCATTTTTTAATTTCTCGGTCAAATTGATATCTAAGGCAACGGTTAAATCACCTTGATTAGCTACTAACCAGCCTTCTATATCTTGAGACGAAATTTCTACTTCATCAAGTGTTAAATCTACTAATTTATTATTGATATTTAAGCTTATTGTTCCCTGTTTTTCAATTGTGGCAATTTCTTTTTGGGTAAATTTACCAATCTCAGCTACGGCAAAACGCATATCAGCGCCAAACTTAGGTCCTAAAAGTTTAAAATTTGGTTTAATTTTTTTTACTAAAATGCCTGAAGCGTCATCCAAAAGTTCGAGTTCTTTGACATTGACTTCCGAAAGTATCAAATTGGCAACAGCTTCAATATCGTGCTTATCTTGGGCATCTAAAACCGGAATCATAATGCGTTGCAAGGGTTGTCGCACTTTGATCATTTCTTTTTTGCGCAGGGATAATACCATAGAGGATATGGATTGTGCTTTTTGCATTTTGCGTTCTAAATCAGCATCAACCAGCGTTTTATCATAAACCGGAAAATTTGATAAATGAACGGACTCTGATTTGTTTGCACATACAGGAGCCATTAAGTCGCGGTATAATTGATCGGCGTAAAATGGTGCAATAGGGGCCATTAATTTTGCTACCGTAACCAAACAAGTGTGTAAGGTTTGGTAAGCCGAAATTTTATCTAGTTCGTAATCGCCTTTCCAAAACCTGCGGCGGCTCAATCGCACATACCAGTTGCTAAGATTTTCATTTACAAAATATTGAATAGCTCTTGCCACTTTTGTAGGTTCATAATCTTCATAAAAAGCTTCCGTATTTTTTATCAAACTATGCAATTCTGACAAAATCCAACGGTCAATTTCCGGACGTTTAGCCAAGTCAATTTCCGCTTCAGCGTAACAAAATTTATCTAAATTGGCATACAAAGTAAAAAACGAGTAAGTGTTATATAAAGTGCCGAAAAACCTGCGGCGCACCTCGTCAATACCGGTTTCATCAAATTTTAAATTATCCCACGGATTGGCGTTTGAAATCATATACCAACGCACGGCATCAATACCAAACGTTTTCATTGTTTTAAAGGGGTCAACGGCATTGCCCAAACGTTTTGACATTTTTTTGCCATCTTTATCTAAAACAAGTCCGTTAGATACCACATTTTTGTAGGCAACCGAATCAAAAACCATTGAAGCAATGGCGTGAAGCGTGTAAAACCAACCTCTGGTTTGGTCAACCCCTTCCGCGATAAAATCGGCTGGAAAAAATTTATTTTTGTCAATTAAATCGCTATTTTCAAAGGGATAATGCCATTGGGCATAGGGCATTGACCCCGAATCAAACCACACATCAATCAAATCGGTTTCGCGGTACATTGGGGCGCCTTTATCAGAAATCAATACAATTTTATCGACAATATTTTTGTGTAAATCTATTTTGTCATAATTAGCATCGCTCATATTGCCAATTTCAAAATCGGGAAATATATCAGCTGCTAAAACACCGGCTTCAACCGCTTTTTTCATTTCGGCTTTTAATTGTGCAACCGAAGCGATCATTTTGGTTTCATCACCGTTTTTGGTACGCCAAATAGGCAACGGAATTCCCCAATATCGGGAGCGCGATAAATTCCAATCGTTGGCATTTTTGAGCCAATTGCCAAAACGCCCTTCTCCGGTTGATTTTGGTTTCCAATTGATGGTTTCGTTTAATTCAAACATGCGCTCGCGTTTCTCGGTAACCTTTATAAACCAAGAATCGAGTGGGTAATATAAAACGGGTTTATCGGTACGCCAGCAATGTGGATAACTGTGTTTGTGTTTCTCAACATTAAAAGCTTTATTTTCTTCTTTGAGTTGGATGGCAATTTCAACATCTAATGAGCGTTCCGGAATTTCATTGTCGTTATAGTATTCATTTTTAACATATTTACCGGCATATTTGCCCATGTGTTTGGTAAAACGTCCTTGCAAATCAACCAATGGAACCGGATTTCCTTTATCGTCGCGTACTAACATAGGAGGCACACCTGCCTCTTTAGCTACTTGTGCATCATCTTGGCCAAAAGTTGGTGCAATGTGCACAATTCCGGTACCGTCTTCGGTGGTAACAAAATCGCCAGAAATTACTCTAAATGCTTGATCAGCATCCTGATATGGTAAAGTAAAGGGCATTAATTGTTCGTATTTTATTCCGATTAAATCCTTGCCTTTACAGCCACCTACCATATAATAGGGTATTTTTTTATCATTTGCTTTATAGACCTCAAGTTCGTTTTGATTAGCAACTTCAAAAGTATTTTTTCCAAATTGAGCGCCCACTAGTGCTTTTGCTAAAATAACACATACGGGTTTAAAAGTATATTGATTAAATGTTTTAACTAGCACATAATCAATCTTTTTTCCCACTGCTAAAGCGGTATTTGACGGCAAAGTCCAAGGGGTTGTAGTCCAAGCTAAAATGTATGTTTCGGTTTCTAAATCTTTTTCAAAAGGAAGTTTTTGTGAGCGCACTTTAAATTGAGCCACCACCGTGGTGTCGGTAACATCTTGATAACAACCTGGCTGGTTTAATTCGTGTGAACTCAAGCCTGTTCCGGCTTTTGGCGAATAAGGTTGAATGGTGTAGCCTTTATAAATTAAACCTTTATTGTAAAGTTGGGATAAAAGCCACCAAACGGTTTCCATATATTTGGGTTTGTAGGTAATATAAGGGTCATCCATATCTACCCAATGCCCCATTTTTTGGGTCAAATCTTCCCAAACATCGGTATAACGCATCACGGCTTTTTTACAAGCTTCGTTATAAGCCTCAACGCTAATTTTTGTGCCGATATCTTCTTTGGTAATTCCTAATTCTTTTTCAACACCAAGTTCTATCGGCAAACCGTGAGTGTCCCAACCGGCTTTGCGTTTAACTTGAAAGCCTTGCTGTGTTTTATATCTGCAAAAAATATCTTTAATAGCACGTGCCATAACATGATGAATCCCCGGCAAGCCATTGGCAGAGGGAGGTCCTTCAAAAAACACAAAAGGTTTATGACCCTCGCGACTGCTGATGCTTTTTTTAAATATAGCGCGCCCTTCCCAAAAAACCAAGGTGTCATCGGCTACCTTAGTCAAATCTAATCCTTGATATTCCTTAAATTTTTGACTCATTTTTCACTTCCCTTTTTACGATTTGCGAAATTACATATTTTCTTGATACTTTCGCTTTTGACTCGCAAAAAATGGCTAATTTTGAACGCCTTTAATCTGTATAAATTCAAGTTAAAAGCAACAAATTGCAGTTTAAAAAAAATGATTTTCTGATAATTTGTTTCTATATTTGCACTTATTTAGAATGAATCTATATAGCGAATGATACAAGTAAGCGAAAAAGCAAGGCAAAAAGTAATTGAAATGATGGCCGAAGATGGCTATGACGCATCAAAAGATTATGTCCGCGTAGGCGTAAAAAGCGGTGGGTGTTCGGGTTTATCCTATGAACTAAAGTTTGATAAAGAACAACATGACAATGATAAAGTATTTGAGTCTAATGGAGTTAAAATAGCGGTCGACAAAAAAAGCTTTTTATATTTAGTAGGGACCACACTTGAATATTTTGGTGGACTTAATGGAAAAGGGTTTGTGTTTAACAACCCAAATGCCAATCGTACTTGTGGTTGTGGCGAAAGTTTTTCGCTTTAGGTTTTTCTAATTTTAAGAAATTTACATGATGACTACAAAAACAAAATATACCGAAGAACACCTTAAAAAGGAGCTTGAAACACAAGAATACGAATATGGGTTTTATACCGATATTAAATCGGATAAATTTGCTGTTGGTTTAAATGAAGCGGTTGTTAGAGCCATTTCTAAAAAGAAAGAAGAACCAGAATGGATGACTGATTGGCGCTTACAAGCTTTTAGAGCTTGGCAAAAAATGGAAGAACCTAATTGGGCGAACGTGCATTATGAAAAACCTAAATTTCAAGAAATTAGCTACTTCTCTGCTCCAAAAAAAAATGCAAAGCTCAATAGTTTAGATGAAGTTGACCCGGAGTTGCTAAAAACTTTTGAAAAACTGGGTATTTCAATTGACGAACAAAAGCGGCTTTCGAACGTGGCGGTTGATATTGTGATGGATTCCGTTTCAGTAGCAACAACTTTTAAAAAAACCTTAAATGAGCGTGGCATCATTTTTTGTCCAATTTCTGAAGCGATTAAAAACCATCCTGAATTGGTGCGGAAATACATTGGAAGCATTGTGCCTCAGTCAGATAATTTTTATGCAGCTTTAAACTCAGCCGTGTTTTCTGATGGCTCTTTTTGTTATATCCCAAAAGGAGTAAAATGCCCGATGGAACTCTCGACGTATTTTAGAATTAATGAAAGTGGCACAGGACAGTTTGAACGTACCCTTTTAATTGCCGATGAAGGCAGTTATGTGAGTTACCTAGAAGGGTGCACTGCCCCAAAACGCGATGAAAATCAGTTGCACGCCGCAGTGGTTGAATTAATTATTTTAAAGGATGCTGAAATCAAATATTCAACTGTACAAAATTGGTTTCCAGGTGGTAAAGACGGTAAAGGAGGCGTTTATAATTTTGTTACAAAACGCGCTTTATGCGAAACTAATGCTAAAGTATCGTGGACACAAGTAGAAACAGGTTCGGCAGTAACTTGGAAATATCCAAGTTGTGTGCTAAAAGGCGATAATTCGGTGGGTGAATTTTATTCAATTGCCGTTACCAACAATTATCAACAAGCCGATACCGGTACAAAAATGATCCACATTGGTAAAAACACCAAAAGCACCATAATTTCTAAGGGTATTTCAGCCGGAAATTCTCAAAACTCTTATCGCGGATTGGTAAGAATAAATGAACGCGCCGAAAATGCACGAAATTTTTCACAATGCGATTCACTTTTAATGGGAAATGAATGTGGAGCACATACATTTCCGTATATTGAAGCGAAAAATAAATCCGCTCAAGTAGAACATGAAGCCACCACCAGTAAAATTGGTGAAGAGCAATTGTTTTATTGCAACCAACGTGGCATCAACACCGAAAAGGCTATTGCCTTAATAGTCAACGGATTTAGCAAGGAAGTATTAAATAAACTACCGATGGAATTTGCTGTTGAGGCTCAAAAATTATTAGAAATCAGTTTAGAAGGGTCTGTAGGTTAATTTAGAAATGAGGTAATTTAAAAATTTGTAAATGAAATAGCTAATAAATGATTAATACTTTTCAATACCTAATCTTAAAAAACTATTAGAACAAATAACCAATATCTCAATAATAGTCAATAAAATAATGATAACATCAAAACAAAAATAATAGGCTAATTTGAATGTTTTATATGGTAAAATAACTTTGACAAGCGAGACTGTTTTTCCATTTTCAAATTTTCAAATTTTCAAATTTTCAAATTAATTATGTTAAAAGTAAACGATTTACACGCTAGTATTAATGGTAAAGAAATTTTAAAAGGTATTAATTTAGAGATTAAACCAGGCGAAGTACACGCCATTATGGGACCAAATGGTTCGGGTAAAAGCACTTTATCATCGGTTATTGCCGGAAACCAAACTTTTGAAGTTACGCAAGGCGATGTGCTTTTAAACGGCGAAAGTCTGCTGAATTTTCTACCTGAAGAACGCGCCCACAAAGGAATTTTTCTATCATTTCAATACCCCGTAGAAATACCGGGTGTAACCACGACCAATTTTATAAAAACAGCTTTAAACGAAAGCCGTAAAGCAAAGGGTTTACCCGAATTACCGGCAAACGAGTTGCTTAAAAAAATTCGTGAAACCGCTGAACTGCTCGATATAGACCGCAAATTTTTATCGAGATCTTTAAATGAAGGCTTTTCGGGTGGCGAAAAAAAGCGAAACGAAATTTTTCAAATGGCGATGCTCGAACCTAAATTGGCAATTTTAGATGAAACCGATTCGGGCTTAGATATTGATGCGCTAAAAATTGTCGCTAACGGCGTTAATAAATTGAAAACTAAAGACAATGCAATTCTGGTAATTACACACTACCAACGCTTGTTAGATTATATTATACCAGATTTTGTTCACGTGCTTTACAATGGTAGAATAGTAAAATCGGGCACTAAAGAATTGGCTTACGAACTAGAAGAAAAAGGATACGATTGGCTTAAATAGCTCGATTTGGTTTTGAAATAATTTTAAGCGGTTCCTTCTAAAAAAAGGCTGGGACTTTTTGAGGTGGTAATTTTTAAAGCACTATTGAAATTTTTATTATGGAATTAAAAGAAAAATTAATAAGCTCATTTTTAGCTTTTGAAAATACGGAAGCTGGCGAAGTAGATTCTAAGATACTCGACGAGCGAAATCAGGCATTTTTACAGTTTGAAAAATTGGGGTTTCCAACCAAAAAAGAAGAAGATTGGAAATACACCTCGTTAAAACCCATTCTTAATAAAGATTACAATCTGTTTCCAGAGACGGAAAATAACATTGAATTTAAGGAGGTTAAGCGCTTTTTTATTCACGAAATTGACAGTTATAAGATAGTGTTTGTAGATGGTGTTTACAGCTCATTTCTTTCCGAAACCACTCACGAAGGATGTGATATTTGTCTGTTTTCGGCCGCGATAAAAAAACCTAAATACAAAATGGTAATCGACCATTATTTTAACACCATTGCCGAAAAAGAGGAGAATCTTACCGCTTTAAATACGGCATTTACTAAAGAAGGTGTTTATATTAACATTCCTAAAAACACGGTTCTTCCTAAGCCCATTCAGGTGATGCATTTTAGCACCGGCAACAATAATGACGTGCTTTTACAACCTCGAAACCTAATTGTGGTAGGCGAAAATTCTCACGTGCAAATTATTGAACGCCACCAAAGTTTATCACAAAATGCCACGCTTACCAACGTAGTTACTGAAATATTTGCCTTAAAACGCGCCATAGTCGATTATTATAAAATTCAGAATGATTTGCAAACGGCTTCATTAATAGACAACACTTACATTTTGCAAAAGCAAAATAGCATTGTTACCCTAAATACCTATTCTTTTGGAGGACAATTAACTAGAAATAATTTAAAATTTTATCACAACGGCACACAAATTTCATCTCACTTAAATGGCATCACCATTATTGGCGATAAACAACACGTTGACCACAACACTTTAGTCAATCACCTCACACCCCATTGCGAAAGCCGACAGAATTATAAAGGTATTTATGCCGATAAAGCTACGGGTGTTTTTAACGGAAAAGTTTTGGTGCATAAAGAAGCTCAAAAAACCAATGCTTTTCAGCAAAACAATAATATTTTATTGCACGATGGCGCTACTATAAATGCCAAACCACAACTTAAAATTTACGCCAATGATGTAAAATGTTCACACGGGTGCACCATCGGTCAACTTGATGAAGACGCCTTATTTTATTTGCGCTCACGTGGCATCCCAAAACAAGAAGCCACCGCTTTATTGCTTTATGCCTTTAGCAATGATGTCTTAACTTGTATTAAAATCCCTGCACTGAAAAACCGCATCACCAAATTGATTGCCTTAAAACTAGGTGTTAATTTGGGTTTTGATTTATAAGCAACAATTAATCTCCTGAAAAGGGGAGAACTAAAAGTAAAATTTTTGGAATAATTGTTGTTGAATTTTACTAGACTAAATCAAATCACATGAAACGTTTAATAAGCCTGTTATTTTTAAGCTTAACACTCGTTACTTTTTCGCAAGATCAAAAAACGAAAGGTGTTTTTTATAAATTAGGGTTGGCAACTACTTTAATGCTCAACGAAGATTTTGAACTAGGTAATAGTGATGAAACTTTAATTAACCCAAGCGCAATATTTTTAAATAATGCCGTAGGTATTCAGTTTGACCATAAATCGAGCGTGGAATTTAACCTTGAATACAATTGGCACTCTAGGCAGGGGCTAAACTTTTTGCCTATTTATTTTAGCTATCGGTACAATGTTTTTGAATTTGAAGACAATCTCTTTGTTAGAGTAGGCTACGGCCGTTTATTAGACCTTGGCAAAGCTTATGAAAAAGGAACTTTTTATAAAGTTGGATTAGGATTCCAAATTTTTGACAAAGATTATAAAAATTCGTTCCTTTTCGGCTTAGATTTTAACCGAAAACGCTTTGGGTTTGTCCAATCAGATAAACTGTCAAGTGTGTCTATTTTTTTTGAATATACAATATTTTAAAGGCCTATTTCACACCTTCCAAAATACCTTTTAAAAAGTCATTAAAGTTAAATTCAGGATCTTCGGTTAAGCCGGTTCGCACAATAACCAAGTTTTTAGAAGGAATGATAAAAACCATCTGCCCTTGATAACCATTACAACTAAACAAATCTTTGGGCACATCGGGATAAACCCCGCCGGCATTTAGCCAAAATTGTGCACCATAAAGGCCATTAGAAGTATTTGTTGGGGTTTTTACATAATCAACCCAAGTGCTGTCAATAATTTGTTCGCCATTCCAATTGCCACGATGTAAATATAAGGTGCCAAATTTTGCCCAATCGCGTGTGCTCGCCCAACCATATGAGGAACCGACATAATTACCGGCCAAATCGGTTTCAATGAGCGCTGTATGCATGCCAATTTTATCTAATAAAGCCGTGTACCAAAAGTCTAAATAGTCTTGATGTGTTGCAAACTTAGTTCTTAAATAGCCTGATAATAAATTGGTTGTGCCCGAAGAGTAATTCCAATGGGTGTTTGGTTTAAATTTGGCAGGCATCTTTTGTTGCGACAGACTCATATCTTTATCTAAAAACAACATGCGCGTAACACCCGAAAGTTCATCATAATTTTCATCCCATTCTAAACCGCTATTCATGTGTAATAAATCGCTTAAAGTAATTTTAGAACGCTCATCTTGTTCCCAATCTTTAAACAAATGGGACTGGTTAACAGATAGTTTTCCTTGCTTTTGAAGGATTCCAAACATGGTTGCGGTAATACTTTTGGTCATTGACCACCCTAAAATTGGCGTATTTACATCAAAACCATCGGCATATTTCTCGGCAATGATATGGTCTTTATACAACACTAAAACGGTGCGGGTTTTCTTAACAGACAAACCTTTGTTGTCAAATGCATCGGCTACAGCTTTATTAATTTTTTTGTAGTCGAGTTCTAAAAATAAGGTGTCTTTTTGAGCCAAATCACCATAAGGATAAGGCTTTGTAATATTGGAAAAATTGCGCAAAGGGATTTCATATTTTAAATCATCTTCAACCCCATCAATCATTAAAACGGCTCCTAAACCTTCACGGTAAACGGCCGTGCGTTTTTTAAGTTTAAACACCTTGGATGTCACTGATTTATCCTCCACATTAACTGTGTTGTGAGCTAAATTTACTGGTGAAAATCCGTTATCGCCTGTTTCGGCCGAGCCTTGCGTGCGATGTGCTAAAAACATGGCAGAGGCAACACTTTTAGAAGCGTATCCGGTAATAATATCCAATTTTGGATAATAAGAATACACCACAAAAGCCAAAGCAATGACAATAACTAGGGCGAGTTTTTTAAAAATACTTTTCATGACAACTATTTTAAGGAGTCACAAATATAAACTTTATATTTTTTAAAGCTATTTTTAAAAAGATGTTTAATAAACTGGGTATTTTTATTAAAAAAAGGGATATAGGGATAAAAAAAAATGACAGCCTTTAAGGACTGTCATTTTAAAATATAAGCAAAAGCTTATTAATTTTTAAGAAGTTTTAATTATTGAGCTACTGCTGTAGAATCAGTTGATACTGCTGTAGTGTCTACTGCTGCTGCTGCTAATTCTGCTTCAATTTGAGCTTTGAAAGCATCATATTTAGCTTTACCTGCATCAATTTTGCCTTGAGCTGCTTCTTTTTCTTTTAAATTTTCTAGAGCTACTTCAGCTTCACCAACTTTAGCTTGATAAGAAGCGTCAATTGTTGACCAGTTAGTTCTAACTTCTAAAGAATCAATTGCTACAACTGAGTCAACAAAAGCCACATAAGAATCTACTGTTTTTTCAGCGTTAGCTACATTTTCATCTTTACAAGATGCAAATACTAAAGAGATTAATGTCAATCCTAAAAATAAATTTCTTTTTTTCATTTTATTCAATTTTAATTGTTAATTTAACTTTTTTTTAACGCCACAAATGTATAAAAATATTTATCACAAATAATTGATTATATAAAAAAATATTTTTAATATTTTTTAGTTGGTTTTTTAGGAAGAAAAAGATTATTAAAAGCGGTTAATTATAGATGATTTTAAGGCCTTTAACTTGTATAAATAACTTATTATCAAATTTATAAAGATTTAGCAAAACCTTCCAAAGATCTATTTTTTTGATATTATTTTTTTTGAGTCTGTAAATAATTTCTATTTAGTACTTTTGTTTTCACAATTATTTTAAAGAAATTATGTTAGATATAACAAAAATAAGAGCCAATTTTCCCATTTTGCATCAACAAGTCAATGGAAAGCCATTGGTTTATTTTGATAATGCCGCTACCAGCCAAAAACCACAACTCGTAATAGATAGTATTTCAAATTATTATAAGACCATTAATGCCAATATTCATCGAGGTGTTCACACCCTTAGCCAGTTGGCTACAAATGCTTATGAAGAAGCGCGTAAAAAGATTCAAATAAACTTTAACGCTAAATACGCACACGAAATTATTTTTACCCGAGGCACAACCGAAAGTATTAATTTGATATCGAGTGGTTTTTCGCAACTCCTCAACAAAGGTGATGAGGTAATTATCTCTTATTTAGAACACCATTCAAATATTGTACCTTGGCAATTAGTGTGCGAAAAAAGTGGTGCGGTATTAAAAGTTATTCCTATTAATGAAAAAGGGGAGTTATTAATGGAAGCTTTTGACAAGTTGTTATCTGATAAAACAAAGCTTGTAGCGGTTAATCATATTTCAAATACCTTAGGAACCATCAATCCTGTTAAAGAAATTATTGCAAAGGCCCATCAAGTTGGCGCGGTAGTTTTAATTGATGGCGCACAAGCGGCCCCTCATTTAAAAGTGGATGTGCAAGATTTAGACTGTGATTTCTATTGTGTTTCGGCTCATAAAATGTATGGACCAACGGGAATAGGCTTTCTTTATGGCAAAGAAGCACAACTCAATAAAATACCTCCTTATCATGGAGGAGGAGAAATGATTAAAACCGTAACTTTTGAAAAAACAACTTATGCCGAGCTGCCCCATAAATTTGAAGCCGGGACTCCAAATATTGCAGGAGGTATTGCCTTTGGCACAGCAATAGACTACATTAATAGTATAGGTGTTGAAAACATAGCGCAACAAGAACGCAGCTTGCTGGTTTATGGCACTGAAAAACTTTTAGAAATACCGGGTTTGAGAATTTATGGCACCTCCTCTAAAAAAGCGAGTGTTATCTCCTTTAATATAGAAGGTATTCACCCTTACGATATTGGAAGTATTATTGATAAATTGGGAATTGCCGTGAGAACCGGTCACCATTGCACACAACCGATTATGGATTTTTATAAAATCCCGGGAACGGTGCGCGCTTCGTTTGCGTTCTATAATACTAAAGAAGAAATTGATGCGATGGTATTAGCTGTTAAAAAAGCGAAACAAATGCTTTCTTAAAATAGGTTTTAATTTTTTTCTTCAAACTGAACGTCGGTTAATAAATTTTTTTGTTGTGAAGCGGTAACCGCTAGCACATCGCAACGCTCATTTTGTGGATGATTATTATGCCCTTTTACCCACACAAATTTTGGATTTATTTTGCGGTAACTTTTTAAAAACCGAATCCATAAATCGCTATTTTTTTTACCGGTAAAGTATTTTTTTTCCCAACCAAACACCCATTTCTTTTCAATAGCATCTACCACATATTTAGAATCTGAAAAAATGGTAACCTCTAAATTGTTGGTTTTAAGGTTTTCTAGCGCAACAATTACCGCTAAAAGTTCCATCCTATTATTAGTTGTCAAGTTGTAACCCGCCGAAAATTCCTTTTGATAAGGTTTTCCAACCCATTCCATCACAATGCCATAACCACCCTTTCCAGGATTTCCACTACAAGCGCCATCTGTATAAATATGTACGCTATTTTGAGGCATCTAATAACAAGTTTTCTATTACAACGGGAAAATATTGATATTCTAGTTTATGAATCTTTTGCGCTAAAGTATCAGCAGTTTCATCTGCGTCAAGCGGAAAAGCTTTTTGAAAAATAAGCGCCCCTTGGTCATAATGTTCATTGACATAATGAATGCTTATTCCCGATTCTTTTTCGTTATTAGCGATAACTGTTTGATGAACCAAGTTGCCAAACATGCCTTTTCCGCCATATTTTGGCAATAATGCGGGGTGGATGTTGATTATTTTTTTTGGAAATAACTCAATAAAAGGAGAAGGTATTTTTAATAAAAACCCGGCTAAGATGATTAAATCAGCATTTTTAAAAGCTTGGTGTTTTAACAACACCCCCGACTGCAAATCGGCTTTTGTAAAAATAAGGCAGGGTAGGTTTAAACGCCTAGCGCGCTCTATAACACCAGCTTTAGGGTTATTAGTGGCTATTAAATCTATTTTAATGTGATCATTAGATTTAAAATAGTTGTCAATATTTTCGGCATTCGATCCCGAGCCGGAGGCAAAAATTATGAGGTGTTTCAATAGGTAGCAGATTTAAATCCGTACAAAAAAAAGGATTATTATTAACATAGTCAACCTAAATTTTCAATTTGTTTGCGTTTAATTTGCACTATTTTAAATAAATCACGTGTTTTAATCTAAAGTTTTTTATTTTTGCAGTCTAATAAAATTAAAACTTAAAAATTATGTCTGACATTGCCTCTAGAGTAAAAGCAATAATCGTTGACAAACTAGGCGTTGACGAAAATGAAGTAACTATTGAAGCTAGCTTCACTAATGATTTAGGAGCTGATTCACTTGACACTGTTGAATTAATCATGGAATTTGAAAAAGAATTTGACATTCAAATACCTGATGATCAAGCTGAAAACATCAGCACAGTAGGTCAAGCTATTTCTTATATTGAAGCTGCTAAATAATTAATTTAGTATGAAATTAAGACGCGTAGTTGTAACTGGACTTGGTGCTTTAACACCAATTGGTAATAATCTACAGGAGTATTGGAACGGCTTGGTTAACGGCGTTAGCGGAGCCGCCCCAATTACTCATTTTGATGCTTCCAAATTTAAAACGCAGTTTGCCTGCGAATTAAAAAACTTTGTTGCAACAGATTTTATCGACCGTAAAGATGCGCGCAAAATGGATCGATTTACCCAATATGCTATGGTGGCTGCCGATGAAGCCATTTTAGATTCGGGTTTAGATTTAAACCAACTAGATAAAGATCGGATTGGTGTTATTTGGGGTGCTGGCATTGGTGGTTTAGAAACTTTTCAAGAAGAAATTCTAAATTTTGCTAGTGGCGATGGTTCTCCTAGATTTAACCCATTTTTTATCCCAAAAATGATAGCCGATATTGCACCGGGCTACATTTCAATCAAATATGGATTTAGAGGCCCTAATTTTACCACGGTTGCAGCGTGCGCCTCATCGGCAAACGCCATGATTGATGCCTTAAATTACATCCGTTTAGGTTATGCCGATATTATGGTTTCGGGTGGCTCAGAAGCCGCTATAACCATTGCTGGTGTTGGTGGTTTTAATGCCATGTTTGCCTTATCAACACGCAATGATGATCCTAAAACGGCTTCAAGACCCTTTGACCGAGACCGAGATGGTTTTGTTCTTGGCGAAGGCGCAGGGGCGCTTATCTTAGAAGAATATGAACATGCTATTAACCGCGGGGCGAATATTTATGCCGAACTGGTTGGTGGTGGTTTATCAGCTGATGCACATCATATTACAGCACCACATCCCGAAGGTTTAGGAGCTATTAACGTGATGCGTAGCTGCATCAAAAATGCTGGCTTAAAACCAGAAGATGTTGACGCAATTAATATGCACGGCACTTCTACCTCATTAGGAGATATTGCCGAATCAAAAGCAATAAAAGAAGTTTTTGGCAATCACGCTTACAATATTAACATCAATTCAACAAAGTCTATGACCGGCCATCTTTTAGGTGCTGCTGGCGCAGTTGAAGCCATCGCTTCAATTCTAGCTATAAAATATGGCATTGTTCCGCCTACCATCAATCATTTTAATGATGATGATCACATTGACAACAAATTAAATTTTACCTTTAACAAAGCGCAAAAACGCGAAGTTAAGGTTGCGCTAAGCAATACTTTTGGATTTGGAGGTCATAACGCTTGTTTGCTTTTTAAAAAATTAGCTTAACCTCTTTAGCTATTAATGAACTTTTTTCGCAAAAAATTAAAACTGAATTCTGATGATGATATTCGTTTTAGTAATGATTTGTCGAAAATTCTAGGTTTTAAACCAAAAAGTCTATCCATTTATAAGAAAGCTTTTACGCATAGTTCTGTAAAAAAAATTGACTTAGAAGGCAAACCCATAAATTACGAACGTTTAGAGTTTTTAGGAGATGCCGTAATAAGCACGGTTATCGCTGCTTACCTCTTTAAAAAAGCGCCTTTAGGCGATGAAGGTTATCTCACACAAATGCGCTCTAAAATAGTGAGTCGTAGTTATTTAAACACGATTGGTAAAAATTTAAACTTGCTTGATTTTGTGAGTAGCAGTGTATCTGAAAGCCGTTTTAGTGACAATATTCACGGAAATGTATTCGAAGCATTAGTTGGCGCTATTTATATTGATAGAGGTTTTGCCTATTGCGATGATTTTATCAATAATAAACTGATAATTCCCTATGTTGATTTCAATCAATTGGAGCAAAAAATAACCAGTTATAAAAGTTTGATGATTGAATGGTGTCAAAAAGAAAAAAAAGATATTAAATTTGAAATTTATGAAGATTCTGGCAACGAACTCATAAAACAATATAGTGTTAAACTATTTATTGATGGGGTTCAAATTGCAAAAGCCAGAGACACTTCAAAAAAGAAAGCTGAGGAAAAAACCGCACAAAGAGGCTATTACGCCATCCAAAATAAAATTTAATACCATGGCGAAACTACATACTTTAACGCTAGAGCTTGAGCATGATTACACATTGATTTGTATTCATACCACTTTAGAGGATTATAGATTAGCCTATTATATTAACAAATCGCTAAACTTAAGATTTTTTAGAAATGAAACCGATTTAGACTTTGAAAATAGCAAGGCAAGCTTTTCGTTATTCGAATATGATGATCCTACAAATTTTGTAACCTATTACCTTATAGCCAATAAAAGCCTGTTAGTTGAATATAAAACCGCCACTAAAAACGCCTTATTTTATAATACGTTACTTGGTGAAACCATAGTGTCCTATCTTGTAAATGATCATAAAAAGGTGGATTTCTTTTTAAAAATTTCAGAAGGTTTAACAAAACATCAAATAAATACCCTTGTAGAACAACTTAATAGCATAAAACAAGTTATTACTGCATTCACAATAAATCCAGAACAATTAAAACAAAAAGAGCACTTAATATTTTAAAGATGAAACATAAAGGAAAAAAAACTAAAATAGTAGCAACACTTGGTCCAGCTTGTAGCGATAGAGAAATTATGAAAGACATGATGGCTGCCGGCGTCAATGTTTTTAGAATTAATTTTTCGCATGCCGATTATGCTGTGGTAGAACAAAATGTTAAAACAATTAGATCGCTCAATAAAGAACTCGATTATAATGTAGCGGTTTTAGCCGATTTGCAAGGTCCTAAATTACGCGTTGGTGTGATGCAAGAAGGTGTTGAACTAAAAGTAAATGACCTATTTACCTTTACTACAAATAATTGTGAAGGCACTCAAGAAAAAGCCTATATGACCTATCAACATTTTCCACAGGATGTCAAGGCTGGTGAGCGTATTTTAGTTGATGATGGCAAATTACTTTTTGAAGTAATAAGCACCAACGGCAAAGATGAAGTTGTTACTAAAGTTTTGCGTGGTGGAACTTTAAAATCTAAAAAAGGCGTCAATCTACCAAATACAAATGTCTCTCAGCCAGCCCTTACCAAAAAGGATGTTAAAGATGCTTTATTTGCCATAAGCCTTGAAGTTGATTGGATAGCACTTTCTTTTGTAAGAACTGCCGACGATTTAGATTTGCTCAATAAGCTTATCGCCGATAATTCAACGTATAAAATTCCCGTTATCGCTAAAATTGAAAAACCCGAAGCGCTTTTAAATATTTCTAAAATTTGTAGCCACTGCGATGGATTAATGGTTGCCCGTGGCGATTTAGGTGTTGAAATACCGATGGAAGAAGTGCCTTTGGTACAAAAAAGTCTCGTTGCTCAAGCCAAAAAAGCCCGAATTCCCGTAATTATCGCTACCCAAATGATGGAGACGATGATTGAAAATCAGGTTCCCACACGCGCCGAAGTGAATGATGTAGCCAACTCAATTATGGATGGCGCTGATGCCGTGATGCTCTCGGGAGAAACCTCAGTTGGAAAATACCCATTAGAAGTTATCAAAAAGATGAGAAGCATCATTGAAAAGGTTGAAAATTCAGCCTTAATTAAAATGGACACCTCTTCTTTTAATACGGTTAACGAACGCTTAATTACTAAAACTATTTGCCAGCAAGCTTGCATTATGGCCGAAAATATTGACGTGGCAGCCATAAATACTTTAACCAATAGTGGTTATACAGCCTTTCACATTTCGGCGCGAAGACCTCATGCTCATATTTTAGCCTTCACCTCTAACCGACGAATTATGGCAATGCTCAATTTGCTTTGGGGTGTAAAAGCCTTTTATTACGAAAAAATGATGAGCACCGATGCCACCATAATCGACATCAATAATATTGCTAAAGAAAAAGGATACATTGATATGGGCGATTATACAATTTCTTTGACCTCAATGCCTATAAAAGAAAAAGGAATGGTAAACACGCTAAGACTCACCCAAATAGATTAGCCAATTGCTAATAGGCCTTCGGCCACTAACTTACCAAAAGGCTTTTGAGATTTTAGCAGTTCTAAGCACTCAAAAACCTTTTGTTTTAAAGGTAAATTAGTAGTTTTTAAAAGCTCATAAAGTTCTAAATAAAGCAGCCATTCTAACTTGTAATTAGTTGTAAGTTCTTTAAAAACGGCTTCTAAAACCACAAAATCAGATGCTTTCGAAATTCTAAAATCTCGAACGGTTTGGTAAAGTTGATGCAATTTTTTATCCGCCTTAGCGTAATTAATTTTATGTGTTTTTTCATCGGGCGGATTAAAATGAAGTCCGTAATTTTCGGCATCGGCAACGCCAGCAAAAGCCGAAACAACCTCTGCGCCAACAGCCATATCATAAATACCCCATTCAGGCTTAAATAACACGGCTTCACCAAAAGTAACCGTGCAATTTTTAAATGAGATTAGGATGATTTTTCCTTGTAAATTGCGGCGTCCCGTAATAATTTCACCACACACCGTAACACCACCTTCAAAGGTCAACGAAGTATTTTTACCTTCATATATGCCATAAGCTTCTAAATCGTTAGGCGACATATTTTCAATAGCGAGGTTTCTACCTTTAAGTTTTCCAATGGGCGAGCCAAAACCCGCTGCATGATAGGATTTACCGTGACTAATGAGCTCTTTATTTTGATAAGCTAAAGCCGTTGGCGAGCTCGTTTGAAAATATATTGGAGATTCTTCAAACGCTAAAACCCGGGTAAAAATGCCAGAAATTTGAATGCCCGTACTTAAAACGATGGTTCCTAAATTGCCCGATTCTATCAATTTTTTAACGCCTTTTAATCCCCCTTTTCTAAGTGAAAGCTTATTGGCAAATTCTTCTAAAACAACACTTAAATGAGCAAAATCGGGTGTTACAAACAGTTGCGGTTGCGGTTTGGTAATATCGAATTGCGTTTGAGCCGCAGCAATGGTGTAAGGCAGTTTTTTAACTTTTGCACTCATACACCAAGCGCTTTCGCCGATAGATGACAACAAACCCGCACCGTATATTTTAGGATGCGTTAGGCTCCCAATTAGTCCATATTCAACAGTCCACCAATGCAAATTGCGCATTTGTGACATTTCGCTTGGCTGACCCATATTATCTGAAATTTCAGCAACGCGGCATTCAGCTTCGGCAATAGCCTTATCGGATGAATTTGGATCCTCTTTTATAATTGATAAATGCCGAATGGCTTCATATAATTCGTAATCTTTAGCCGATGAAATGGCTTTGCTGCCAATTTCGCCAAAGCGTCGTAAATATTCGGCATATTCTGGGTTAGCGATAATGGGCGCATGGCCGGCAGCTTCGTGAATAATGTCAGGAGCAGGCGTATATTCGATGTGTTCGGCCGTTCTAATATCAGCGGCTATAACCAAAACATTATAAGCTTGAAATTCCATAAAGGCGCTTGGCGGAATAAATCCGTCAACCGAAACCGCCGCCCAACCAATTTCTTTTAAAATACGATTCATGCCTTGCATATGCGGAATTTCTTCAGATGAGATTCCTGTTTTTGCCAATCCGTCAAGGTATGAATGGTGGGCATGTTGACTCAAATAGGCCATACTCTTTCGCATAACATAGCGCCAAACAGCCTGATCTTTTGCGGTATAAGTGTTATAAGGTTGCGCAATTACATAGCTTTGTAGATATTTAGGAAGTTTTTTTAAAACAGAATTGCGCTTAGCTATAGCCATATTTATACCATTTGAATGTGGTAAAGTTAATTAATCTGAAAACAAAAAACGGGTAAAAGTTTGAACTTTTACCCGCTTTTTTTAGATGAATAACCCCCCGGTTATTATCTTTCTTTAAATATAGTGGCGGTGTAAACTTTACCTTTGCAAGTTACTCTTGCATAATAAGTACCAGTTTTCTTACCTTTCATACTAAATTTAACACCTGTTTTAAGGTCCTTAGAATGTTTTTGATAGATTCTATTTCCTTTACCATCATAGATTTCAATAGAGCCTTCACCTTTTTCGCTTAAGCCAACGCCAACTTCATCTATTACAGGGTTAGGATAAATAATTGCTTTGATTTTAGACGCTTTAGATTTAGACTTATCATCTTTGCCGTTTTTATTTTCGTCATCGTCATCGTCATCGTCATCATCATTATTGGCGTGGTCATCGTCATCGTCATCATCATCATTATCAACAACAACATCTACATAAGATGAGGTACAAGTTGCCCCACAAGCGCCTAAAGTATCGCCGTGATTTTTGAGGTGTTTTTCTACGGCATTAACACTAATTTCAATAGTATGACTACCATTTCTACTGCTGTGATCAGTATCGTGGTCATCATTTCCTGATGATTCTTTGTGACAAACCAAAACTTTACCTTCGTATTTGCCGTGTTTATCGATGGCTCGGGCATCAATTACACAAACCGAAATGGTTGAAGTCGCTTGACATCCATTAGAATTGGTTACGGTTACCGTATAAATTGTGCTCAATTTAGGACTTACGGTAGGATTGGCAACACTCGCTACGAGTTCGCCAGTTGAACTTGACCACTGGTAAGTAAAGCCTGAGCCTCCAATTGTTTGGGTGCTTAGAGTCATACTTTGAGGTCCATAACCTAAGAAAATGGTATTTGTTGCTTGGGTAGCTACGGCAGTAAAGGCGTTTACACTGATGCTTGGCACATCGCCTAAAACCGTTACGGTAGCTGTGCCTGTTGACACATTGCCGTGAACATCGGTTACCGTTAAGGTAACGATATGAGTACCTTGGTCGCCACAAACAAAAGTGCTAGGCGATACGCTCATACTAGCAATGCCACAATTGTCGGTTGAACCATTGTTTACTTGGTTGGCAGTTATGGTTGCCACGCCATTGGTTAAGGTAGTTGATATATTTTGAGTAATAAGCGTTGGCGCTTCGGTATCATTTACGGTAACATTAAAGGTACAAGAAGAAGATCCAATAGCATTAGTAGCGGTTGCTGTTACAGCAGTAGTTCCAACGGCAAAATAGCTTCCCGGAGCGATTGAATAAGTAATCACTGAGCTAGGGATTCCAACAGTTTCAGTAGCGGCGAAAGACACAATTGCGCCACAGCTACCTAAATCATTGTTAACGGTAATATCAGCAGGACAAACAATTACAGGCGCAATGCCAACAACGGTTACATTAAATGAACAGCTTGCGGTGTTACCTGAAGCATCGGTT
>PFPU01000175.1 GCA_002793215.1 Flavobacteriales bacterium CG_4_10_14_0_2_um_filter_35_18
AAAAATCCCAAATATAATTGAGGGCGGTGGCATTTGGATGAATCATATCTGCTTCGTAAAAGCGATAATCGCGCAAATCATCCATCATAAGCTCATAAATGGGCATATAAAAGCAATCTTTTTGTTGGCTAACGTGCTGTTGAATGGCCGCTATTAAATGAGCCTTACTCAAATTATTTTCGGCAAATCCATTGCGCAAATGCCGAATGGGGCTAACCGTAAATAACATATTTACTTTTGGATTGATGGTTTTAATGGCGGTGTAAATCCCATCCAAGTCATTGGTAATAGCCGCAATACTTTGGAGTGATTTTGTAAATTTTTGTTGTGGAATTTTATGGCAATTTGCCACAATTTTAGCCGTGTCGTTATACGTGTAAATCCAAGCTGTGCCTAGCGTAATTACAATATGAGTTGCTTTTTTTAAAAACTGATGTGCTTTCGATATGTTAGAATTTATCTCCGCCAAGGTCTGTGCTAAATTAGCTGATGAAAATTGTGAGTGGTGGTTAAAACTAAACCATAGTTCACCGTGCTGATTCAAATCGGCTTGAGCGTAAACTTTATTTAAAACACAATGATTTACAGCGGTGTAAATTGCAGAAGAATTAAATACAATGCCAAACGGATTAGGCAGGGTGTCGAATTTAAAATATTCTAATTTTTGATTGATATGTTCTGTAAAGCAGGAACCAAAAAGCATCACTTTTGATTGGTAATCTATTTGATTTTCTTGCTTTTTAGGCGTTAATACGGTTCTAAATTCAGACATATTTTAGAATTTTTCGGGTACAAAAGTTTGGTCTGAAAAAGGTGGGCGAATATAAGCTTTATCGGCTTTTCTAGGTGATAAAACAATAGCTTCATGGGGCACTTCGCCATAGGGAATCACGCTCAAAAAATGGCTGATGCAATTTAGCCGCGCCCGCTTTTTGTTATCGGCGGGAACTACAAACCAAGGCGACTGTTTTGTGTCGGTAACTTTAAACATTTCGTCTTTTGCTTTGCTGTAATCGAGCCACTTTTCACGCGAAATCAAGTCCATTTCGCTCAATTTCCAGCGCTTGGTAACGTCGTCAATTCGCGATTGAAAGCGACGCTCCTGCTCTTCATCCGATACCGAAAACCAATATTTTATTAAGATAATTCCTGCACGAATGAGCATGCGTTCAAAATCAGGACAGGTGCGCATAAACTCTTCGTATTCATTTGCCGTACAAAACCCCATAACATGTTCAACACCAGCACGATTATACCAACTTCGGTCAAATAAAACCATTTCACCTGCGGCAGGTAATTGCGAAACATAGCGTTGAAAATACCACTGACTTTTTTCGCGTTCGGTTGGCGTTCCAAGTGCAACAATTTTACAGATTCTTGGATTTAAACTTTGTGAAATGGTTTTTATAACGCCACCTTTGCCCGCAGCATCACGTCCTTCAAACAATACAACTACTTTTAGGTTTTTAAACTGTATCCATTCTTGAAGCATAACTAGTTCAACTTCGAGTGCTGAAAGGACTTTATTGTATTTCTTTTTGCTTATTTTTTTTGAATCCCTTTTTTCGGGTTCAACAGATTTAGATAAGTTTTTGCTATGGTCCTTATTGCTTTTTAATTTGCCCATTACCTGAAGATTTATAACACCGAAAGGTAAGCAAAATTTAGAATTCTGAATTTAGAATGGATGTTATATTTAAAAGATACCGAATTGTTGTGTGCAGCACGATATCTTTTAATAATTTTGAAGTGAGATTTTAGTTAATAAAAGTTACTAAATCATCGGCACTTTTTCTAACTTTTATCAAATTAACCAGCCAATCTTTATCTGCATTGCGGTAGCCGAGGGTTAAAATTACACAGCTTCTTAGTCCTTTTTCTCTTAATTTCAAAATCTCATCTAAAGCATTTGGGTCAAATCCTTCAATGGGCGTGCTGTCAACACCTTCAAAGGCAGCGGCAGCAATAGCCATTGAAAAAGCAATGTAAGCCTGTTTGGCAGCGTGGTTAAAGTTTTCTTCGGCAGCTTTTTGAGGATATGACTTTAACAACATTTGGCGGTAATTTTCCCAGCCTTCGTTTACCGTACCTCTTAGGGTATTTGCTAAATCGAACATTTTGTTAATGCGCTTTTCGGTATAAGTATCCCAAGCTGCAAAAACCAATAAATGAGAACAATCTGTAATAACGGATTGATTCCAAGCTATTTTTCTAATTTCTTGTTTTAGTTCTGGATTGGTAATCACCATAATTTCAAATGGTTGTAAACCACTTGAGGTAGGGGCAAGTCTCGCTGCTTCAAGAATGTTGTCAACTTTTTTGGGAGGTAGTTTTTTGCCATTCATGGCTTTTGTAGCGTAACGCCACATTAATCTTTCTATTAAATCCATATAATTTTATTGTTTAGCTTGACAAAAGTAGGGCATTCTTTAAAAATTAAGTAAGCGTTAAAATTGAAATTGATTATGATTAGATAGGTTTTTATGATTTAAACAAAGCGTTAAAGTTGGATATTTAATACCCTTGCCAAAAAGTATTTTGTACGCTCAATAAATTTACGAATGATAATTACCAATTTTGGTAAAGGTGTTAGGATTGTATCTGAGTTTATTCTAAACTTTGCTAGGGCATAATCTTCAGCTTCTCTATTAAAAATTGAATAGGATTTATAACTTATTAAAATCAAATTATTTGCATAAGCATCTTTTAAAAGTTGATTGGCACTTATAGATTGGTCGATTATTTGTAATTTTTCGGGCGTATTTTTTCTAGTATATTCAATGGCTTTTGGATGAGGAATATGAATAAGTAGTATTGATTGAGGATGCATCAATTTTGAAAGCGTTTTAAAAAGGTTGGGGTGCTGCGCTATTGGAATATGTTCTAACACATCTGGTAAAATGATGAAATCAAAGGGTTGTGGATAGTCAAAATCTTTCATATCAGTTACAATGAAGTCGATTTTTTGAGAAGAAGGAATCCTAGTTTTTGCAATTTTAATAGATTCGTCGCTAATATCTGCAGCTACAAGCTTACCCTTTTTTAGGTATTTGTGAATCAATCCCGTTAAGGTACCAATACCACATCCAATTTCAAGAACCGAGCTATTTTTTTTTAAACCCGATTTAATGAGGTGATTCAAAATTGTGTAATGTCTTAAATTAAGCCCTGTTTTTAATTGGTCTTTAGAAAACGTATTGTACCAATTATTTATTTGTTTACTAGTTTCCATTTGTAGTATTATTTTTGATTTTTAAATTTGAATAATGATGAATTTTGAATGATGAATGAGGCGTTATTAATTATGATTATATCAACTTCAAACTTCAAACTTCAAACTTCGGTTTTCCTTACTCAACAAATATATCCTTTTGCAGCTTTTAATGCCTCACCAATACCCTTAATATTTTTACCGCCAGCAGTTGCAAAAAAGGCCTGTCCGCCGCCACCACCTTGAATATGAACACCTAATTCGCGAATAATTTTGCTTGCGTCGAGAAGTTTGGTTTCGACTAGTGATTTAGAAATATATAATGAGAGTAGGGCTTTGCCGTCATTTTCAGCCCCAGCTAAAAAGAACAAGTTTTCATATTCCTGACCTAATTCAAAAGCCAGATTTTTAATACTATTGGCATCTAAATCAATTTGAACTGCCAAAAAATTGACATCATTTATCAAGGTAATTGACGCTTTTAAACTGGTTTTTAAAGTGTTTGCCTTTTCTTTTAGCAATTGTTCAACTTGCTTGCGCAAGGTGGCTGTTTCGTCTTGTAATTGTTCGATTGCCTTAACAGGATTTCCCACCTGTTTTAAAGTCTGTTTTATAGCTGAATAGTTGGCATCTAGGTTTTCAAAATAGTGTTTAGAAGCCATGCCGGTAATGGCTTCAATGCGTCTTACCCCTGCAGCTATGGCACTTTCGGATGTGATTTTAAAGTGCCAAATGTGGGCGGTATTTTTAATATGCGTGCCGCCACAAAGCTCTTTTGAGCTGTCAAACTGAATCATGCGTACTTTATCGCCATATTTTTCGCCAAATAAAGCCATAGCGCCTTGTTTTTGAGCTTCTTTAATATCGATATCCCGATGTTCTTGTAAGGGAATTTGTGCATGAATTTTGGCATTTACCAAATCGGAAACCTTTTGTAATTCTTCATTTGTCATTTTTGCAAAATGTGAAAAGTCAAAACGAAGATTTTCGGGTGTTACTGCCGATCCTTTTTGTTCAACATGTTTACCCAAAACAGATTGTAAAGCTTGTTGTAATAAATGGGTTGCACTGTGATTGCAAGCGGCATTAAATCGGTTTTTTTCATCTACAAAAAGTTGAAAATCGCCTGCGACAGATTGTGGTAATATTTTGGTAATGTGTAAAATAAGATTGTTTTCTTTTTTGGTATCTAAAACGGTAATTTTTTCGTGTGTTTTAGTTGTTATCAAGCCTTTATCTCCAACTTGGCCACCACCTTCGGGATAAAAGGGCGTTTTATTAAAAACCAATTGGTACTGAACGCCATCTTTTTTACTGTTTATTTTGCGATAGCGCGTCAATTTTGCATGAACCGATAATTCATCGTAACCCACAAATTCAGTTGGCTCATTTGATAAAACCTGCCAATCATCGGTTTCTTGAACAGCGGCGGCACGTGAGCGCTCTTTTTGGATTTGCATGGCGGCTTCAAAACCGGGTTCATCTAAGCCCAATCCTTTTTCTCTTAATATAAGTGAAGTTAAATCAATTGGGAATCCAAAGGTATCATATAATTCGAAGGCTTTTTCACCAGAGATTTGTTTTCCTTTTGTTTGCAGGATGATTTTATCTAATAATTGTAAGCCTTGTTCAAGGGTATTTAAAAAGGAATTTTCTTCTTCTTTAATAACGAGTTGTATCAACTCTTTTTGTGAGGTGATTTCGGGAAAATTAGTGCCCATTTCATCACTTAAAACGGCGATTAATTTATAAATAAAAGCTTCTTTTTGGTTGAGGAAAGTGTAGCCATAACGGATTGCACGTCGCAAAATGCGCCTAATTACATAACCCGCACCATTATTTGAAGGCAATTGTCCATCGGCGATAGCAAAGGCAACCGCTCTAACGTGGTCGGCAATCACGCGAATGGCGATATCGGTTTTGGTATTAGTGCCATATTTTGAGTTGGTTATTTTGGCAATTTTGGCGATTATCGGGGTAAAAACATCGGTATCATAATTAGATTTTACGCCTTGTAAAACCATGCACAAACGTTCAAAACCCATGCCGGTATCTACGTGTTTTGCTGGCAATTTTTGCAAGGAACCATCGGCTTTGCGGTTGAATTCAATAAAAACTAAATTCCAAATTTCAACCACTTGTGGATGGTCATGGTTTACCAAATCACGACCCGGAATGAGCGCTTTTTCTTCATCAGAGCGAATATCAACGTGAATTTCGGAAGATGGTCCACAAGGACCTTGTGCGCCCATTTCCCAAAAATTATCCTTTTTATTGCCATAAATAATGTGATCTTCACTCACAATGGCTTTCCAAAAATTAAAAGCCTCTTGGTCAAATTCAAGGTTATCGGCTTTATCACCTTCAAAAACGGTAACATATAAATTTGATTTATCAATTTTATAAACTTCGGTTAACAATTCCCAAGCCCAAAAAATGGCTTCTTTTTTAAAGTAATCGCCAAAGCTCCAATTGCCCAACATTTCGAACATAGTGTGATGATAGGTATCTATGCCAACCTCTTCTAAATCATTGTGTTTACCCGAAACGCGCAAGCATTTTTGCGTATCGGTTACACGCTTATCTGTGGCAACTTTTTGTCCTAAAAAGAAATCTTTAAACGGATTCATCCCCGCATTTGTAAACATCAAAGTTGGGTCGTTTTTTATAACAATAGGTGCAGAGGAAACAATTTTATGGTGTTTGTCTTTAAAAAAATTTAAAAACTGTTGTCTAATTTCTTGTGAAGTCATATTTGTTAATTATAAGCTAAAATAATTGTTGTATTATTGAGTAATTAAAGTTTTTGTAAATTTGTAAAATCAAAAATCAAAAGCATTACTTTCTAAGTCTTGCTTGGAGCACACAAAAATAATATAATTTAGCTTATGTCGAAAGTAAAATACTATTATGACCCAGATACACTCTCGTATCACAAAATAAAGGTTAAAAGAGAAGAAGCTTTTAGACGTGTGATTTTTGGAATTTTGGCCATTTTAATTATTATGTTTGCCGGATATATTGGTTTTTCTCAGATTTTTGAATCCCCAAAAGAGAAAGGACTTAACAGAGAACTCGTTAATTTACAATTAAATTACGGCTTGCTTTCAAAAAAAATCAAACAAATTGATAATGTTTTGGCCGAAGTTCAAGAGCGCGATAATACCATTTACCGTACATTTTTTGAAGCAAATCCAATCCCCGAAGAACAACGTAAAGCTGGTTTTGGTGGGGTTAATAGGTATGAGGCACTTGAAGGTTTTGACAACTCAGCGATGGTTATTGAAGCTACTAAAAACGTTGATATTATATCAAAACAACTTTATGTACAGTCAAAATCTTTAGATGAAATTGTGAAACTGGCAACCGATAAAGAAAAATTATTACAAGCAATTCCTGCCATACAGCCCGTTAAAAAGCAAGATCTACAAAGGCTAGCTTCAGGGTTTGGTTGGCGTATAGACCCATTTACTAAAGCGAGTAAGCAACATAAAGGAATGGATTTTTCGGCTCATGTTGGAACACCTATATACGCTACCGGAAATGGAATTGTTGTGAGTGCCGACCGTTCTAAACCCGGTTATGGCAATCATATTGAAATTAATCACGGCTTTGGATATATAACATTATATGCGCATTTGAGCTCTTATAAAGTTAGGCAGGGTCAACGTATTAAACGCGGAGATCTTATTGGATTTGTTGGGATGACCGGAAGAACATCGGGACCTCATTTACATTATGAAGTTCATAAAAATGGCGTGTCAATAGATCCTATTAATTTCTATTATGGAAATTTATCACCAGAAGAATTTATCGCGATGCAACGTATCGCTTCACAAGAAGGTCAATCTGTCGATTAATGTTTGTAAACCTACCTGATAAACGCTATTACAGCATTGGCGAAGTTGCCAAGGCTTTCGACGTAAACACTTCGCTCATACGCTTTTGGGATCAGGAATTTGAAGTGATTCAACCTAAAAAAAACAAAAAAGGTAACCGCCTTTTTACCCAAGAAGACATTAAAAACCTGCAACTTATTTACAGGCTTGTTAAAGAAAAAGGTTTTACTTTAGATGGTGCAAGAAAAGCATTAAAAGAAAAACCAAAAAAATTGAACTCAGCTAATGATATTATCGTTAAATTAGAGGCCATAAAACAAGAATTAATTAACATTGAAAAATATCTTTAAAAAATAAAAAATATGAAAAAGTGGATTGTAATTGCTATCGTTTTACTTATCGGATTTTTAATTTACTTAAAAATCACTGGGTTTTATAATAAAGCCATTATACAAAAAGAAGACGCTAAA
>PFPU01000107.1 GCA_002793215.1 Flavobacteriales bacterium CG_4_10_14_0_2_um_filter_35_18
AACTAAAATACCCGACACGATAATCATACCAAACAAAGACAATACATTAATGGTGATATCGAGATTTGTAGCGAAAATAAACATCCCAAAAAAGGCTATTGGAATACCAGCTGCTACCCAAAAAGCCAAGCGAATATTTAAAAATAAGGCCAAAAAGAACAAGACTAACATAATGCCCATTGTACCATTATTTAGCAACAATAAAGTACGCTGTTTTAAGGTTACCGAATTATCGCTCGAAATATCTAAGTGAACATTGGTTTGTTGTTGATTAAATTTTTCGATGTAGTTTTTCACTTTTTCTGCAGTAGAAAGCAAATCTTCGCTGTTGGTGTTGCTCACCGTAATATTGATTGATTTTTTGCCATTAAAGTAAAGCCTGTCAGGATTTTCAGACCAAGTATCGGAAACGTCAGCAATGTCTTTTAACCGAATGATATCGCCTGTGGCATTGGCTCTTACAACCAAATTTAATAAATCATTTGCATAATAATTTTTATTGCGCGCCCTAATTAAATAGTCTTCGGCATTTGTTTTTATATTGCCACCTGAGATGAGTAAATTTGATTTGCTTACGGCATTTGCGACTTCGGTAAACGATAAATTATAAGCACGTAAGTCGGTTTGACGAACGGCAATTTCAATTTCTTGATCTGGAAATCCCGATAAATTTACCTGCGATATGCCTTCAATATTACGGATATCATTTTCAATTTTACGAGCGTATTCCTTTAGTGTTTGCAAAGGAATGCTATCACCATTAATTGAAAAGCTAATGGTTGGACGGGTGCTTTCTATTTTTGCGATGATGGGAGGTTCCATTCCCGAAGGAAAGGAGGGAACCCTATCAACGGCATTTTTAACATCAGACAATACCACATCAATATTTTTGCCTTTTACAGTTTCAACATTGATACTGGCTGCATTTTCTCTCGAAACCGAAGTAACGCGATCAATGCCGACGATTCCCTTTAAGTTATCTTCTATTTTTTGAACGATACCTTCCTCAATTTCTTCGGGAGAAGCGCCCGGATAAGTTACACTTATGGAGATATTTTGAGAATCGGTCAATGGAAAATAGGATGATTTCATTGATAAAGCACCCATTAATCCAAATATAAAAAACGCAAAAATAAAAATGTTGACGGCTACCGGAAATTTTATAAAGTAGGTAATTACTTTTCTCATTGTTATTTTAATTTGCGTTTGAAATTTTAACTAACATCCCCGAAAAGGCTCCAGGCACCGATTTAGAAAGAAGTAACATACCATTATTTAAACCTTTTACTACCACATTATCTCTATTTTCAAATACTAAATTGATGGGAACCAAGTCTAAAACCGAATCTTTTACGATAAAAACTTTTGAATTTTCAACTAGCAAACTTCGAGAAACTTCAACGGCATTTTCTTCAGATTTAGCTTGTAGGGCAACTTCCAAATACTGGCCTTCTCTTAAATCGGAGCCATTGACCTCAATATAAGCGAATATTGTTTGGGTGGTGGTATCTACTTTGCCATTAATTCGTATTACTTTTCCCTGCCAAGTTTTGGTTTTTTCTAAATTAAAAAGCTCAACAGTTTTGCCCACTTGCAATAAGTTGCGAAATTCTGATTTAACCGAAACGGCCATTTCATAGCTGTTGGGATCTATAAATTCTCCTATTTTTTGTCCAGGTCTAATAAGGGTTCCCGGATTTACCAATGATTCGGTTAAAATGCCGTTAAACGGGGCTGTTAAAACATACTTATTAAATTTGACTTCTAAATTTTTAACGTTATAATAGGCAGTAAAAATGCCCCGTCCCGAAATAAAGTAAGTTTCTTTTTCGGATTTTGATTCGGGCAATTTTTGAAGTTTTTTATCGATGTTAAATTTTTGCAGATAGGATTTCCATTTTGCGTATTCGGTTGGATAATCTAATTGAATATCAGGCATAATAGCTGTAAGTGCATTGAATAAACTGCTCTTTTGAGCCTGTAGATTGGCAAAAGATTCTTCATTGTTAATCTTAATCAAAATTTCACCCTTGTTGAAGGCAGTTCCCGATTTAAAATCTTTAGCCGTACGTTCTAAAACGCCTTGAACTTCTGAATAAAGCTCTATTTTGTGTTTTGCAACCAAAGTGCCATTGGCAGTAATTACTATTGGAATGCGCTTGTTTATAATTTTTTCTACAAAAACAGTTTTGACAATTTTATCGGCTATGGGCTTTGTTTTTTGTTTTAGACCAATGATGTAATTTGCTAATAAAACTGCACTTATTACAAGAATAAGGGCTAAAATTGTTGATAGGGTTCTTCTCATTTTATTGGGTTTAATGAATTTTTTGATTCTGAAACATCCGTTTTTAGATTGGTTTGAATTTTTTTCATAATATTTATAAAAATCGCCTTTTCTTCTAGGCTTATTCCTTGTTGAAAGTGTTCAATACTTTGCAACATAAGCGGCTTCATTTTTAAAAATAATTCTCTTCCATTTTGAGTGATAAATATTTGATTTTTACGTGCATCACCCGCAAAAGAAATCCGCTTAACCAAATGGTTTTTTTCCATAATTGTGATTAGTCGCGTTAGTGAAGCTTTATTTCGATTTGTAATAAATGCAAGTTCATTTTGTATCACCCCGTCAAAATCCTCATTTAAAATTTTTAAAACAATCCATTGTTCTTTAGTTACTTGAATGGCATGCTCTTTAAAAACGTCCGCAATATATAGATTGATTAACTTAGCAGTTTTTCCAATCCAAGGGGCTAAAGTTTTATTAAAGTCTGATGTTTCTAAAGAAGTATCCATTTTTATAAATGGCTACAATAGTATTAAAAATAATAATTGGTTGCTTATGCAACTATGTTAAATATTTGCTATTTTTTTATCAAGCGATTAACACGTGACTTTTTTTAATAAATTAGCCTAAAATTAAAACCACATAAAATGAAAAAACTACTTGTATTGCTTTTAATTACTTCAAGCGTTTTTAGTCAAAACACTAAAAAAGTAGTGGTAAGTGCTAACTTAAAAAATCAAACCCACGTCATGAAAAAAGAAACAATTTATCATTTTAAAATGACCGACCTTTACGGAAAAGAATTTAAGTTTTCAAAACTTAAAGGTAAAAAAATTATGATTGTAAATACCGCTTCAAAATGCGGATATACGCCACAATACAAGGATTTAGAGCAATTATATAAAACATATAAAGATAAAAACTTTGTAATTATTGGTTTTCCAGCAAATAATTTTGGTCAGCAAGAACCTGGAAGCAATACCGAAATAGCTGAATTCTGTCAGCAAAATTATGGCGTGAGCTTCCCGATGATGGAAAAAACTTCAGTAAAAGGCGATGATATGAATCCTATTTATCAGTTTTTGACAAAACAATCAAAAAACGGCTATAAAGACTCAGAAGTAGCTTGGAATTTTCAAAAATATTTGATTGATGAAAATGGCTTTTTAGTAAATGTTTATCCATCAAAAGTGTTACCAACCGATGCAGCCATAACGGCATGGATTGAAAATAAATAACCATTATAATATGACAAAATACAGCGGTTTAAATACCATTTGCACACACGTTGGAGAAATTAAAGACACCCAGTTTGGCGGTGCTGTTTCACCTATTTTTATGGCTTCTTCTTATCCCTATCTCGATGTTGAAGTAAAGCGTTATCCACGTTATTTTAACACACCAAATCAAGAGGCAGTAGCCCTAAAAATTGCCGCATTAGAACACGCCGAAAGTGCCTTGACTTTTGCTTCGGGAATGGCTGCTATCAGTAGCACTTTACTAACTTTTTTAAAACACGGCGACCACGTGGTTTTTCAAAATGAAATTTACGGAGGTGCTTATAATTTTGTAGTAGAAGAGTTTGATAAATTTGGAATTGAATATACCTTTACCAAAGGTGTGGCTATTGCCGATTTTGAATCTCAAATTAAAAAAAACACCAAGGTCATTTACATTGAAACACCCTCAAATCCACTTTTAACCTTAACGGATATTGCTGGCATTGCCAAACTTGCAAAGCAAAAAGGTTTAATCAGTATGATTGACAATACCTTTGCTTCGCCGGTAAATCAAACACCTATTGATTTTGGAATCGACATTGTTTTGCATTCGGCTACAAAATATTTGGGAGGTCATAGCGATATTTGTGCAGGTGCTGTTGCCTCAACAAATGATAATATCAATAAAATTTTTCAAAAATCGAAAAATTTGGGCGGAAATATGAGCGACTTTATGTGTTATCTTTTAGAACGCAGCATCAAAACTCTGGGTTTGCGCGTTGCACAACACAATGCAAATGCACTTGCTATGGCTACCTATTTAGAGCACCACAAAGCCGTTAAAAAAGTTTATTATCCCGGTTTAAAATCACACCCAAATCACCAACTTGCCAAAGCACAAATGAAAGGTTTTGGAGGGATGTTATCATTTGAATTAAAAGACGAATTTGATGCTACGGCTTTTCAAAAAGCATTAAAACTAGTTAAGCCTTCATTGAGTTTGGCGGGTGTTGAATCAACTATTTTATTGCCGGCATTGACTTCACACGCTTTAATGGGCGCTAAAGCAAGAAAAGAACAAGGTATTTCAGATAACCTTTTGCGTTTTTCAATTGGCGTAGAAGAACTTGAAGATATTATTGCCGATGTTGAACAAGCAATTAAAAAAATCACTAAAAGCTAATACAAATAGAATGAAATTAGATATTCTGGCCATAGGTGCGCATCCCGATGATGTAGAATTGGGTTGTGGTGCAACACTCGCTAAGGCCATTTTTGAAGGAAAAAAAGTAGGCATCTTAGATTTAACGCGAGGTGAATTAGGCACGCGAGGTTCAGCAAAAATTCGCGAAATGGAGTCGGCAGAAGCTTCAAAAATATTAGGCATTGCCATTCGCAAAAACCTTGGTTTTGCCGATGGTTTTTTTGTAAATGACCAACAACATCAGTTAAAAATTATTGAAATTATAAGAAAATACCAACCTGATATTGTGCTTTGCAATGCCATTAATGACCGCCACATAGACCATTCAAGAGGAAGCAAACTCGCCTCAGATGCTTGTTTTTTATCGGGATTGATAAAAATTGAAACCAAAATAAACAACTCGTTACAATTGCCTTGGCGGCCAAAACACGTATTTCATTACATTCAATGGAAACACCTAGAACCACATTTTGTGGTTGATGTTGGTGATTTTATCCATGTTAAATTAGAAGCTGTAAAAGCCTATAGTTCGCAGTTTTATAAGCCATATAGCGACGAACCGGTATCGCCAATTACAAGTAAAAACTTTTTAGACAGCATTACCTACCGCGCACAAGATTTAGGCCGAATCATTGGTGTAGATTACGCCGAAGGTTTTACATCCGAGCGCTATATTGCCGTTAAAAACTTGGATAACTTAATATAAAAAAGCCTTTTATAGCCTAAATATTTTTAAGTGATTATTTAAAAAAAAATAGTTGCAAAAAATAGGAAATAGCTTACATTTGCACCGATTTATTTGAAACATTAATAAGTCAATAAACGGTGGATGTAGCTCAGCTGGTTAGAGCATCGGTTTGTGGTGCCGAGGGTCGCCGGTTCGAACCCGGTCTTCCACCCAAGCACAAAGCTTCTCTTAACGGAGGAGCTTTTTTTGTTGAACAAATTTTGAATAAACGCAAAAGGGTGAGAAGTTTATCCCGTGAGCGAAGCGATACGGGAAACCCGGTCTTCCACCCAAGCACAAAGCTTCTCTTAACGGAGGAGCTTTTTTTGTTGAAAAAAGCTTATAAGTTATGGCCTTCTTTTAGTTTAACGCCATAGAGTATTCGGGTGATTTTAAAGGGTTTGATAATATAACGGTATATTATAAAAATAGCCATAAAAGTGATGATGATAAGAAGTGACATTTTTAACAAAATAGAACTATTTAGTTGAACAATATAATATCCCACGGCAACAATAATTGTTTGATGTAAAATATAAAAAGGATATACCGCTTGATTGGTAAATTTTAGAAAAGCATTGCTATAATTTAGGTGTTTTTTTGCAAAACCAACGGCCGCTATTATTAAAAACCAAATGTGAATTGAATTTAAAAACCCATAAACATAAAGATTGAAATCGTTTTGTTTAGGAAAATTTAAGTCCCACCAATAATAGTAAAACAATACAACTGCACCAAAAAGGCTTATGGTTAAATAGTAAAATCGGTAAGTTTCACAAGTATTCCAAAATTTATCCGATTGCGCCAAAAAATAGCCGTAAATTGCTAAGGTTATTGAGGTTATAAATAGAAACCAATCATCTAATAAACTTTGTTGCTCGGGATAATCAAGATAAAGTGTAAAATAATAATAGGTGAGTGGCAAGCTTAAAAAAACAATTGTAATTGGATTTGCTATTTTATCTGCCAAATAAGCTTTTAGGGCTTTTAATTTGTCAAATTTAAAAAGTAAAAAAAGGGGAATCAAAAGCAAACAAAATACAAATAGATAAACAACAAACCACATGTGGCTCCAAGTGAGTGCGCCATCTGGATAAGGAATTAGGTCCCATACACGCGGGTAGAAATTAAAGTAAGAACCTGTAATTTTTCCTTTTTGCAAAAATTCAAAATACACCTGAAGAGGAATGGTAAAAAACATGGCAAAAAGCAAAGGAATCAATAAGCGCTTTATGCGCTCTCCTGCAAAAGTTAAAACGGAACGTTTCTCTAATGAAAAATGAATTCCGATACCGCAAATAAAAAATAGTAAGGGAATGCGCCATTGATGCAACCACCAAATAAACCTCGTTAAACCAATAGAATGCTCGTTATTTTTAACTTCCCAGCCAAAGCTCACAAAAGGCATAGCGCAATGGAATAGCATTAATATAAAAAAGGCTATAACACGCAACCAATCAACAAAATAGAGCCTTTGTTTCATTTATTTTTAGTTAAAACTACACTTTTTAAAGTAGCCAAACTGTCACAATTTTCAATATATAAAGCAAGGGATTGATTTTTGGCAAGACCATTTATCAAATAAAAACGACAAGGTTTTTGGCGCGTAATGCTTTTAGAAAAATCAATTTCGCCATCGATAAGTATTTTTTTTATGTCGAGGCTATCTAGCGCCAATGTTTTCATAGATTCTTGTGCCTTATCGGAATAGATTAGCGGTTTATTGCGGATGAGTTTTAAAATTCTGGCATTCGGCATATAATCGCAACCAGAATTTTTTCCATTTAAAAAAAACAGCAATAACACAATTCCTATTGAAAATCCGAAACCGTAAAATCCGAGACGCTTGGCAAATGTCATATTTAAATTATAAATTTTATGAAATCAATAAGTTAATATCCCGAAAGGGTAAATTAAACCAGTCGGCTACTGTTTTGTTGGTTAAAATACCGTGAAAAAAATAAACGCCATTTTGTAAACCTTTATCAAATCGCAATGCATTCTCTAAACCGCCACGTTCGCCAATTTTTAATAAATAGGGTGTAAAAAAGTTGCTGATAGAAATGCTTGCCGTTCTTGAATAGCGCGAGGGAATATTTGGCACACAATAATGAATAACGCCGTGTTTTATAAAGGTAGGCTGACTGTGTTTGGTAACTTCCGAAGTTTCAAAACAACCGCCGCGGTCAATGCTCACGTCAACAATAATAGCGCCATTTTTCATGCGTTTTACCATGGTTTCGGTTACCACAATGGGTGTGCGTGTTTTTCCGTAAAGTGCACCAATAACGGCGTCGCAACGCATCAATTGTTTTTGTAACACTTTTGGCTGAATGGTTGACGTGGCAATCATCTTTCCCAAATTATATTGCAAATTTCGAAGTTTAGAAATAGAATTATCAAATACAGTGATATTTAAGCCCAAACCAATGGCAACTCTAGCGGCGGCTTCACCAACATTACCAGCTCCTAATATGATTAATTTACTCGGATTGACGCCTGCAATGTTGCCGAGCAAAACACCATTTCCGTGGTTACAATTGTTGAGCAATTCGGCCGCAACATGCACAGAAGCAATACCGGCGATTTCACTTAAACTCTTAACAATGGGATAATTGCCGTGTTCATCTTTAATATAATCAAAAGCAATGGCGGTAATGCCTTTGCTAGAAAGCGCTTCAAAATAAGTTTTATCCTGCGTTTTTAATTGCATGGCCGAAAATAAAACACTTTGTGGATTTATTAAAGCAATTTCATCGGGTGTAGGCGGTTCAACTTTAAGAATTATTTGACATCCCAAAACCGATTTGTTATCATAAGCAATTTTTGCGCCCGCTTCTGAATAATTTTTATCGGTATAATTTGCACCAATACCAGCGCCCGTTTCAACGAGTACTTCATGGCCATTATTTACAAGGGTTGAAACCGCATCGGGTGTTAAGCAAATGCGTTTTTCTTCTAATAATATTTCTTTAGGGATGCCAATTTTTAAAGCGCCCTTATGCTTAAACACCTCCAATCGTTCTGGTTTTGGCATCAACGATTCTTTGCTAAAAGGTGAAAATTGTTTTCCCATAAGTTTAATTTTTAAGGGTTAATGTCCGTGAACCATCGGCATTTTCAACAATGTAAATTGAAACAGCGTTTAAAGGTAGTAAATTTTCTATCTTTTCGGGCCATTCTACAAAACAGTAATTATCCGAATAAAAGTAATCGTCAATGCCCAAATCTAAAGCTTCTTCTTCTTTTTTAATCCGATAAAAATCAAAGTGATAAATAGGGGTTCCTTTGCGGGATTGGTATTCGTTAACAATTGAAAATGTAGGAGAATTTGCGACATCCGCTAAGGATAATAATTTGACAAGCGCCTTTATTAAAGTTGTTTTGCCACTACCCATAGTACCGTAAAACAGCCAAATTTTAGAAGGTATTTTTTCTAAAAGTATGGCTGCTATTTTTGGTAATTCTATTTGACTATAAGTTAGTTGCATAAAAAATTAATTCATTTCAAGCGAATGATATACATTTTGAACATCGTCATCTTCTTCAAGTTTTTCTAATAAAGATTCAACTTCGGTTTGTTCGGTATCAGACAATTTTTTAGTTAAGGTTGGGATGCGTTCAAAACCGGAAGATAAAATCTCGATGTGGTGTTCTTCAAAATATTTTTGGATGGCTCCAAATTGTTCAAACGGCGCGTAAACAATGATGCCGTCGTCATCTTTAAAAACTTCTTCTACTTCAAAATCAATCAATTCAAGTTCAAGATCTTCTAAATCACTGCTTACATCATCGGTTTTAATTCTAAAATTACAGGTGCGGTCAAACATAAAAGCAACAGAACCCGAGGTGCCAAAAGTGCCACCATATTTATTAAAAATAGTCCTGATATTTGCCACTGAACGGTTGTTGTTATCGGTAGCCGCTTCAACCAAAACGGCAATGCCATAAGGCGCATAGCCTTCAAATAAAACTTCTTTGTAATTGGCCGTATCTTTTTCGGTTGCTTTTTTTATAGCACGCTCCACATTTTCTTTTGGCATATTGGCGGCTTTGGCATTTTGCATCACGGCTCTTAGATGTGCATTGGTATCAGGGTTAGCGCCGCCAGCTTTAACTGCCATAACAATTTCTTTACCAATTCGGGTAAAGGTACGCGCCATTGCCGACCAACGTTTTAATTTTCTTGCTTTTCTAAATTCAAATGCTCTTCCCATAAAAATTTATATTTTAAATTTAAAGTTTATAATGATTTGATTAACTGATAAAAATTAAGATTTAGACTTGAAAAACCCCTAGATTAAAATGCTTTTCAATTGGGGCATTGTTAGCCGCATCAATTCCCATACTAATCCATTTTCGCGTGTCGAGTGGGTTAATAATTGCGTCGGTCCAAAGTCGGGCGGCTGCATAATAGGGAGATGATTGTGTTTTATAATTTGATTCGATTTTGTGTAACAAAGCCGTTTCGTTTTCTTTAGTGATAATTTTTCCTTGTTTTTTAAGCGAGGAAACTTCAATTTGCAATAAAACTTGAGCTGCTTGTGCACCGCCCATTACGGCTAATTGCGCACTGGGCCAGGCCACAATAAGTCGGGGGTCATAAGCTTTGCCACACATAGCGTAATTGCCTGCGCCATAAGAATTTCCGATGATTATTGTGAATTTTGGCACAACCGAATTGCTTACGGCATTGACCATTTTAGCGCCGTCTTTTATAATGCCACCGTGTTCACTTTTGCTGCCAACCATAAATCCGGTAACGTCTTGTAAAAAAACAAGAGGCACTTTTTTTTGGTTGCAATTGGCTATAAAACGCGCCGCTTTATCGGCGCTATCAGAGTAAATAACCCCGCCAAATTGCATTTCACCTTTGGCATTTTTAACAATTTTGCGCTGGTTTGCAACAATGCCAACGGCCCATCCATCTATACGTGCATAAGCACAAATAAGTGTTTTGCCGTAATCTTTTTTATATTCTTCAATTTCAGAATTATCGACTAAACATTTTATAATATCAAGCATATCATAAGGTTGTGTTCGCAAATTTGGCAGAATTCTCATAATATCTTTCTCGCTTTCTTTTGGCTCTAGCGATTTAATTCTATTAAAACCCGCTTTGTTATTAGCGCCAATTTTATCGATGATATTTTTGATTTTATCGAGGGCTTCTTTGTCGGTTTTAGCTTTATAATCAATCGTACCGCTGATTTCAGTTTGCGAAATTGCACCTCCAAGGGTTTCGTTATCAATAGTTTCGCCAATTGCAGCTTTAACTAAATAACTGCCGGCTAAAAATATGCTTCCAGTATTTTCAACAATTAGTGATTCGTCGCTCATTATTGGTAAATAAGCACCACCAGCCACACAACTTCCCATAACAGCCGAAATTTGTGTAATGCCCATACTGCTCATTATGGCATTATTTCTAAAAATGCGACCGAAGTTTTCCTTATCGGGAAAAATTTCGTCTTGCATTGGCAAAAAAACACCAGCCGAATCAACCAAATAAATGATGGGTAATCGGTTTTCCATAGCAATTTCTTGCGCTCTTAGGTTTTTTTTCCCGGTGATTGGAAACCAAGCACCTGCTTTAACGGTGGCATCATTGGCAACTATAATGCAAAGTTTATTCTTGATAAAACCAATTTTCACAATCACGCCTCCCGAAGGGCATCCGCCTTGAGCTTCATACATGTCATCACCTGCAAAAGCACCAATTTCAATTGATTTAGAATTGGCATCAAGCAAATAATCAATGCGTTCACGCGCTGTTAATTTGCCATCAAGATGTTGTTTTTCAATACGTTTATCGCCGCCACCTTTATAAATTACGGAAAGTTTTTTCTTTAAATCGGCTACTAAAAGTTGGTTGAGATCCTCATTTTTATTACGGGCAACATCCATATAAAGTGTATTTATTTGTTCGGCTAAAATACAAAATTGGAGGCTAAAATGGTACTCAATATTTTTACAAAAATTTCGTTTGTTTTATTAGTTGAATAATTGCGATATTTACGACTTTTAAAAAAAATAGGATTATGATGAATAAAAACGTGGTTTTGGGTTATGCTACAATTATTATGATTGTGGTAGGTTTAGGCCTAATTGGGTTAGGTGCCTTTAGATATAATGATGTTGCCGGATGGGGATTTGCCGCTGTTGGCGTAGGTTTTTTTGCCATTGCTTGGGTTTTTAACGCACTTAAAGGACGCGTCTAGCGATTTTAGATCTCTTGGTTTTACATTCATTTCTCATCTCTCAAAATTCAAAAAATGGCCGACGATAAAAAGATAATTTTCTCAATGACAGGAGTAAGCAAAACTTACCCGGGTGCTAATAAACCTGTATTAAAAAATATTTATTTAAGTTTTTTTTATGGAGCTAAAATCGGAATTCTAGGTTTAAATGGTTCCGGTAAATCCACGCTCTTAAAAATTATTGCCGGAATTGAAAAAAATTATCAAGGTACTGTCGAATTTTTACAGGATTATTCAGTTGGTTATTTAGAACAAGACCCGCAGTTAGATAATACTAAAACAGTTCTAGATATTGTAAAAGAAGGAGTCAGTAAAACTGTTGCCATTTTAGATGAATACCATAAAATTAACGACATGTTTGGTTTAGAGGAAGTTTATTCTGATGCCGATAAAATGGATAAATTGATGGCGCGTCAAGCGGTTTTGCAAGATGAAATTGACGCCGCTAATGCGTGGGAATTGGATACTAAATTAGAAATTGCAATGGATGCGCTTAGAACACCCGATGGTGAAACACCCATAAAAAACCTATCGGGAGGTGAACGCCGTCGTGTGGCTTTATGCCGATTATTGCTTCAAGAACCCGATGTACTTTTGCTGGATGAACCTACTAACCATTTAGATGCAGAATCGGTGCATTGGCTTGAAAATCATTTACAACAATATAAAGGAACCGTAATTGCCGTTACACACGATCGCTATTTTCTAGATAATGTAGCTGGATGGATTTTAGAATTAGATCGCGGTGAAGGCATTCCTTGGAAAGGGAATTATTCCTCTTGGCTTGAGCAAAAATCAACGCGATTAGCCCAAGAACAAAAAACAGTTTCTAAACATCAAAAAACTTTAGAACGCGAGCTAGAATGGGTACGCATGGCCGCTAAGGGAAGACATGCAAAACAAAAAGCACGTTTGTCGAATTACGATAAATTGCTCAATCAAGATCAAAAACAATTAGAGGATAAACTTGAAATATTTATTCCAAATGGACCCCGATTGGGGACTAATGTTATTGAAGCTCAATCGGTTTCAAAATCTTTTGGTGATAAATTATTGTATGAAGATTTGAGTTTTAAGCTACCTCAAAACGGCATTGTGGGAATTATAGGTCCGAATGGCGCTGGAAAAACAACGCTTTTTAAATTAATTATGGACGAATTACAGGCCGATAAAGGAACTTTTTTTGTTGGGGATACCGCAAAAATTGCCTATGTAGATCAAAGTCATAGCAATATCAATCCTGAAAAAACCATTTGGCAAAACTTTGCCAATGAACAAGATTTGATTATGATGGGAGGTAAGCAAGTGAATTCAAGAGCTTATTTAAGTCGGTTTAATTTTTCGGGTAGCGACCAAAATAAAAAAGTTGCAACCTTGTCGGGTGGTGAGCGCAACCGATTGCATTTAGCGATGACTTTAAAAGATGAAGGAAATGTATTGCTTTTAGATGAACCCACCAATGATTTAGATATAAATACGCTAAGAGCTTTAGAAGAAGGATTAGATAATTTTGCAGGATGTGCCGTGGTTATTAGCCATGACCGATGGTTTTTAGACCGAATTTGCACACATATTTTAGCCTTTGAGGGCGATAGTCAAGTGTATTTTTTTGAAGGTTCCTTTTCAGAATATGAAGAAAATAAAAAGAAACGCTTAGGAGCCGATGTGATGCCTAAGCGTATCAAGTATAAAAAATTAATTCGTTAAATAAAGCCTCTTACGAGGCATCTTTAAAATTATCAAATAACCGTCTAATTACCTGACTTCGGTCTTCCAACTTTAAAATTCAGCATTAAGGCATTAAGAGGCATTAAGCTTTGAACAATAAACTTTGGTCTTTTGACTTTGGTCTTCTGACTTATTGTTGTATAAATTTTTTACAATGCTTTCACCTTTTTAAATAGGATATTATTCTCTAAATGGATGTGTTGAAACAAATCATTTATAAATTCATTTAATTTAAAATAGAGGGCTTTATAGGTGTTGCAAGCCCATTCAGGTGTTTGAAAATGATTGCTTAAGGCGATTATTTCTTTGGCATATTCACCAACAACTTCGTGTTCGTGTTCCATCATATTAACGGGATTCTCAATGGAGCCAAAAGGAAGCACTGCATTTTTATCTTTTAAATACGCTTTAATGGCAGGGAACAGAATCCGTTCTTCTTTTATCATGTGAGGCGCTAAATCGGCTGCTAACTTTTGGTAAAGCTCGGCAATTTTAATTACTTCTGGGCTGTGGTCGCCGTGAACTTTAGCAACTTTTTGAGCGAATTCATCAATAATATCAAGGTTTTCTGTTACATATTTGTGATGAACATTTACAATATAATCAATTAAAAAGGGTAATTCCCATTCATTGAAGTTGAGATTGGGCACATCCGATTTATTTTGATTTGAATTTAAATCATTCAGTAAATCGGTGGGGTTTATATGGTGTTTTTCGCAAGCTTTTGCAATGCTGATGCCACCTCCACAACAAAAATCTAATTGATATTTTTTAAAAACACTAGCTGTACTAATATCTTCAGCAACTATTTCGGCGATTGTTTTTTCGAGTAAATTTTCCATAATTTGAGTTTATAAATTAAGGAACAAAGGTACTAATTATAATTAATAAAAGATAAAATAATCTTTTATTAATTATTTAACGCTTGTTTTAAAGCATCAAGGGCAAAAATAATTGCTTGATGAGGCGTTGAATTTTGTAATAATAAAGCCTCTTTAAATTCCTTAATGGTAATATTTTCAGTTTGAGAAAGCCTTTCAATTTGTTGCATCATCAAATCCTTGGCATTGTTTATCGTTTGGTAGCACGTTTTAGAAATGTAGATATGTTGAACAGCATTGTAATTAAATTCTTGTTCAATGGTTGCATTTATAAGCAATTTATAATGGAAAACACTTTCTGAAATGGGGTTAATTCGGGTAATTAAATTTTCAACCTTTAAGCGTTCTAAAAACAATGCAAAACGCTCAATAGCCTTTATTTTTGTAAGATACAACCGCTTTTCGCGCTTGAGATTAGCTGTTAAGATATACTTTTTAAACAACAATTTTTGATATTGTTTTAATAATAAGAAGCTTGTTAAATACCAACAAGAAAAAAAGAGTAATACTAAAATTAACAAATCAACTAAATCAAAATACATTTTTAAAGGCTTTAAGATGTCAAAAATAATTCAAAAAAATGAGACAAAGTCATTCTATGATTAATATCAACTTTTAATATGATTCTTGTCATTATCAATCATTTTAAATAGAATTAAAATTGCATATAATAATGAACGGAATAATTAATCAATTAAAAACTTTATAATAATGAAAAAAATAGGTTTAATTTTTATTTTATCCTTGCTAACCAGTTTTGCTTTTGCACAAACGGGTCACATTATGCAAGGTGTAGGCGCTTTAAACATGTCAATGGGAGGCGCATCAACCGCCCAACCGTTAGATATTAGTGGGGCTTTGCAATGGAATCCTGCATCAATATCGGTTTTTGATGAAAAAATAATGAATTTTGATTTGGGCATCTTTTTTTCATCACCAAATTTAAGTTCAACTTTGCCCGCAGGAATGTTAGGCCCAGGTGCGCCATCGGTTTCTGGAGAAACTAAAGATGCCAGAGGTATTTCTCCAATGCCAGCATTTGCAATGGTTTGGGGTAAAAAAGACAGTAAACACACTTTTGGTGTATCGCTATTTGGAATTAGCGGTTTTGGAGTAACCTTTCCTGAAGAAAAAAATAATCCGCTAAGTCCAACTTTCAATCCTACAATAAATTCAAATCCTGCAAATTACCCCCAACAAGCGGGAGGTTTTGGTAGATTGCGATCTAATTATATGTTAATGCAAACGGGATTTACCTATGCCTATAAATTATCTGATAAATTTTCGATTGGTATTGAACCAACCATAGATTTTTCAATTTTAGAAGTGGACCCAAATCCAATTGCCTCTCCAAGTCCAACATTGGGTTATCCTGAATCAGACGCGGCTTCTGCATTGGGTTTTGGCGGACAAGTTGGTATCTTTTATAATTCCGGTTCGGGTTTTAAACTAGGGGTAGCTTATAAAACCGAACAATCATTTGGAAAATTTGATTTTAAAGGAACTTATCTAGATGGTTCTAAAGCGCCAAATGTTAAATTTAAAATGAATTATCCCGCAATTTTCTCAGTTGGTCTAGGTTATTCTGCCGAAAAATTTGATTTCGCTTTAGATTACAGAACCATTAATTATGAAAATGCAGAGGGTTTTGCTGAAAAAGGCTGGACTAATACAGCCTCGGTTGCAGGATTCGGTTGGCAAAATATTGATATAATTTCGGCTGGATTGCAATTAAAACTTATTGATAAATTGCCTTTGCGTTTTGGTTATACTTACAGCGGAAACCCAATAAATAGTGATTTAGCCATGTTTTCTATTGAAGCAACTGCCATTATCAAAAATGCATTTCAATTCGGATTTGGTTATGAATTAAGTGATAATTTAACCCTAAACGGTGTTTATCACCACGGTAGCAGTGATGGCAAAACATCCGGACCGCTGTTAAATCCTTTAATGATAACGCCAAGTAATCCAAATGGCGCAATTCCAGGTAGTAGTGTTGCTTATGATATGAAAACAGACTTAATTATGTTTGGCTTTAGCTATAAGTTTATTAAATAATTTTTTTTGTATTAGGTTATTTAATTAAAGACCGTCTCAAAACTGAGGCGGTTTTTTTATTTATGAACAGTACCAAAAAATTAAAGTATGCTATTTATAAAATTAATAAAATAAAAATCAATAGATTAACTTTAAAATTTTCTTAAAATCTTTAAAAATTAAAATTAAATTTAATATTTAGAAACAAAATGTACTTCATTTGCGTCTTCACTATAAAAAGCAACTTTAAACACCATTTTGAAAGTAATTCCCTTATTTAACAACCAGCAGCAATTGATTAAAAAGTTACTACAAAATGACCGTAGTGCTCAAAAAGAGTTGTTTACACTATTTGCACCAAAAATGATGGGCGTGTGCCGACAATATATAAAAGATTTGCAATTTGCTGAAGAAGTGATGCTTAACGGATTTTTAAAAGCGATGACACATTTAAAATCCTTTGAAAATAAAGGGAGTTTTGAAGGGTGGATACGAAGAATTATGATAAACGAATGCATTTCATTTTTACGACAACAAAAACCACAACTTTTAATAGACGACAATCGCTATTTTGAAGACAAAACAGAACACCAAGAACAAGAAGCCTTTGAAATTTCCGATTTACAACAACTCGTCGATAATTTGCCCAACGATTTCAAATTGGTTTTTAATCTATTTGCCATTGAAGGATTGTCTCACAAGGACATATCAAATACTTTAAAAATTTCGGAGCAGGCTTCAAGACTGCGCTTGTTTAAAGCAAGAACCCAATTAAAAGAGGAATATTCACGCTTAAAAAATGCTACAAATGGAAAATGAATTGGAAAATTTAATAAAATCTGAATTTGATCACAGAACATTAAATCCGAGCAGTTATGCCTTTGATAAACTTATTGATAAACTAATGGTACATCAAAAAAGCAAGCAAAGCATAAACCTTAAAAACTTAGTGATTGCCGCAAGCATTTTAGGTTTGATTTTTACAGTGGGTTATGAATTTAATTTTAAAGCTAAAACAACGGTTAAACAAAATGTTATCAGTAATATCCAAAAAAAGGAAACAGTACCTATTACTAAAGAAACCAAGCTATTGATTACGAAAACTTTTAAAAAGGAAAGTTCTATAAAAAATAAGATAAGGTCAAAAGAGCTAGTTTTTGCAAAGGCAAATAGTTTAGAAAAAATGAATGATGATGCTACTTTAACATCCGAAAAACCAATTGAAGTTTTAGCGTTAATTGATAAGCCTAAAACAAAAGAATTTCTAGTCAATTCTAATGTAACCGATGCCGAAATAAATGAACTTTTAAGTAGCGTTCAAACCAAAAAATTAGCTACCACACGCGATAGTTTATCGGTAAATGCTTTTCAATTATTGTATGAAATTGAAGTCGAAATAAACAAACCGCTACCCGAAAAAGTTATTTTAACGCTTCGTAGTGGATCGCGTGCAATAAAAGAGCTTATAAAACCCACAAACCATTAAAAAATTAATAACATGAAAAATATTACCACAATTCTATTGAGCATTTTTGTTCTTTACAGTATGCAATCTAATGCGCAAAATCGCAATTTTGAAGAACGCGTAAAAATTTTAAAGCAGCGTATTGAAAATATTTCTTTTGAAGAGCGTAGCCACCTAAAAGAACTTATTAAAGATATCAACTATCGTTTAGAACTAGAAGCTATTTCAAAAGATTCTGCGCAAGTTTTAAAACAAAAAGCAGCCGAAGAATCAGCACAAAATATTAAAATTCGCATTGCCGAAATAGAACAGCAATTGCGCGATTTAATACAAAATAAAGTTGATGAGGCTATTTTTAAAGAAGAAACCAGCCACAGATTTAGGTTTGCTGGTTTAGATATTGATTATTCTGAAAATTATCATCACAAACATCGCTATTATAATGATAACAGAAGAACCCAATCACAAACCATATTAGCCGTGGGAACAAGTAATCTTATAACAGACGGAAATTTAAATTCATTAGAAAACTCGGATTTTGATTTTTGGAAGTCCCATTTTTTTGAAATTGGCTCAAATTCTAAAACACGCATGTTTAAAAATAGCGGATTATTTTATATAAATTATGGATTATCATTAACATACAATGTGCTAAGTCCAAAAAGGAATCAGTTTTTTGTCGCAAATAATACCGCCACTTTATTGCAAACAAACCTCGAAAATTTAGACAAATCTAAGTTTAAAACGGTTCAATTGGTTGTTCCCCTCTTTTTTGAAACCGATTTTAGTCGTTCAAAACTTAACGAAGATCGTATATATTATAGGCCTAATACAGGATTCAAAATGGGATTTGGCGGATTTTTTGGGCTTAATATCAAAACCAAACAAATTTTAAAATACCAAATGGATGATATTAAAGTAAAAGACATTAAAAAAGGCGACTTCAATGTGAATAATTTTCTATACGGCTTAAATGGTTTTGTCGGTTACCGCGACACAAGCCTCTTTTTTAGATACCATTTAAATAATCTGTTTAAAGACAATCTTATAGAACAAAAAAATATTGAATTCGGACTGCGATTTGAATTGTAACTAATTTAAAACTTATCACTACTTTTGCACAGCAGGTCGCCTTATCGTTCCGATTCGTCGGGAAGGAAAGTCCGGACACCACAGAGTAGCGTAATGGGTAACGCCCATCCGGCGAAAGCCGAGGACCAGTGCAACAGAAAGCAAGTACAGTTAGGCTGTAGTGAAACCAGGTAAACTCTACGCGGTGCAATGTTACGTATATTGGAACACTGATTAATTTCAGATAAGGGTACTCGCCCGATTCCAAGGGGTAAACAGCTCAAGTTAAGCATAAATGTTTAACTCAGATAAATGATAAGGCATTTTCTAGTTGAAAATGACAGAATCCGGCTTATAGACCTGCTTTTTTATTTTAAGAAATTCTTAAAAATAGCCCTTTTTAGATGTTTCAAATTCAAAGATATTTAATTTCAGTTGTATTGATTTCTAATATTCTTAACAACTAAACAAATTGGATAAATATCCTTAAAAAAAGCTTCAAATTTTGTAAATTCGCCAAAAAAATAAGTCTAAACTTTTTTTAAAACTTTATATTATGGCTTTTGATATTGAAATGATAAAAGGTGTTTATGCCAGGATGACTGAACGCGTTGACGCCGCAAAAAACAAGGTTAAAAAACCTTTAACACTAGCTGAAAAGATATTATACAATCACTTATGGGATGGAATTGCTAAAACTGCTTATAAACGTGGTGTTGATTATGTCGATTTTGCTCCCGACCGCATTGCTTGTCAAGATGCCACTGCTCAAATGGCTTTATTGCAATTTATGCAAGCCGGAAAAGATAAGGTTGCAGTTCCTACAACCGTTCATTGCGATCACTTAATTCAGGCGCGATTGGGTGCTGATAAAGATTTGCAAAACGCCATTAACAACAGTAGTGAAGTCTTTAACTTCCTCGGTTCAGTATCAAATAAATACGGCATTGGTTTTTGGAAACCCGGCGCAGGAATTATACACCAAGTAGTTCTTGAAAATTACGCCTTTCCGGGAGGAATGATGATTGGAACCGATTCGCATACCGTTAATGCAGGCGGTTTAGGGATGATTGCCATTGGTGTTGGAGGCGCTGATGCCGTTGATGTTATGGCAGGAATGGCGTGGGAATTGAAATTTCCAAAATTAATTGGCGTTAAATTAATTGGTAAACTCTCAGGTTGGACCGCACCAAAAGATGTCATTTTAAAAGTTGCCGGAATTTTAACTACTAAAGGCGGTACCGGCGCAATTGTTGAATATTTTGGAGAGGGAGCCAAATCAATCTCCGCTACCGGTAAAGGAACCATTTGCAATATGGGTGCTGAAATTGGCGCTACCACTTCAACATTTGGTTACGATAAATCAATTGAACGTTATTTAAGAGCTACAAACCGCCATGAAGTTGCCGATGAAGCCAATAAAATTGCCTCTTATTTAACTGGTGATGACGAAGTTTATGCCAATCCAAACTTGTATTTTGACGAAGTTATTGAAATTAATTTATCCGATTTAAAACCACATTTAAACGGACCTTTTACACCAGATTTAGCCACCGAAGTAGGCACAATGACCGAAAAGGCAACTAAAAATGGCTGGCCTTTAAAAGTAGATTGGGGTTTAATTGGATCTTGCACCAATTCCTCTTATGAAGATTTATCAAGAGCCGCTTCTATTGCTAAACAAGCAGTTGAAAATAAAATTGAAGCCAAAGCTGAATTTGGTATAAATCCAGGTTCTGAGCAAGTGCGCTACACTGCTAATCGCGATGGGTTATTAGGCATTTTTGAAGAATTAAATGCAAAGATTTTTACTAATGCTTGTGGACCTTGTATTGGTCAATGGGCGAGAGAAGACTCCGAAAAACAAGAAAAAAATACCATTGTTCATTCGTTCAACAGAAACTTTTCAAAAAGAGCTGACGGAAATCCAAATACCCATGCTTTTGTGGCTTCACCTGAGATGGTTGCAGCTATTGCTATTTCTGGTCGTTTAGATTTTAATCCGTTGACCGATAAACTCATCAATAAGGAAGGAAAAGCAATTTTATTGAAAGAACCTACTGGATTTGAATTGCCTCCTAAAGGTTTTGACGTTAAAGATCCTGGCTTTGTTGCTCCTTTTGCAGATGGTTCTGGCGTTAAAATTGTTGTTAAAGAAGATTCCGAACGCTTGCAATTATTGACACCCTTTAAACCCATTTCTAAGGACTTAAAAGGCGCCATATTATTGATAAAAGCTAAAGGAAAATGCACAACCGACCATATTTCAATGGCAGGTCCTTGGTTGCGCTTTCGCGGACATTTGGACAACATTTCTAATAATATGCTAATCGGCGCAGTTAACGCTTTTGGAGGTGCAACCAATAAGGTTAAAAATCAGTTGACAGGTGAATTTGGTAGTGTTCCCGATACCGCCAGAGCTTATAAAGCAGCAGGCATTTATTCAATAATAGTGGGGGATCAAAATTACGGAGAAGGTTCTTCACGCGAACATGCCGCAATGGAACCACGTCATTTGGGGGCTGCGGCGGTTATTGTTAAATCATTTGCACGTATTCACGAAACAAACCTTAAAAAACAAGGTATGTTAGGTTTAACTTTTGCAAATGAAGCCGATTATGATTTAATTCAGGAAGATGACCGTTTTAACTTCTTAGATTTAAATCAATTTGCACCCGGTAAACAATTAACTTTAGAGCTGGTTCACAAAGATGGTTCAAAAAATACCATTAAGTTAAATCACACTTATAATGCCGGTCAAATTGAATGGTTTAATGAAGGTTCAGCCTTGAATTTAATAAAAAGGGAAAATGCGCGATAAGCGTTAATAATTATTATATTTGTAAAAGAGGCGTCATTTGACGTCTCTTTTTTTATCTAAAAAATAAAAAAATCGGTTTCGTAAATAAAATAAGTGTATTGTCAATTTTTTTGTAAATTTTCACTCTAAATGCTTTATAATTGTAGGCTGACTAAAATGTCAGTATAATAGCAATAAAATTTAGACTGTTAGAGGCTAAAAACAATTAATGAATTTTAATTTTTATAGGAATTTATTTTTACAATTTGAGATAAAGTTTGTGTTAAATAATTAATTTTGAATACATTTAAATGAAAGCACTTTTTTATACACGAGAATTTCCACCTTACGTTTATGGCGGAGCAGGGGTTCATGTTGAATATTTAGCAACTGAATTAGCTAAACTCATGGAAGTTGAAGTACGTTGCTTTGGTGACCAAAATCAACAATCAAAACAACTTAGTGTTAAAGGTTTTCCTTTTGAAAACCCTGATTTTGACCATTCAAATGCAAAATTAAAAGCAGTTTTACAAACATTAAGCACCTGTATTCAAATGAACGCAGCAAACATAGATGCTGATATTGTGCATTGTCACACGTGGTATGCACAGTTTGCGGGTATTGTAACAAAATTGTGTTATGGCATTCCTCTCGTAATTACAACCCATTCTTTAGAGCCTTTGCGCCCATGGAAAAGAGAACAATTGGGACGTGGTTATGAGGCTTCTTCTTGGATAGAAAAAACCGCGATTGAAATGGCTGATGCCGTTATTGCTGTATCTAACGAAACAAAAGCAGATGTTTTAAAATATTTTGATGTTGATAAAAACAAAGTAAAAGTCATTTATAACGGAATTAATCTTAAGGAATATGTACTTACGAGCGAAACTTCAACACTTGATGAATATGGTATTGATAAATCAAAACCGTATGTGCTTTTTGTTGGAAGAATTACCAGACAAAAAGGCATTATATACCTTGTAAATGCTATTAAATATATAAATGCTGAAACCCAAATTGTGTTGTGTGCCGGTGCACCCGATACACCCGAAATTGCTAAAGAAATGGAATCTAGTATTCTGGAGATAAAAAAAGGCCGTAAAAATGTCATTTGGATTGAAAAAATGTTGCAGAAAAAAGAAGTCATTCAATTGTATTCGCATGCCGATGTGTTTTGTTGCCCCTCAATTTACGAACCTTTCGGAATCATAAATATTGAAGCTATGGCTTGCCAAACAGCAGTAGTAGCGAGTGCTGTAGGTGGTATTAAAGAAGTGGTTGTAAATGGTGAAACTGGAATATTAGTCCCTTTAGAACAACAAACTACCGCACCTTTTGAACCCGTAAACCCCGATAAATTTTCAAGAGATTTGGCAGCCGGCATCAATAAATTGATAAAAGACAAATCATTAAGAGAAACAATGGCAAAAAATGGCAGAAAACGCGTTGAAGAAACTTTTGATTGGATAGCCATTGCCAAACAAGTAGCAGATTTATATCAATCTTTATTAAATGAAAAAAAATAGAATTGCTGTAGTTGTTAAATAATTAATTTTTAGATACATTAAAAACAAATAAGTAAATATAAATTCTTAAAATATGGTAGATACAGATAACGTTTTAGCAATTATATTAGGTGGTGGTCAAGGGTCAAGGTTGCATCCACTAACCGAATCGCGTTCAAAACCTGCCGTTCCCATCGCAGGAAAATATAGGTTGGTAGATATACCGATTTCAAATTGTATCAATTCGGGCATCAAACGCATGTTTGTGCTGACGCAATTTAATTCAGCTTCGTTAAACAAGCATATTAAAAACACCTATCATTTTAGTTTTTTTAGCTCTGCTTTTGTAGATGTATTAGCCGCCGAACAAACACCTGGAAATAATACCTGGTTTCAAGGTACAGCCGATGCAGTACGCCAAAGTATGCACCATTTTAAGAGTCATGATTTTGAATACGCGCTAATTTTATCGGGCGACCAATTGTATCAAATGGATTTTAACGACATGCTTCAAGCGCATATTAAAAGTAAAGCCAAAATATCAATTGCCACCATTCCGGTTAATGCAAAAGACGCCACTTCGTTTGGCATTTTAAAATCGGATAAGAAAAATTTTATTTCCTCCTTTATTGAAAAACCTGCAGCTGAATTATTGCCCGATTGGATTTCGGATGTGAGTAATGAAATGAAGGCTGAAGGTAGAAATTACTTAGCCTCAATGGGGATTTATATTTTTAACAGAGCCCTGCTTATTGAATTAATGAATAATCCAAAAACAAACGATTTCGGTAAAGAAATTATCCCTCAAGCCATTGAAAACAATCCCGTTTTAAGCTACCAGTTTGAAGGTTACTGGACTGATATTGGAAATATTGATTCCTTTTTTGAAGCCAATCTCGGCTTGACCGATGACTTTCCAAAATTTGACTTATACAGCACTGCCCGACGTATTTATTCGCATGCCAGAATGTTGCCAACTACCAAAATTTCGGGAACAATCTTAGATAAAACCGTGATTGCCGATGGCTGCATTATCAATGCTGGAAAAATTGAACATTCGGTTATTGGTGTGCGTTCTCGAATTGATAAAGAATCGACTGTGATTAACACTTATATGATGGGAGCCGATTATTATCAGCCGCTCGAAGAAATTCTAGACCCAGCCATTGTTTCAATGGGAATTGGCTCTCGTTGTTTTATTAAAAACGCCATTTTAGATAAGAACTGTTGCATTGGCGATGATGTTCGAATTATTGGAGGTTCTCATTTATTGGATACAGAAACCGATAAATATGTGGTGAGAAATGGTATTGTTGTGATTAAAAAGGAAGCTGTTATTCCAAATGGAATGGTAATTTAATAGACTATTTTTATGCAAAATCAAAGGCGTGTAGTTATTGAAAACGTTTATCCTCAAATAAATAACGGTGAATTTTATATTAAAAGAGTGCTCGGTGAAACCGTAAGCGTTACCGCCGATATTTTAGCAGATGGTCATGAGGCCATTGCCGCCTCACTGTTAATAAAACATCAAAACGAAAAAAAGTGGTCAGAATTTAGGATGAATTCATTAGGAAATGAGTTTTGGCAAGCCACTTTTAAAGTAGAAAAACAAGGCTTTTACACTTATAAAATTCAGGCTTGGGTTGACTATGCGCTCAATTGGCAACACGGTATCAAACTAAAAATAGAAAACAAGCAACACGTCAGCTCCGAATTACTTGAAGGAGTTAGTCTTTTAGAGAAATGTATTAAACTTGCCAGCGCTACTGACAAAACCTATTTAAGAACCCTTCAAACTATTTTTGGCGACGAAAATAAGTATAAATTAGCTATTATTGAGGCAACTAGCGAAAAGCTATACCAGCAATTTCTAAAATATCCCGAAAAGTTTTTGGCTAATACTTCTAAAGAATATCGCGTATATGTTGATCGTTTAAAGGCGCGCTTTAGCACTTGGTATGAATTTTTTCCAAGGTCAGCTTCACAACAAAATGGCGTTCATGGAACTTTTAAAGATTGTGAAGCATTGTTGCCACGCATTGTTGAAATGGGTTTTGACACCTTATATTTTCCACCCATTCATCCCATTGGTGAAGTGAACAGAAAAGGAAAAAATAACACCACAACAAGTCGGCCAGATGATGTTGGGTCGTGTTGGGGAATTGGTTCACAATATGGTGGACATAAAGCAATTAATCCAAAATTAGGAACTTTATCCGATTTTAAATCATTAATTATCAAAGCAAAATCATTGGGAATTGAACTTGCAATGGATTATGCTTTGCAAGCCGCTCCCGATCATCCTTGGGTTAAAACACATCCAAAATGGTTTAAGTGGAGACCAGATGGAACGGTTCAATATGCCGAAAACCCTCCTAAAAAATACCAAGATATTCTGCCTATTTACTTTGAAACAGATGATTTTAAAGCGCTTTGGCAAGAATGTTTAGAGACGTTGTTTTTTTGGATTGAATGTGGCATCCAAATCTTTAGAGTCGATAATCCACACACAAAACCATTTTATTTTTGGAATTGGATTATCGATCAAGTGAAACAAAAATATCCCGATGTTTTGTTTCTTGCCGAGGCATTTACCGGCCCAAAGGTGATGCAACAATTAGCGAAACAGGGTTTTACCCAATCATATACTTATTTTACTTGGCGCGAAAATAAATATGAATTGACAAATTATGTAGAGGAATTGTCAAAAACAAATCTGCGCGAGTATTTTCACCCTAATTTTTGGACTAACACACCCGATATCAATCCGTTTCATTTGCAAGGCGCTAATGAATCAACTTATAAAATCCGCTATGTGCTAGCTGCCACTTTGAGTTCAAATACCGGAATTTATGGTCCCGTTTTCGAACAGATGATTAGCGAAGGAATTCCTGGTAAAGAAGAGTATTTGAATTCTGAAAAATTCCAAATTTGTAACTACAACTGGTTTAAAAAGAATGAATTAATAAACTTTATTTCAAAAGTTAATAAAATAAGAATTAACCATAAAGCCTTACAGCAAACCAATAATATCAAATTCTGTATTATCGAAAACAATAATTTAATGGCTTTTTATAAATGGGATGAGGACAAATTAGATGAAGTTTTAATAGTAATCAATTTAAATCCCAACGATACCCAACAAGCCATGCTTCAAATTCCCTTAAATGAATTAGGAATCACCAACGGTCAACAAATTGAAGTTACTGATTTGTTGACCAATAATACTTATTATTGGGATAAGGAATGGAATTTTGTTGAGCTAAAACCAAGTTTACCTTGCCATATATTTACAATAAAAAAATAGATTATGAGTAAAAAAGACTTGAAAACCACTTTGTTACAGCCCCTCTATAATTTTGAAGATTCTTGGGAGGAATTGCTTAATAACAAGGCATTTGTAAAGGCTTTTTTGTCGGATGTTTTAGAGGATTATATCGTAAAACAGCGCTGGTATGCTGGCAAGTCGAGCAAATTAAAATACATTGAACTTTCAGAATACTTTAAAATCCAGAATGAGGGCGAAGTCTACTATGGACTTATTTTAGAACTTGATTTTGTGGAAGCCTTTTATCAACATTATTTCTTGCCAATTGCCTTTGTATCAGATGAAAACTTTGCCAATAACGATAGAATTTTATCCATTAGTATTAAAGGTCAAAAAGGATTTATCATTGATGCCATTAATTTAGAATCTTTTAGAAAATTGGTATTTGAGCGCATATTAAATGCCGAGCCTAACGATAAAACACGCGTTCAATATCACAAAAGCGTCAAATTTATAAACATTAATTATGAGTCTTCGCGCTATATGGGACTTGAGCAAAGCAATACCTCAATTGTTTATAATGAAAAATATGTGTTGAAGTTTTTTAGACGCATTTATGCCGATAAAAATCCCGATTATGAAATGAGTCGCTTTTTGTCAGAGAAAAAAGACTTTAAAAACACACCCTCTTTTTTGGGAAGCATCAACATTGTTGATGCCGATAATAGTCATATTAGCATTGCATTGCTACAAGAAATGATTCAAAATCAAGGCGATGCGTGGGATTATATGCTAACTGAATTTCATCAAGTATTTTTAAATATTGATACTAAACGCATCAAAATTGACAGCCTACCCATAGTTGAATTATACAAAAGCATTTCAATAAGCCAAGTACCGCCTCAAATTATTGATTGGGTAGGACTCAATTTATTTTTAAAAACCCAAATTTTAGCCCTTAGAACGGCCGAAATGCATATTACACTTGGTTCTGAATTCGAAGAAACGGCATTTACACCCGCACGCTTTAACGACGATTATGCCGTTTGGCTTAAAAACCGCATGCTATACCAATTTCAAAACAGATTGAATGCTATTGAAAATAGCTTGGCAAAACTTAGCGGATTGGCGTTAGAATTGGCAAAGGAATTTTTAGATAAAAAAAGTATTATCCGTAAACGCTTCGAAAATTTTGATTGGACAAAGCTTAAAGGTGAACGCATTAGGGTTCACGGTGATTATCATTTAGGACAAATTTTAGTTAAAAACGAAGATTTTTATATTTTAGATTTTGAAGGAGAACCCGAAAGCACTATAAGAGATCGAAAAGTAAAACAACCACCTTTAAAAGATGTTGCGGGTTTATTTAGGTCTTATCATTATGCCATTTACGCCACAATTTTTAATAATATAGACCATTATCACCAACCTCAAGAAGCGCTTTTTAAGGCTGCTGAATTGTTATACAGTTATTTAACAGGTGTTTTTCTTGAATCTTACCTTTTAAAAATACAAAAAGCTAATTTGAATATCGGCTATGACCAAGAACGGTTATTTATTTTAAAATACTGTTTGCTAGAAAAGGCCGTTTATGAACTCGGTTACGAATTAAATTCACGCCCAAACTGGGCACTCATTCCTTTAAAAGGAATCTCAAATATTATAAATTATTAAAAATATGCCAAACGTCATTGCACACAGTTTATTTACCGAATTCGACATTAATTTGTTTAAAGCGGGAAAACATTACAGACTTTACGAAAAATTTGGGTCACATCCCTTAAATTTGAATGGGGTTAATGGAACTTATTTTGCGGTATGGGCTCCAAGTGCCAAGCAAGTTTCGGTGATTGGCGATTTTAACCATTGGGTTGATGGTGAATTTAAATTAAAAGTGCGCTGGGATGCTTCTGGAATTTGGGAAGGTTTTATTCCCTATGTTGGAAAAGGGAATCTTTATAAATACAAAATCCATTCAACGATCAATAATTATATTTCTGAAAAGGCTGATCCCTATGCCAAACGAAGTGAACACCCACCAAAAACAGCATCTGCCATTTGGATAGACAATTACCAATGGAACGATAAGTCTTGGCTAGATATTAGAAAAAATTACAATGCTTTGGATGCACCTTTTTCGGTTTATGAAGTCCATTTAGGCTCTTGGAAAAGAAAACTTGAAGAAAATCGCTTTCTGTCTTATTTTGAATTAGCAGATGAATTGGTTAGTTATGTAAAAGCCATGAATTTTACGCACGTCGAATTTATGCCTATTATGGAATTTCCTTACGACCCTTCTTGGGGCTACCAAATTACGGGTTATTTTGCCCCAACTTCGCGTTTTGGTTATCCCGACGAGTTTAAATATCTGGTTGACAAACTCCATCAAAATAATATTGGACTCCTATTAGATTGGGTTCCGTCACATTTTCCTGAAGATGCCCACGGACTTGGTTTTTTTGACGGCTCTCATTTATATGAGCATCCCGATAGAAAACGCGGTTACCATCTCGATTGGAAGAGCTTGATTTTTAATTATGGACGCCATGAAGTTCGCTCGTTTTTAATTAGCAATGCGCTTTTTTGGCTAGACCACTATCACGCCGATGGTTTAAGAGTAGATGCTGTTGCCTCAATGTTGTTTTTAGATTACTCTCGCAATGAAGGCGAGTGGGAAGCAAACATTTATGGTGGAAATGAAAATTTAGAAGCCATCTCTTTTTTAAAGGAATTAAATACCGAAATTTATAAATCATTTCCTGACGTTCAATCAATTGCCGAAGAATCAACGGCCTTTCCTAAGGTGTCAAGTCCTGTGTTTTTGGGTGGCTTAGGTTTTGGTATGAAATGGATGATGGGTTGGATGCACGACACCTTACAATATTTTTCAAAAGATCCTATTTACCGACGTTTTCATCAAAATGACATTACCTTTAGCTTAACTTATGCCTTTACCGAAAATTATATGTTGCCCTTATCGCACGATGAAGTTGTATATGGTAAAAATTCTATCCTCGGTAAAATGCCTGGCGATGAATGGCAACGTTTTGCCAATTTAAGATTGTTATACGGCTATATGTTTACACATCCGGGAACCAAATTATTGTTTATGGGTGGTGAATTTGGTCAGTATCAAGAGTGGAATTTTGAAAAAAGTCTGGATTGGAATTTATTAGATTTTGAGCCACATAAAAACACACAAAATTATGTTGCGGCTTTAAATCAATTTTATAAAACAACGCCCGCTTTATTTGAAAAAGGTTTTAGTTCAGACGGTTTTGAATGGCTTAATTATGAAGATGCCACAAATTCAGTTATTGCCTTTATCCGCAAAGGTGTTAAAACCGAAAATAGAGTAGTTGTTATTTGCAATTTCACGCCAAATACCTTGTTAAATTACCGTTTGGGAATGCCTCAAAAAGGAAAACTTAAAGAGTTGTTTAACAGTGATGCTAAGGAATTTGGCGGTAGCGGACTTTGCAATACAAAGCAAATAAACATTAAAAAAATTCCTTGGAATGGAAGAAACCATTCAGCCGAAATTAATTTGCCTCCTTTGGGCATAATCATTTTAAATCTCCAATAAAATTTTAAAAATTATTCATTAACTGTAAACTAAAAATTACTAGGTTTACCGCTTTTTATTCAACCATACAATTTATGATTTTAAGTACCGAATTAGAATATAAAGGAAACCAATTTCCCACAAAGATTAGTTCCTATAAAAAAGATGTTGACACCCTATATTTTACCTGCGAAAATAATGTGGTAATGCAAATTACCGTTGAACGCGACAGTGTTTTAAGGTTTAGATATACTACCAAATCTATTTTTGAAAAAGATTTTTCTTACGCCATTACAAAATATGCCAGCAGGGGTTTTAACAAACTAGAGCTTGCTGAAGAAGATGATAAATACATCCTTACAACCGAAAAGCTTATTTGCCATATTGCAAAAATTGACCTGCGAACCTCAATATTTGATGCGCATGACCTTACCCTACTTTGTGAAGATGAACTCGGTTTTCATTGGGAGGAAAGCTATGAATATGGCGGAGATATTGTTAAAATGTCTAAAACAACTTTTGAAGGAGAGAGCTATTATGGTCTGGGAGATAAACCCGTAAATAACAATTTAAAAGGTAAACGCTTCGAAAATTGGGTAACTGATTCGTATGCATTTAAGAGAGGAACCGACCCTATTTATAAAGCCATTCCTTTTTATACGGGCATTCACCATAAAAAAGCCTATGGAATCTTTTTTGATAATACCTTCCGCACTTTTTTTGATTTTTGTCAAGAACGGCGAAATGTAGCGAGTTTTTGGGCTCAGGGTGGTGAAATGAATTATTATTTTATTTACGGACCGCAAATGCGTGATGTGGTTGCAAATTACACCGATTTAACTGGCCGTCCGCATCAATTGCCTCCACTTTGGGCTTTGGGTTATCATCAAAGTAAATGGAGTTATTATCCAGAATCAAAGGTTAAAGACGTTACCAATAAGCTAAGAGACTTAAAAATTCCTTGCGATGCCATCTATTTAGACATTGATTATATGGACGGTTTTAGGTGTTTTACTTGGAACAAAGACTATTTTCCTGACCCAAAACGGATGGTTAAAGAATTATCCGACAACGGATTTAAAACAATTGTAATTATTGATCCAGGTATAAAAATAGATCCCAATTACAGCGTTTTTAAAGAAGGTTTAGAAAAAAATTATTTTTGCAAACGTGCCGATGGTCCTTATATGAAAGGAAAAGTTTGGCCGGGTGAATGCTATTTTCCCGATTTTACAAGTGCAAAAGTCCGCGAATGGTGGTCTGACCTTTTTAAAGAATTGATTGAAGATATTGGCGTAAAAGGGGTGTGGAATGACATGAATGAACCTGCCGTTATGGATGTTCCAGGCAAATCATTCCCCGACGATGTGCGCCATAGCTATGATGGCAACCATTGCAGTCACCGCAAAGCCCATAATGTTTATGGAATGCAAATGGCACGCGCAACATACCAAGGTTTAAAAAAATTCTCTTACCCTAAACGCCCTTTTGTTATCACACGCGCTGCTTATGCAGGCACACAACGTTATACCTCAACTTGGACGGGAGATAATTCGGCTACTTGGGATCATTTATCAATAGCCAATGCCCAAGCACAGCGCATGTGTATGTCGGGATTTTCGTTTGTAGGCTCCGATATTGGCGGTTTTGCCGAACAACCCAATGGTGAACTTTATGCCAGATGGATTCAGTTAGGCGTTTTTCATCCTTTTTGTAGAACCCATTCCTCAGGAGATCACGGCGAACAAGAACCTTATTCATTTGACGATAATGTAACTAATATTGTTAGAAAATTTATTGAAATCAGATACCAATTATTGCCTTATTTATATACCGCTTTTTGGAGGTATATCAATGAAGGGGTGCCAATTTTAAAATCTCTAGTCCTTTTTGATCAAGATGATTTACAAACCCATCACCGCAATGATGAATTTATTTTTGGCGAAAAAATATTGGTTTGCCCGATACTAGAACCGAATGCAAAAGGGCGTCGCATGTTCATTCCAAGAGGAAAATGGTACAATTTCTGGAATTGTGAATTGATTCTAGGAGGTGAAGAAGTGTGGGTTGATGCCGATATTGACAGTATGCCTATTTTTATAAAAGAGGGCGCTATCATTCCTAAATATCCCATCCAGCAATATGTTGGTGAAAAAACAATTGACCAACTTAAATTAGAAGTTTTTTATAAATTGGGTAATGAAAAATCGCAGGTATTTGAAGATGCACATGATGGATATGACTATAAAAAAGGAAAGTTTAGTTTGCGCAATTTTAGTTTGGTAGGCAAGGAAGATACGCTTACCATTCAGCAATTTAAATCAGGAACATTTATACCCTCTTATTTAACATTTGAAATCAAATTTTATGGATTGCCTTTTACCATCAAAAAAGTGGTTATAGATAATGAAGAAATTGAATTCAAAGACCTTAATTTAGATGCGCCAGTTTTAATAATATCTAAAGAATTTACGGTGCTTCATATCATTGGAGAAAAACAAATTTAAGTTTTAACTTAATTTGTGTAAGTATTAACCGATAAAAATGACTATCGTTAAAAATAATAAAATGAATTTTAAAAAAAATATGTGGTCTAATATTGTATTTATAGTTGTTATTGCAGCACTGATATACCCAAATTCAAGAGCTTGGCTAATGCGCCAAGTTGCTTTTGCTCCATCGGTAAATGCTGTTGAAAAAAGTCCGAGTTTATCAACTTATCAGTGGGAATTAAAGGGAATTAATACCCCTGATATCAATTTTGAATCCTTAAAGGGAAAGGTTGTTTTTGTAAACTTTTGGGCAACTTGGTGTCCGCCTTGTCGTGCCGAAATGCCACTGATTCAAAAATTGTATAATGATTATAAAACTAAAGTTGATTTTGTTTTTGTAACCTCCGACCCATCCGAAAAGGTAACATCCTATTATCAAGAGCACCAATTAGATTTGCCAACTTACAATATGCATACACAGGAGCCTAGTGAATTTGTTACGCGTAGCATACCGGCAACTTATATTGTGAGCAAAAAGGGAAAAATTGTGGTTTCTACTGTTGGCGCAGCCGATTGGAATAGCGATAAAGTGCGAAAGCTTTTAGATAAATTATTAGCTGATAACAATCAATAAGTTACTCGGTTTTTGATAAATCATCAATAACGCTGAGCAATAGCTGACAACCTTTTTTTAAATCAAATTTTGAAATGTTTAATGGTGGGGTTATGCGAATGGCACAGCCTTCAAAAAGCAACCAAAATAAAATAAGACCGCGATCTAAACAAGTTAAAATGACTTTTGTAGCGAAATCAGCATCTTTAACAATTATTGCCAACATCAAACCAACACCGCGGATTTCTTTAATTTCGGGATGAATTAAGGTACTTCTAATAATTTGTTCGCGTTCTAATACGCCAGCCAATAATTTGGGATTTATAAGCTCCTTTAGTGTTGCAAACGCCGCCGCCGCAATAACCGGATGTCCACCAAAAGTGGTGATATGACCGAGTTTTGGATGGTGGCTCAACAATTCCATGTGAGCTTTAGAAGCGATAAAAGCACCAATAGGCATGCCGCCTCCTAAGCCTTTGCCAACGATAATTATATCTGGAATAACTCTGTAATTTTCGAATCCAAAAACTTTGCCCGTTCTGCTAAATCCAGTTTGAATTTCGTCTAAAATAAGTAAAGCACCAACTTCTTGGCAGCGTGCTTTTACTTTTCTAAGATAATTATTTTTAGGAACAATTAAGCCCGCACCGCCTTGAATGGTTTCTAAAATTACGGCTGCCGTGTGGGTGGTAATTTTGGTTAAATCGGCTACATGGTTAAAGGTGATAAATTTAGAGTTAGGAATCAAAGGTCTAAATGCACGATTTTGTTCCTCTTGTCCACAAATACTCATAGCTCCCTGTGTATTACCGTGATAAGCCTGATGTGCCGCAATCATTTCGGTACGTCCCGTTATGCGTTTCGCTAATTTAATGGCACCTTCGGTAGCCTCAGTTCCTGAGTTTGTTAGGTAAGTAGTTTGTAAAGGCTTAGGCAGGTTTTCGGCTAATAATTTACATAAATCAAGGGGTGGTTTTTGAATAAATTCTCCATAAACCATCACATGCATATAGCGACCTAACTGTTTTTTAATAGCTTTAATTACTTTTTTAGGATGATGTCCCAAACTATTTGCCGAAACTCCGGCAACAAAATCTAAATAAGCTTTGCCTTTATCGTCATAAATATGAGAACCTTTTGCCTTAGAAATTGTAATTGCTAAAGGGTGTGGTGTTGTTTGTGCTTGATAATTAAAAAAATCGTCTTTCACTTTTTTATAAAATTAATCTTTAAAGATATCCTCTTTTGTCAATGGTTGTTCGGTTTCTCGCCAAATATAGCCTCTTAAAAGTCGAACATTTTCGGGCAACTGGCTTAGCGGATAAGTTGAACCATCGGGCGAAGTTATAAATTTTACGGTTTGAATCTCACCATCTTTCAATTTAAATTGAATGTAGCTACAGGTTGATTTATTAATTCCAATGAGTTTGTTTAAATCGTCGCGAACATAGTAAAGAACTTCGCTATTTCCAACAACGTCAACATCTTGTAAATCATTTTCAATAAATTTGCCCAAAATATCACGCCCTTTAATTTGATTAAAACCGGCAGAATCTTTTTGCACGATAAATGCATTGTTTAAAACCTTTAAACTGTCTAATTTGCCTGTTGCTAAATCCTTGGTAAAGTGAATGATATCGCCGGTAATCTGACTTTTATTTGCCCATAAAACAGGATTCTTAAACATGGTGGTCAATCCGGTGGCATCATCAGAAAAAATAGAATCACATTTGCCCTGTAAATTTGGTTTAAAGAATTTAACGCGATGGAAAGCTCTTAAAACACGCTTTTTTTCAACGCCTGACATAATTAAGGTGTCTGCATGAATATACAACGAATCTTTATCTGAAATAATGATAGCCATAGCTTTATCTACAACAATTGAAGAATCTTTTGCCTTGTAATTTTCGGCATAACCCCCTTTTGTAATCACTTTATTGAGGCTATCGGTTACAACCACATGACCGCTTGCCGAAGAAAACCCCATGTTTTTATTGTAATAAATACTATCCCCTTCAACTGTTTGTGTTTTGCTTTTAAATTTGGCATTTTTAATAAAGTGCGCAATGTCTGTTTGGGTGTTGTAAAATCCGCGTTCGCTATAAATGGTACTCTCTTTTGTTTTTATGGTTGAGGGTCCAAATAAATAGGCAATCTTGGTATTGGTGTAATAATCTAAATGCTCAGAAGTTAACGTGTATTTGGGGTTTGTGAGTTTTACATGATTTTGAGCTGTGAACTTTTTGGTTTCTAAATAATAGTTACCTAGCTTACTTTTCAAGGTGTTTTCGCCGTCTAAAATAGTTCCATTATCATTGTAATAGAGCACCTGAGTGACGCGGTCAAAATTTAAGGTGTCAGTTGAAATTTCAACAGTTTTATCTTTTAATTTTACATTACCCCAAGAATATGCAAATTTAGTATCGCCATTATATTTAGAAAAATTACTGTATTGCACAATGGTATCACCTTGATTAATTATCACATTACCAATAGCATGGATGATATTTTCCTTTTTATACTGTATCGCTTTTGAACAAGTGAGTGTGATGCCTTGATGTTGAACATGAACATTTCCTGAAAAAATGGTTGCATCGGGATATTTTACATCATCAACATAGGTATTGTCGGCGTGAATTATTTTAATGCGATGTTCTTGCGACAAAACGCCAATTGTTAGCGCACAATAAAAAAAAGTAAGAAGGGTCTTTAGCATGTTTGTATTTTGATAAAACGATTTACAAAGCCTGTAATGATAACAACCACTATCTCATAATAGTTTGCAAACGATCTGGTCCAACCGAAACGATGGTAATTTTAACGCCAACAAAATTTTCGATAAATTTGATATAATTAAGCAAATTTTCGGGCAATTGTGCTGCAGAAGTCATACTTGTTAAGTCGGCTTCCCAACCTTTAAATTCGGTATAAACTGGGCTAACATCTTCATTATTGATAGAATAGGGAAGGTGGTCAACCATTTTTCCTTTATAGATATAGGAAGTACATGCTTTAATGGTTTTAAAACCTGATAGCACGTCGGCTTTCATCATCATCAGTTGCGTAGCGCCATTTATTTGAACCGCATATTTTAAAGCTACCAAATCTAACCAACCACAACGTCTTGGTCGACCGGTAGTTGCACCAAATTCACAGCCCACGCGTCCCATAGTTTTGCCGTCGTCATCAAACAATTCGGTAGGAAACGGACCGGAGCCAACACGGGTGGTATAAGCTTTAATAATGCCAAAAACTTCGCCAATATCGTGAGGTGAAATTCCCAAACCGGTACAAGCGCCTGCAGCGGTTGTGTTAGAAGAAGTTACATAAGGGTATGTTCCAAAATCAATATCTAACATGGAACCTTGTGCGCCTTCGGCCAAAATTGTTTGGTTGTTTTTTAGGGCTTTAAAGAGATAATCTTCACTGTCAATGAATTTTAAACCTCTAAGCACAGCAAGTGCATCAAAATATTCAGCAACAAGTTCATCTAAATTATAGGCCAAATCAACATTAAAATAAGCGAGCATACTCAAATGTTTTTGTGTGAGATTATCAAATAGCTCTTTCCAGTTATCTAACTCTAAATCACCAACGCGCATGCCGTTTCTACCAGTTTTATCCATATAAGTAGGGCCAATTCCTTTTAGGGTAGAACCAATTTTAAGTTTGCCTTTAGTGGCTTCAGAAGCGGCGTCTAGCAATCGGTGCGTAGGCAATATCAAATGTGCTTTGCGCGATATAAAAAGTGATTCTTTATAATTGATATGATGTTGGTCGAGGTTTTCGAGCTCCTTTTTCAAAATTACAGGGTCAATAACCACGCCATTGCCAACAATATTTTTTGAACCTTTGTGAAAAATTCCAGAAGGAATGGTATGTAATACGTGTTTTTGGTTTTCAAAAATCAAGGTATGACCTGCATTTGGACCGCCTTGAAAGCGTGCAACAGTGCTGTAATTTTTTGTTAAAACATCAACAATTTTACCTTTTCCTTCATCGCCCCATTGAAGGCCTAGCAATAAATCTACTTTCATTTTTTAAATTTTATCAGGTTGTTTTTTATTGGTTGCATAAAAATAAAGGGCGTGTTTATAGATTTCAACGCCAAAAACTTCTTCTATACTCTTTTTAATATTTTGTATTCTAGGGTCACAAAATTCAATCACTTTACCTGTATCTGTTAAAATGAGGTGGTCGTGCTGATTATCAAAATAGCATTTTTCATAATGCGCTTGATTTTGACCAAATTGATGACGCCTCACCAAACCACATTCTAGCAGTAAATCGATGGTATTGTAAAGGGTTGCCCTGCTAATGCGATATTTTTTAGTTTGCATTAAAAGGTATAAGGTTTCTACATCAAAATGGTTTTTATAGCTGTAAATTTCATGAAGTATGGCAAAACGTTCAGGTGTTTTACGATGCTTATTTTCAGTTAAATAAGCTGTAAATACCTTTTTTACGATTTCTTGATTTTCACTACTATTCATTTCCGTTAAGGAATTTAAGATTACAAAAATACGCTTTAAATTAGTGAATAAGTTAAGACACAATCAAATTAATTAAAAACTTTTAAACAAGCTTAATTTAAAATGCGACTGACTTTTTCGATGCCTTCAATTTTTTTAATACGTTCAATTAGTTTATTTAATTGCTCTATATTTTTGATTTTAATAGCTATCTTTCCTTCAAAACGTCCTAAGTTTCCGGTAATATTTAAACTCTGAATATCAATATTCATATTGTCGGAAATAACCCTTGTAACCTTATTTGCAAGGCCTTTATTATCGACACCTGTTATTAATATGGTGCTTTTAAATTCTTGTTGGGTTGAATCAATCCAAGTGGCAGAAATAATTCGGTAAGCATAACGTGCTTGCAGGCTAACGGCGTTTGGACAATCTTTTTTGTGAACTTTAATACCTTCGTTTATGGTTACAAAACCAAATACTTTGTCGCCCGGAATTGGATTGCAACATTTTGAAAGCGAATAATTTAAACGCTCAGCGTCATCTCCAAAAACCAGTAAATCGTATTTACTTGATAGTTCATCTGTATTTTGAACAGGCTCAATTTTGATATTTTTGCGGCGTATTTTATTTTTAAAGAAATTATAAAATGAGTTGTGGTGTTGACTTGCAAAGGCTTTAAGTTGTTTATTTTCAATCGCACCATTGCCAACGCGGTAAAATAAATCGAGGCTTGTTTTTAGCTTAAAATACGTAACAAGTTCGTTTATAATAGTTTCGGATAAAGTTATTTTTAAATGACGGAGTTTACGTGTTAAGAGTTCTTTGCCCTCATCACCAATAATTTTTTGTTCCTGTTTTAAAGCGTTTTTAATTTTTGATTTTGCCCGTGCCGTAATCACAAAATCAAGCCAACTTAATTTTGGCGTTTGATTAATTGAGGTGATAATTTCTACTTGATCGCCACTATTTAAAACCTTGCTAATGGGAACTAACTTGCCGTTGACCTTTACACCTCTGCATTTCATGCCGATTTCGGTATGTATAGAAAAGGCAAAATCGAGTGCTGTTGCGCCTTTTGGAAGGGACTTTATTTGACCTTTAGGTGTAAAAATGTAAATTTCTTTAGCATAAAGGTTAAGTTTAAACTGCTCAACAAAGTCAACGGCATTTAAATCAGGGCTTTCTAAGATTTCTTTGAGCTTGTTAAGCCAAATTTCTAAACCACTTTCACTTTCATTTTGATGTTTGTATTTATAATGAGCGGCGTAACCTTTTTCGGCAATTTCATCCATGCGATCCGAGCGGATTTGCACTTCAATCCATTTTCCGGCATCACCCATCACGGTAATGTGCAAAGATTCATAACCATTTGATTTTGGTTGTGATATCCAATCGCGTAAGCGGCTAGGATTAGGACTAAAATTTTCGGTAATAATAGAATAGATTTTCCAAGCATCAAATTTTTCATTTTTTTGAGTGCTTTTATAAATTATTCTAATGGCAAATTTATCGTAAACTTCATCAAAACTCACATCTTGATTGAGCATTTTTCGGCGTATCGAAAAAATGGATTTTGTACGACTCAAAATTCGATACTTAAATCCGTTGTCATCTAAAACCGATTTTACCTTATTAGTAAAGTTTAAAATATAAGCATCTTGAACTTCCTTACTATCTTCAATTTTTGTAACAATATCATTATAAATTTCTGGTTCAGTGTATTTTAATCCTAAGTCCTCTAATTCTGTTTTGATGTTGTAAAGACCCAAACGATGTGCCAAAGGGGCATAAATATACAAGGTTTCGGAAGCAATTTTTTCCTGTTTATCGGCCGGCATATATTCCATTGTTTGCATGTTGTGCAAACGGTCGGCAATTTTTATAATGATAACCCGCACATCATCATTGAGGGTTAAAAGCATTTTTCTAAAATTTTCAGACTGAATAGAATCGTTTTTATCTTTTTGTAAATGCGCAATTTTAGTGAGTCCGTTTACGATTCTGGCAATGGTTTCACCAAAAAGTTCCTCAATATCCGAAAGTTTATAACTGGTATCTTCAACAACATCGTGCAATAAGGCGGCTGCTATTGAAGTGGCTCCCAATCCAATATCATTGGCAACAATTTTAGCGACTGCAATTGGATGAAAAATATAGGGTTCGCCGCTTCTTCGACGTTGTTCTTTGTGTGCATCGGCAGCCAAATCGAATGCTTTGCGTATTAACTTTTTATCATTGCTTGATAAAGTTTGATACGTATCTTTTAGCATGTTTTTGTAAGCCAATGCAATAGCCGCTTTTTCTTCTTCTAGAGTTGCAAGATATGCCATAGCCTAAAAGTAGTTTAAAGTAAAATATTAAACAAATTTTAAAGCACCTTTTGTTTTAAATTGATGATGCGTTGAAAAATGGTAGGATGTGAGTAATGGATAAAAACATACAAGCGATGGGGAGTCAAATTACTATAACTCAATTTTGATAATTTTTTTAAAGCAGAAATTAATTGCTCTGAATAGCCATAAAGTTTTGCAAAATTATCAGCTTGGTATTCAAATTTTCGAGATAAAATGGCCATTATCAATCCAGTTAAAACGGAAATTGGTGTATAAAGAATCATAAAAACAATCAATCCGATATGAAAACTGGTTTGTTTTAAACCGAGTGATTGTGCTAAAAGCGAATTGTTGATAAAGAGCGATAAAATGTATAACACCACACCAATTTGTAAAATGTTGATAATGAAATTGTAGAGAATGTGGTTTTTTTTATAATGGCCTACTTCGTGTGCCAAAACGGCCACAATTTCATCATTGGATAAATCATTTAACAAAGTATCATAAAGCACCACTTTTTTTGTTTTACCAAAACCCGAAAAAAAGGCATTGGCTTTAGTTGAACGTTTTGAGCCATCAATCATATAAATTTTATCGATTTTAAAATTGACTTTTAGGGCAAAGGCGCAAAGCAAGTCTTTTAAAGTGCCTGCTTCAATGGGTGTAAGTTTGTTAAATAAAGGCACGATTAAACTCGTGTAAAATAGGTTCATTAAGAGGCTAAAAAATGCAATAAAAATCCACGTATAAATCCAAAAAGTTTTAGGATATTGCTCAAAAAACCAAAGGATTAAACTTAAAATAATCCCTCCAATAATCAGCGTTAACGCAAAACTTTTAATAAGGTCTTTAACAAAAAGCAATTTGGCCATTTTATTAAATCCAAAGCGCGCTTCAATGACAAAACTTTGATAAAAACTGAAAGGTATTGAAATTAAAGTGCTTGTTATAAAAAAGAATCCAAAATAAAGCAGACTTACAAAAAGAGAATTATCGGTAAATTGGCGTACAAAATCATCTAAAAGTTTAAAACCGTTAAGATTGATAAAAAGCAGTAAAAGCACAAATGAAAAAGTTGACTGTACCAATCCGAATTTAAAATTATCTGTTTTATAGTTTTGAGATTTTTGATAGTCTTCCTTGCCATAAATACCTTCTAATTCTTTAGGAATAGGGTCATTAAAATGGCGAAAATTAAGATAATCAAGAAGTAATTCAAAAACAAAATTAGCAACGATAATAGTTGTAATTCCGATAAATATTAATTGAGGCGTCATTAGTTTTTATATAAAATTTCGTTGGCGTTTGGCTTCAAAGATGAGGATTGCCGCCGATACCGAAACATTCATAGAATCTATTTTTCCCTGCATCGGAATGATAATATTTTGTGTCGAATTTTTGAGCCATTCTTGTGTTAAGCCAGTTGATTCTGTTCCAACAATTAAGGCAGTTGATTTTTTAAAATCTTGATTATAATAGGGTTTTGAATCACTACCTAAAGCCGCACAATAAATATTATAATGATTTGTTTTTAGGTATTCAATAACTTCTTTGGTAGTGCCAACGCCAATTTGATTGGTAAAAACACAACCGACACTTGAGCGAATGCAGTTGGGGTTATATAAATCAGATTTTGGATTTGCAATGATAACGGCGTCTATATTTGCAGCATCGGCAGTGCGCAAAAGGGCACCAATATTACCTGGTTTTTCTAGTGCTTCGGCCACTAAAATTAAAGGTGTATCCGATTTGAATTTGAGTAAGTTTAGGCCATGGTCTTTTGATTTTGCTAGGCCAATAATTCCTTCGGTTGTATCGCGGTGGGCGAGTTTTTGATAAATAGCGTTGTTGATGCTGATTATATTTTCAATTGAAATAGCCTTGTTTGAAACAAGATTTTCAATCTGATTTTGGCTTATTAATTTTGGATCAAATAATAAGGTTTCAATAGGATAATCACTTTTTAAAGCTAAATTTATCTCACGCAAGCCTTCAATTAAAAATAAACCGGATTGTTTACGGTTTTTCGACTTATCTTTAAGTTGAATAAGGGTTTTAATATAAGGGTTTTGAGCGCTTGAGATATTCTTTATCATAAAGCAAAAGTAATAAAAAAGCCGCGCAAAAGGCGCGGCTTATATTAAGTTTAAAAAGGATAATTATTTGCCGTGATATTTTTTCATATAGCGATTGTATAACGCTTTTTGATGTGAATCTAAACTAATGTTTCTACCTTGAATAAAAGCTTGTTCAACTTGGTTGGTCTTCATATCGAGCGCATCGCCAACCGAAACAAAAAGTGTCGCATCTTTGCCCAGTTCTAAACTGCCAATGCGGTCATTCATTCCTAAAATTTTAGCATTGTTTAAAGTGATTAAAGCAACACCTTGTTCGTATGTCAATCCATAAGCAATGGCAGTACCGGCATAAAAAGGTAAATTACGTGTATTCATGCGTTCCATTCCACCACCTGCGGCTTGTAAACCTACAAGTAAGCCGGCATCAGTGAGAATTTTTGGCAATCGATAGGGTAAATCGACGTCTTCATCTTCGTTATTTGGTAAAGAATGCAAGCGTTTTAAAAGTACAGGCACATTATTTTGTTTGAGTAAACTGGTTACTTTATAGGCTTCTTCGCCACCAATTATGACCATTTTTTGAATGTGATGATTTAGAGCAAAGGCAACCGATTCACTAATTTGTTGTGCATTATCAGCATTGATAAATAATTTTTTAGATCCATCAAACAAACCAATAACGGCTTCATATTTTAGATTTTTTTCTTCGGCTTTTAATTGGCTATAAGCATAAGCGTTATTTAAAAAATCATCGAGTTGTTTTATATCGGTTTTATAATCTTTATTTGGCATGATTTTGCCGGCATCGGGCCCTCTAAAAGAGCGTCTATCGGTTGCAGGCCAATTAATATGAATGCCGTCATCTACCTTTAAAACAGCATCTTCCCAGTTCCAAGCGTCAAATTGAACAATTGACGACGAGCCAGAAATCAAACCGCCTCTAGGTGCAATTTGAGCCATCAAAACGCCGTTTGGGCGCATTGATTCAATCACCTTTGATTCGGTGTTAAAAGCGATTAAACTCCTAACATTAGGGTTTAATTCGCCGCGTTCTTCAAAATCTAAGGTTGCTCTAACGGCATCAATTTCGGCCAAACCTAATGATGAATTTGGCGCAATGAAACCAGGATAAAGGTCTTTTCCAGTACCATCTATAACGGTATTGTAATTAGTTTTGTTTACCGATGCAGCATCGCCAACAAAATTTATTTTTCCTTTGTCAAATCCAATGGCACTATTATTAATAACTGTTCCGTTGCCAATGTGGGCGGTAGCCCCAATAATTAGAATACTTTGCGATTGTTTATCGGCAGGGGTTTGTTGCGAAAATACTGATAAAGAAAAAAGTATTACGACAGCAAAAATTGATTTTATAAGATATAATTTCATGTTTTTAAGTTTAATTATTGTTTGAATTATAGTCTGAAACGGTTTCACACGTAAAATAAATTTTATCCTTTTTAAATGGAATGCGTGTTTTATCGCCATTATTTTTAGCATCTAACATCATATTAATAAGTGTGTTGCGTCTTTTTTCGTCGGCTTTAACCATTTGTTTATCCTTGTCGTAATCAAAATAAATGATTCCGTCAATGATTACTTTTTCGGCGTGTGCATAAATTGAAAGTGGATTAGCACTCCAAAGTACCACATCGGCATCTTTACCAATTTTAAAGCTTCCGAGTTGATTATCTAAATGTAATAATTTAGCGGGATTTAAGGTTACAAGTTTCCAAGCATCTTCTTCACTCATATTGCCATATTTCATTGATTTTGAAGCTTCTTGATTGAGTCTTCTAGACATTTCGGCATCGTCAGAATTAATGGCAACGGTAATCCCTAAGCTATTCATTATTGAAGCATTATAAGGTATGGCATCGTTAACTTCATATTTAAAGGCCCACCAATCGGCAAAAGTTGAAGCGCCAACACCGTGCGCCTTCATTTTATCGGCAACTTTATAACCCTCTAAAATATGCGTAAAGGTATTGACTCTAAAATTAAATTTTTCAGCGACTTTCATCAACATATTGATTTCGGTTTGCACATAAGAGTGACACGTTATAAAGCGCTGACTGTTAATAATTTCAACGAGTGTTTCAAGTTCTAAATCCTTTCTAACAGGAATGCCTTTTTTCTTTAAATCGTCATATTCTTTGGCGCGTGTAAAATAATCCATATAAACTTGTTCAACGCCCATACGGGTTTGAGGGAAACGAACATTTTCAGAATTTCCCCAATTTGATTGCTTTACGTTTTCACCTAATGCAAATTTTATAAACTTAGGCTGATTTTTAATAATGACTTCTTCGGGTAAACTGCCCCATTTTAGTTTGATAATGGCACTTTGTGCGCCAATTGGGTTTGCAGAACCGTGCAATAACTGTGAAGTAGTTACCCCTCCAGCCAATGTGCGGTAAAGGCTAATATCTTCGGGATTAACAACATCCTGCATTCGCGCTTCGGCACTACTATTGTGACCGCCTTCATTTACACTTTCAAGTGCAATGTGTGAATGTTCGTCTATAATTCCGTTGGTTAGATGTTTTCCGGCACCATCAATCACTAGCGCATTTGTATCGGATAAATTTTTGCCAATTTTTGCAATTTTACCGTTCTTTAACAACACATCCGTATTTTTTAAAATACCGTCTTTTTCATTTGTCCATAAAGTTACATTTTTCACCAAAATACTTTGTTGTACAGGCTTTTCGGTAAAACCAAACGCCATATTTGGAAAGCTAAGAGGTAAGATGTTCAAAGCAACATCTTTTTCTTCTTTTTTGTTATCCGATTTGTTTTCGGTATTATTTAGTTTTATAAAACTTGCGGTTGAAGCTTCGCCATTATAAAGTGTAGCGATGCCCTTTTGGATGCCATCCGTTGTAACCATTGCACTAATTCTGTTAAAATTGGCTTGTTTTAAGGGTTTAAAATTTAGGCTTATCCAACCATTTTTATAGACTAATTTGGCATCAATTTTTGTAGTATCTTGTTTAAGGACGGCACTTGGCGTGTCGGCTTTATCACCACTTAAACTCAAGCTATAATTCGTATTATCGAGTGTTAAAGTGTAGTTGCCATTTATGGGAATGATATTTTTATCGTTTACAACATTGGCATTCCCTTGAGTCCAATTTTCATAGAGCACCGTGTTTTTATCAAAAATATCGCCGGATGTTATTAAAAAATTAGCCCAAGACCCATTATTTAAGGAGCCTATTTGAGTTTGTTGTCCTATAAATGTAGCCGGAGCGGTGGTTAATGCTTCTAAGGCTTTTGTTTTATCGAGACCGTATTCAATTGCTTTCAATAGATTAGCCCTAAATGTTTTAGCGTCTTTAAGGCCGTCAAAAGTAAAAGAAAATAATAGGTTATTTTTAGCAAGTGTGGCAGGATTGCCGGGCGCTTGATTCCAGCGCAACATTTCCGATAAAGTTATCTTTGCAGCATTTATGGGATTGCTCACATCAAAAGCATCGGGAAAGTTAAGGGGTAAAATATAACGGGAATTGGTATTTTTAATGGCATCGATGCGTTCATATTCATCGCCACCACCTTTTATAATAAAGTTAAAATTGAATTCTTTAGCAAGACTTGAAGCACGTAAATCATTGAATTTTGAATTGGCATCAAAAATTTTAGGTAGCATTTCGTTGGCAATAAGCGCTTCTAAAGTGATGTCATTCATATTTTTATGAGTTTTATACCATGAAGCATCATAAAACATTTGACGCATTAGCGCAATCATTCCCATCAAAGAGCTAGGATAAGATTGTTTTGAACCGGCAGCGCGGGTAAATCCAAAATTTTGAGATGCTTTTTTTGAAATTACACGTTGGTGATTGTTGTCAAATTCATTTAAAGCCACCAAAACGGCGCTACCACGGGCAATGGCGTTTTTTTGATTTGACAACACCACACCAAAACCAGATTCGATTAGGACTTTAGCGTCTTTTGATTGGTATTCAAAATCGTCGAACGCATTTTTTTCAGGTAAAACATGATCATTCCAGTAATAGCCATCTCTGGTAGAATCATATTGAGGCGATCTAAAGGGGCTAAAACCATCTGAACTTGGTTTTTTAATACCAAAATCACTGTATAAATCAATAAATGAAGGGTAAATAAATTTGCCATTCAAATTGATAATAGTGGTATTTTTTGGTAATTTAACATCCGCAGCAGCGCCAATAACACGGCCATCTTTTATCAATAAAGTTCCATTATTGATAATTAATGTTGGTGTTACATAAATTTTAGCATTTGTAAATGCAGTGTAATGGTGTGAAGTAGATTTTATTTCCGAATTTGTTGGAAAATACTCTTGTGCCTTGAGATTGCTTAAAATACTGAGAACGCACAGAAAAATTAAAATTTTTTTCATTTTAGGTTAGGATTAGTGTTGTAATTATTTTATAAAAGTAAGATTTACCATTTTTAGAGCAGGCATTCTTTTAAAAATTAACAATACTTTAAGACTTCTTTAACGGATAAGTTTGATGATAAGCAATGATTAATTTTACAATGCCATAATAACTTTTAATGCCATCGGTTTGTTTGTTTGCCTTTAAAAAATGATCGTAAAAAGCGGCAAATACTTTTGTACTTGGATTTTGATGGGCACTCCAAAAAGCATCGTTTTCTTGCATGTTTTTTAAGATGCCGGGATGAATGGTTTTTACTAATTTTTTGAACTCAATACGGTCAACAAAGCTTAAATTTGAAAGGCTGTAGCTCAATGCTACCAAATAACCAGAGTATTTTATAAAGTCATCTTGACTATTGATGCAAGCTAAATAACTCAAAAAATTAGCTTCTTGCTCAGCAGCAAACCCCAGTTGATGCGCCATTTCGTGACAAGCCGTAAACGGAATAAAAGGGGCTACAATCTGGCTATTTACTTGTGCTTCGCCCGAAAAAGGATTGTAATATCCCGAATATCCCATATAACTTAAAGGCACACTGTATAACGACCATTTTATACTCTGATTTTTATAGCTAAATTCCGGCCATTGTTGAGCGAGCTGGTTATATGAAATTGCAGATTGGTAAAGCATCTGTTGCCGGTTATAGGGTGCACTGACTTTAAGGCTATCGGCTTTAGCTAACTTAGATTGTAAAAAATTTGCTTTTGCAATAAGTTGCGTGTTCAACAAGATTAAATCATTAGCATTGAGCGTTTTTAAATCTAATTTTAAGAATTTTGCCAAAGGAGCTCTCGAATAATTAAAGCCCCAAAATAAATAAAAGCAAAACTGCATAACAGTAATGATGCCAATTATTAGCATTGCAGTTAAAAGGCTATTTTTTTTAATGTTCTTAACCCATTTAAAAAAAATATAAATAAAAAAAACAACTAATAAGGTATAAAATAAATCGCCAACCGAAAAAGTAGTCCATCCAAAAAGTTGCCGTTGAAATTTAGAAAAGCTGGTATAAAAATAATGATAGCTACTTGTATTGTTGATGTTTAAATAGGTTAACAGATACTTTACAACAATAATTTGCGTTATAAATAATGCTAATAGCAACCAAAATAGGCGAATCTTTTTCATAAAAACGAGGGTGTTAAATTAGAAAAGTTTTGCTTATCAACATTATTTTTTCTTTATTAACATTAAAATGTGTAAAATAATGATGATGATACACTTTTATAATAGCATTAAAAAATTACATTTGTGTAATGGAAAATTTAAAGAAAATAAAACCGCAAATCCGCAGTAATTCGGCTGTTATTAATTTAGAGTCAGGTAAATTACCACCCCAAGCTTTAGATTTAGAAGAAGCCGTTTTGGGAGCCATGATGATTGATAAAAAAGGCATTGACGATGTAATTGATATTTTGCATCCCGAGGCATTTTATAAGGAATCGAATCAGCGGATTTATAAAGCAATTAAAATTTTATTCGAAACAACTCTTCCCATTGATATATTAACGGTATCTAACCAGCTCAAAACGCAAGGTGATTTAGATTTTGTGGGCGGTGATTTTTATCTGATAAACCTTACTCAAAAAGTGTCGTCATCGGCACATATTGAATACCATGCGCGAATCATTCTTCAAAAATACATACAGCGACGACTAATTTCCATTTCTAATGAAATTATTCAAGAATCTTACGATGAAACGGTAGATGTATTTGATTTACTAGATAATGCCGAGAGCAAATTATTTGAAGTTACTCAAGGCAACCTTAAAAAAAATTCGGAAGACGCCCATAATTTGGTTAAACAAGCTATTGATAAAATAGAGGAAATTTCAAACCAAAAAGGAATGAGTGGTGTTCAATCAGGTTTTAATAAGATTGACGATGTTACTTCTGGTTGGCAACCTTCTGATTTGATTATTATTGCTGCCCGACCTGGTATGGGTAAAACGGCTTTCGTTATGTCAATGGCTAAAAATATTGCCATTAAATTTAAAAAAGGAGTTGCTATTTTTTCACTCGAAATGAGTTCGGTTCAATTGATTACGCGCATGATTTCAAGTGAAACCAATTTGCCTTCCGAAAAATTAAGACGCGGAAATTTATTGGCGCACGAATGGGAGCAACTCAATGTTAAAGTAAAAGATTTATCTAATGCCCCAATTTATATTGATGATACGCCCTCTTTGTCAATTTTTGATTTGCGCGCAAAAGCCCGTCGGTTGGTATCACAACACGATATTAAAATTATCATTATCGATTATTTGCAGTTAATGACTTCGGGAACTAGCAATAAAACAGGAAACCGCGAACAAGAAATTTCAACCATATCAAGAAGTTTAAAAGCCCTTGCAAAAGAATTAGAAATACCGGTTATTGCCCTATCGCAATTATCGCGCGCCGTCGAAACACGTGGTGGCTCAAAACGCCCATTGTTGTCCGATTTACGCGAATCGGGTGCTATTGAGCAAGATGCTGATATTGTTTCGTTTATTTACCGCCCAGAATACTATAAATTAACCGAATGGGATGATGATGAGCGCACCAATTGTGAAGGTCAAGCCGAATTTATTATCGCTAAACACCGAAATGGTGGTTTAGATAATATCCGTTTAAAATTTACAGGCCATTTGGCGCAATTTTCAAATTTAGAAGAGGATTTTGGTACTGAATTCCAATCTAAAATGAATGAATTCAATGTATCAAAACATTCCGTAATGCCTAACGAAGCTTTTGGCGATGAAAATTACGACGATGAAAGTGATGTTCCGTTTTAATAAATTTAAAGGCTTATAGATGCCAAAATTGTCAATAATTTTAAGTTTGTTTTTTTGCCTAACATTTAAAAGTGTTATGGCATCATTTATCCTCATTCCAATGGATGCCGAAACGCAACAAAACCATCTAAAAGCTTATGGTATCACTTTTTTATCCTTACAACAAGGACACAAAGTGCAGTGGTTGCTCAACTATAGAGGAGGCTCATTTTTATTAGAAGATGTAAAATTTTTAAGAGATGCATGCACTGTTAGAGGCGTTTCGTTTGAACTGCTTAGCGATCAAAAAGCAATAATCATATTAGAAGAAATTAAAAGTCCCTCTCAAAATATGGATGCCGTAATACTTGAAAAAGCACCAAAAATTGCGGTCTATTCACCCAAAGAAAAAAAACCTTGGGATGATGCCGTAACAATGGCTTTGAGTTATGCCGAAATTCCCTATACCGTAATTTATGATGAGGAAATTTTAAATGATGAATTGCTAAAATACGAATGGCTACATGTTCACCACGAGGATTTTACTGGTCAATATGGCAAATTTTACGGCGCTTACCGTACAACTCCTTGGTATTTAAACGAAAAATTTGGCGCGGAAGCCTTAGCTAAAAAACTCGGCTACAACAAGGTTTCTCAAGAAAAATTAGCCGTTGCCAAACGCATTAAAGAATTTATAACGGGTGGCGGATTTATGTTTGCTATGTGTTCGGCTACCGATAGTTTTGATATTGCTTTAGCCGCCGATGGCGTTGATATTTGTGAACCTATGTTTGATGGCGACCCATCAACGCCTAATTATCAAGACAAAATTGATTTTTCTAAAACCCTGGCTTTCACAAACTTTACCCTAGAACGCAACCCACTGGTTTATGAATATTCTTCAATTGATATGACCACTAAACGAAATGTATTAAGAACAGAAGATTACTTTACCCTTAAAGACTTTTCGGCAAAATGGGACCCAGTTGCGAGTATGCTCTGTCAAAATCACACCCAATTAGTTAAAGGTTTTATGGGTCAAACTACCGCATTCGATAGCAATATCATTAAACCTACCGTTTTAGTGATGGGTGAAAATCAGGTTAATGGAGAGGCAAAATACATTCACGGCATTGAAGGAAAAGGGATGTTTACTTTTTATGGCGGACACGACCCAGAAGATTATCAACATCGGGTAGGAGACCCAAAAACAGAAATTTCGTTACACCCCAATTCACCCGGATACCGACTGATCTTAAACAATGTGTTGTTTCCGGCAGCTCAAAAGAAAAAACAAAAAACATAACAAATTCTTAATTCATCTCAATCTAACCTGCAAGGTTTTTTTTAACTTTGTAGGTCTAAATTTAAAGCTTTGGCCTAATAAGGTTTTGTTGTTTATTTTTAAAGCTTTGCAAATTTTAAATTAAACCTTATAGGTCTTTTTAATAAAGCCAATTTTAGAAGCTAAAAGCAAATTCCCAACTGTTCTAAATCAGCTTTTAATTGCATGGGAGAGCTAAAATGTATGGTTTGCAATCCCACGGCTTCAGCGCCTTTAATATTAGGCAAATTATCGTCAATAAACAGGGCATATTGCGGATTTATATTAAATCGCGACAAACACAGTTCATATATTTCGCGGTTAGGTTTAATCATCTTCTCCACTCCCGAAACCAAGATACCTTCAAATAATTGTAAAAAAGGAAAGCGTGCTCTGGCAATGTGAAAAGATTCGCCACTCCAATTGGTTAGAGCGTAAATTCGGAATTGGTTTTTTGCCTTTAATGCCTTTAAAATAGCTACTGTTTCAGGCATTTCTCCTTTGAGCATATCTGGCCAACGGTTATAAAAAAGGCGAATCAAAGCTTCATATTGTGGATATTGTGAAACCAATTCTTCGGTGGCAACCGACATGAGCCGTCCGGCATCTTGTTGTACATTCCACGCCGAAGTGCAGATGTTATTTAAAAACCAGTCCACTTTTTTGGCATCGCCGTTAAAAACTTCGTTATAAACGTATTTGGGATTCCAATCTATTAAAACACCTCCTAAATCGAAGATGATGGTATCAATTTTTTTAGTCATCATTTAATTTTTTTTGCCCATTCATCATTAAAAAGGCTTTTATAAAGGCGTCGATTTCGCCATTCATTACTTCATCAATTTGTGCCGTTTCGCATCCAGTACGGACATCTTTAACTAATTTATAAGGCTGCATAACGTAATTGCGAATTTGGGAACCGAATTCGATATTCATTTTATTGGCTTCAATACTTTCGCGTTTTGCGCGCTGTTTTTGCAATTCAATTTCATACAATTGTGATTTCAACATTTGCATGGCTTTTTCGCGATTTTCAAGTTGTGAGCGGGTTTCGGAATTTACTACCATAATGCCTGTTGGTTTATGGCGCAAAATGGCTTTGGTTTCTACTTTGTTCACATTTTGACCACCAGCACCTCCCGAACGGGCAAAATCCCAAGTTACATCGGCGGGACTAACGGTAATTTCAATGGTGTCATCGACCAAAGGATAAACGTAAACCGAAGCAAAACTAGTGTGGCGTTTGGCATTGCTGTCAAATGGTGAAATCCGCACCAAGCGGTGAACGCCATTTTCACCTTTTAGATAGCCAAAGGCATAATCGCCTTCAATTTCTATGGTAACGGTTTTAACGCCAGCGGTATCGCCATCTTGATAATTTAATTCTTTTACCTTATAGCCTTGTTTTTCACACCACATTAAATACATGCGGAGCAACATTTGTGTCCAGTCACAACTTTCGGTACCACCTGCGCCTGCGGTTAACTGTAAAACGGCGCTCAAATTGTCGCCTTCATCTGAGAGCATATTTTTAAATTCCAGTGCTTCTAAAAGCTTTGAAACTTTATCATATTGCGTTTGCAACTCGTTTTCGGTGGCATCGCCAGCTTTAAAAAAATCGTAAAAAACCGCTAAATCGTCATTTAGCGTTAAGAGGTCTTTATAATCGTCAACCCATTTTTTATTGGCACGAATGGTTTTCATCAGGGCTTCGGCAGCTTTATTATCATTCCAAAAACCTGGTTCGGAGGCTTTTTCTTCATCATTGGTAACGGCAATTTGCTTGGCATCAATCGCTAAAAACGATTTTAAGTCTTCAATGCGCGTGCTCAAGGCTTTTATTTGATCTTGTGTAATCATAAGTTTTGCAAAAATAAGTTTATTCTTTAATTGTCGCTGTGTTTTTATTCAATAGATTCATACAATTTGTTACATTAGTGGTCTTAAAATTTTTAAAATGAAAAAACTGAGTTTAATTTTAATGTTATTAAGCTTTTTTGCTTGTAAAAATTCGAGCACACAACCTGCTCAAAAACCAGAAATTCCCGCTATAATTAGCCTTTCTATTGACGAAGCCAACCGTTTAGCAGCCTTGCCTATTAAATGTATTGATACCGAATATCCTAATAAATTAGGACAAACTTTGGGGTCTGCCGATGAAATTAAAAACCCTAAAAGCCTGCATCCCGCCTTTTATGGCTGTTTTGATTGGCATTCGGCCGTGCACGGTCATTGGTCTTTGGTAAAATTGCTAAAACAATTTCCCAATTTAAACAATGCTCAAAATATTAAAAATAAATTAGCCGAAAATTTGTCTAAAGCTAATATTTTAGCCGAAGTAGCGTATTTTAAAGGCAAACACAATACCTCTTTTGAACGGACTTATGGTTGGGCTTGGACTTTAAAATTAGCCGAAGAATTACACACTTGGGATGATCCTTTTGCCAAAGCATTAGAATCGAACTTAAAACCCTTATCGGATTTAATGGCAGCCAGCTTTATAAATTTTCTTCCTAAATTAAATTATCCGATAAGGGTAGGAGAGCACGCCAATACAGCCTTTGCCCTTTCGTTTGCTTATGATTATGCGCTTGTTTTAGGTGATAACGATTTAAAAACTATTGTTATAAAACGCGCTAGAGATTTTTATTTAAAAGATAAAAATGCACCACTCAGTTGGGAGCCGGGTGGCTTTGATTTTTTATCGCCTAGTTTAGAAGAAGTTGATATTATGCGCAAAGTTTTGCCTAAGTATGAATTTATTACTTGGGTAAGTGCTTTTTTGCCCAATTTGATGAAAGCCGATTTTAATATGGAAGTCGGCAAAGTTTCGGATAGAACCGACGGCAATTTGGTTCATTTAGACGGCTTAAATTTTAGCCGTGCCTGGTGTTTATATGGTTTAGTTAATCAATATCAAGAGTTTGGATATCTTAAAAATACAGCAAGTGCACATATTTTATACTCTTTGCCTACCATTGTAGATGGAAATTATGAAGGCGGACATTGGTTGGGCACTTTTGCAATTTATGCCTTAAACGCAAGCTCGAAATGAAAGTGTTTAAATTTGGTCCTGCAGCACTCATTACCGCAGCTTTTATCGGTCCGGGAACCGTAACTTTGTGTTCTATTGCCGGCGCACAGTATGGTTACGTTTTGTTGTGGACAATGGTTTTATCAATTATTATCACTATTGTATTACAAAATATGGCTGCAAAATTGGGTCTCATCACCCAAAAAGGCTTGGCAAGTATTATAAAAGAATCATTTAACACACCCCTATTTAAATTTTTGGCAATCATCTTAATTCTGTCAGCCATAGTTATTGGCAATACCGCTTATGAAGCGGGCAATATTAGTGGTGGTGCTTTAGGACTTTCGGCTATTTTTAAAGTGAGTACTTTAAACATTTTCGATTATCAAATTAACTTTCAAAGTCTCATAATAGGCCTAATTGCTTTTACACTGTTGTATTTTGGAAATCATAAAATTTTGGAAAAAAGCCTTATCGGATTGGTAATTTTAATGAGTTTGGCGTTTATCATCACTATGCTCATCACCAAACCAAATATAGTACAGGTATTTAAAGGTTTATTCATTCCTGTTTTTCCTAGGGGAAGTTTGTTGACCGTTGTCGGTTTAATAGGCACCACAGTGGTTCCTTACAACCTTTTTTTGCACGCCGCCTTGGTTAAAGATAAATGGCACAGCGCCGATGATTTAAAATTTTTAAAAAACGACACCTATGTTGCGGTTGTTTTAGGCGGATTTATTTCAATGGCTATTATCATCACGGCAGCTAGTTCGGGTTTAAATAATATTGCAAGTGCCACCGATTTGGCTAAAGGTTTGGAGCCCCTTTTTGGCAGTTTTGCAACTTATATTTTGGCTTTCGGTTTGTTTGCTGCAGGAATTACTTCGGCAATTACCGCACCTTTAGCGGCGGCTTTTGTGTTTACCAATTGTTTTGATTGGCCGTCCGATTTAAATTCACCACGGTTTAGAGCCGTTTGGATGTCGATTTTAGTAATTGGCGTGTTGTTTTCATCCATTGGCTTTAAACCCATTGATATTATCAAATTTGCTCAGGTTGCCAATGGCATTTTGTTGCCCATTATTGCGGCATTTATCTGGTGGTTATCAAATAAATCTTCCCTTTTGGGAAACTACAAAAACACTAAAACTCAAAAGCTAGTATCGGCAATAATTGTACTGATTGTCTTATTTTTAAGCATTAAAAGTCTCATACAAATAATAAGTAATTTTTGATGAAAATTGAACTCAATTGCGATTTAGGTGAAGGCGCTGGCAATGATGCCAAAATTATGCCTTTAATAAGTGCCTGTAATATTGCTTGTGGCGGTCACGCCGGAGATAAAAATAGTATGATTGAAACCTTGATTTTAGCAAAAAAATATGGTGTTAAAATTGGCGCGCATCCCGCTTATCCCGATAAGGAAAATTTTGGAAGAATCTCTGTAAAAATGAGTCAGGCGGAATTGTTTGACAGTGTTTACAATCAAGTTATTTTTCTTCAGGAGGCAGCAACTGAACTCGGTTTAGCGCTTAATCACGTTAAACCACATGGTGCGCTTTATAATGACGCTATGAAATTACCTGAAATGGCAACCGTAATCGTTGACGTAATTAAAAAAATTAATCCAAAATTGACTTTATTGGCTCCTTATAATTCTGCTTTAGCAACATGTGCCGAAAAAGAAAAAATGTCTGTAACATACGAAGCATTTATAGATCGACGTTATAACAAAGATTTGAGCTTGGTTTCTAGGCAGTTTAAAACGGCCGTTATTATAGATGCCGAAGCTGTTTTTGACCAATTTTATAAGATGGTTTCTCAAGGCAAAGTAACCTGCTTTACTGGCCAAACCATTGAAATTAAGGCCACAACGTATTGTATTCATGGTGATAATGTAAAAGCCGTTTCCATTTTAAAAAACCTTCATAAAAGGTGTAAAGAAAAAAATATAAGCATAAATTAACCAAATATAAAATAGTGAATCCCTCCTTTAAAGCCTTTGGCTCAAAAGCCATTTTAATAGAATGGCCTCCCCAAATTTCGGAAACGATTTTATTGGATATTCTCCTCTTTAAACAAAAAATTGAAAGCCGTTTTAAGGGATTTTATGATTTGACAACGGCTTATAATTCGCTTACAATTTTTCTCCAAAACCCCATCACCGACTTTGACAAACAGGTAGCCATTTTAAAAAACATTTATCAAACCCCAATAAGGCTTTCTAATTTAGATCATTACGTTTGGCAAATTCCGGTTTGTTATGATTTAGAATTTGGTTTAGATTTAGAATTTTATCTAAAAAGCAAAAATTTATCCCTTGATCAACTTATTGATTTGCATACCAAACCCCTATATACCATTCACTTTTTGGGTTTTTTACCGGGGTTTCCTTATTTAGGAGGTTTGCCCGAAACGCTTAATATTCCGCGTAAATTTAACCCTTCTTTAAATGTTCCAAAAGGCTCTGTTGGCATTGGTGGCAAGCAAACTGGTGTTTATACGATGGAAAGTCCGGGCGGTTGGTATGTTATTGGCAAAACACCCATTCCCTTTTTTGACGTAAATCTAAAAGACCCCTGCTTTTTAAAAGCAGGTGATAAAATTAAATTTTTTGAGATTTCTAAAGATGATTTTTATAAAATTTCTAATGAAATTGAAAAACAGAATTACTTGGTTAAAATGGAACTTTATCATGCATAGTATACAAGTTATAAAACCGGGTTATTGCGATAGCATTCAAGATTTAGGTCGCTTTGGATATGCTTCTATTGGGGTGCCTGTTTCGGGCGTAATGGATGCGTTGAGCGCTAAAATGGCAAATGCGCTAATTAGAAATAGCCAGCAAAACGCCGTTTTAGAAATGGCCTTAATTGGCCCTGTTTTGATGTTTCAAAAGGAAGCCGTCATCGCCATTTCTGGAGCCGATATGTCTCCAAAATTGAATGATATTCCTGTAAAAATGCAGACAAAACTAGCCGTAAAAACAGGTGATATTTTGAGTTTTGGAAAAGCTATTTACGGTTGTAGAAGTTATTTGGCTGTAAAAAATGGTTTTAGAACTGATAAAAAACTCAATAGCTATGCGGCTTTTAATGGAATTACAGATTTAGTAATTTTAAAAAAGGGCGTGATTATACCCATAGGCAAACAGCTTAAAATCTTTCGCTTTGGTCATTCTAGTATTAAAGTCGATAGGCAGCATTTTAACAATGAAGTTTTAGATGCTTATAAAGGACCTGAATTTGAATTGCTAACACCAAAACAGCAAGATATATTGCTAACTGATGGGTTTCAAATTGTAAAAAATACTCGAATGGCTTATCAATTTGCCGATGTGCCAAGTCTGGCTCACAAATGTGAAATTCTTACTTCAGCGGTTATGCCCGGAACGGTGCAACTCACGCAAAGTGGAAAATTAATGGCGCTGATGAAAGATTGCCAAACCACAGGTGGTTATCCGCGCATTTTGCAATTAAGTGACGAAGCTATCGCGGTACTTGCACAAAAAAATACTTGTCAAAAAATTAAATTTAAAATAATACATTTATAAAAAAATTTAAAACTATGAAAAAATTATTGACACTCTCATTTCTAATTGTTTGCCTTCAGCCTGCTTTTAGTCAATTTTTTAAAGACAAACCATCTGTTAAAACTTATAAGGGTTATTATAACTTTTATTATGATAATGATACCGATAAAATTTTTCTAGAAGTCGATAAAATAAATCAAGAATTTCTCTTTGTTTCAGCACTATCTCAAGGTATTGGCTCTAATGATATCGGATTAGACCGCGGCCAATTGGGCAACGAAAAAGTGGTAAAATTCATTAAAGCCGGCAATAAATTATTGTTGTTACAATCCAACTTGAATTATCGGGCGATAACTTCAAATGCCGACGAAAGAAATTCTGTGAGCGAAGCTTTTGCTAAATCTGTTTTATACGGATTTGTTATCACTGAAACTAATAACGGTCATTATTTAGTTGATGCAACCGACTTTTTTATGCAAGATACGCACGGCGTTGCCAATCGTTTACAACAAAATAATCAAGGTCAATACAGCCTCGATAAAACCAAAAGTGCTTTTAATTTAGAACGCACCAGAGCCTTTCCTAAAAACGATGAATTTGACATACTGCTAACTTTTGCAGGAAATCCTAAAGGCTATGAAATTAGAAGTGTTACGCCAACAGCTTCATTGGTAACGGTCTATCAACATTATTCTTTTGTAGAATTGCCCGATAATAATTATAAAACCAGAGTTTTTGATACCCGAAGTGGCTCTTACTCTTTTTCCTATTTTGATTATGCCACACCTATTAATGAAGGCATTGAAAAGCGCTTTATTATGCGCCACCGTTTAGAAAAAAAATATCCCAATGAAAAGATGAGTGAGCCTATAAAACCAATTATTTACTATGTTGATCGCGGTGCACCCGAACCGGTTAAGTCGGCTTTAATTGAAGGAGCCAGCTGGTGGAATCAAGCTTATGAAGTTGCAGGATTTAAAAATGCATTTATTGTAAAAGAACTTCCCGAAGGGGCTGATCCGCTAGATTTGCGTTATAATGTTATTCAGTGGGTTCACCGTTCAACACGTGGCTGGTCTTATGGCGCGAGCATTAGCGACCCAAGAACAGGTGAAATTTTAAAAGGACACGTGAGCCTCGGTTCTTTGCGCATCCGTCAAGATTTTTTAATTGCTTCGGCTTTAAAAGCGCAATACAAGGAGGGCAACTCTCAAGATAATGAAGCCCTGCAGTTAGCTTTGGCGCGTATTCGTCAATTGGCAGCGCACGAAGTAGGGCACACACTCGGTTTTTCACACAATTTTGCGGCGAGTGTAAACGGCCATGCTTCGGTGATGGATTATCCTTTTCCTTATGCCACCTTAAAGGAGGGTAAATTAGATTTTAGTCAGGCTTATTCAACTGGAATCGGTGCTTGGGATAAAATTGTGGTCACTTATGCTTACGCAGAATATCCAACAAACGAATCAGGACAATTGCAAAAATTGCTGAATGATGCCGAAAAAAATGGATTTAAATATTTGACAGATGGAGATGCCAGACCCGTTGGTGGCGCTTCACCAATTGCACATTTATGGGATAACGGAACAAGTGCCACAAATGAATTGCAACGACTTTTTAATGTGAGAGCATTTGCCATTCAAAATTTTTCGGTTGCAAATATCAAAACGGGCGAGCCATTTTCTAATTTAGAAGATGTATTTGTTCCGCTCTATTTTTTACACCGCTACCAAGTAGAAGCCGTTGTTAAATTAATTGGCGGTGTCGATTATAATTATGCCGTAAAAGGCGGTGCTATTTTTACAAATAAAACCGTAGATGCTGCTGACCAGCGTGATGCCCTTAACGGAATGATACAAAGTATGTCAGTTGAAACACTCGAAATTCCGCTAACCATTCGCAATTTATTTCCGCCAAGGGCTTTTGGATACGATAAAACTAGAGAGAGTTTTGATGGTAAAACCGGATTGGTATTTGATGATTTAAGCGCTGTATCAACCGCTGCCGAAATGAGCTTAGCGCTCTTGCTAAATCCCGAACGTGCCACGCGATTGGTGCAACAAAAAAGTGCCAATCAAAAACAATTAGGTTTAGATGAAATGCTTGAAATATTGATAAATCAGACATTTAAAAAACAACAAGCAAATGCTTATCAAACAGAATTGCAGAACACTGTTAACTATGAAACCTTGAAATACTTGTTTAATTTGGCAAGCCAATCGGACACTTATCCACAAGTGAATGCCATTGTCAAATTTAAACTAAACGACTTATCAAGGTATTTAAAAACCAGAAAAACCACAGCTATCCAACAAATGTACGACCAAGATATGGCTGATAAAATTAAGCGTTATTTAGAAAAACCAGGGGAATTCAAATTGATTCCGAGTGCTAAAATACCGGATGGCGCACCTATTGGCGAGGAAGATTAAATTAAAGACTAAAGAAAAATAACCAATAACCAATAAAATGATTGTCAATTTAATAAGTGATACTGTAACCATTCCAACGCCCGAAATGCTCGATTTTATGATGCATGCCAAAGTGGGTGATGATGTTTTTAATGCCGATCCAACGGCAATTATCCTACAAGAAAAAATTGCTAAACTCTTTGGCAAAGAAGCGGCTTTGTTTTTTCCTTCGGGAACCATGACCAATCAAACGGCAATTAAAATCCACACGCAACCCGGAGAACAAATGATTTGCGATAAATGGGCGCATGTTTATAATTATGAAGGTGGTGGAGCGGCCTTTAATTCCGGAATTTCATGCTGTCTTTTAGATGGCAATCGCGGTATGTTTAATGCCGAACAAGTAAAAGCAGCTATTAACAATCCCGAAAATATTCATCTGGCAAAAACAACTTTAGTAGCCGTAGAAAACACAACAAACAAAGGTGGTGGCGCTTGTTGGGACTTAGAAGAACTCAAAAAAATAAAGCGCGTTTGTCAAGAACATAAGTTGGCTTATCACCTTGATGGCGCACGTTTATTTAATGCTTTAGTGGCTAAAGATGAAACGCCAAAACAATATGGTGAATTGTTCGACACCATTTCAATTTGTCTTTCAAAAGGTTTGGGAGCACCTATTGGCTCGCTTTTATTAGGAAGTGAAGCGCATATTAAAAAAGCGTATCGCATCCGCAAATTATTTGGTGGCGCTATGCGTCAAGTTGGCTATTTGGCAGCCGCCGGCATTTATGCACTTGACCATAATATAAAACGCTTGTCTATTGATCATATTCATGCCAAAAATATTGGTGAAGCCTTAAAAAAATCAGCTTATATAAGTAAGGTTGAACCAATTGAAACTAATATTATCATCTTTAATTTGGATAAATCGATTAACGAAAACAACTTTATTCAGGCGCTGACAGATAAAAATATCTTAATCAGCTCTATGGGAAGCGGTAAGCTCAGAATGGTAACTCATTTAGGGGTAAGCTTTGATATGGTTGAAAAAACCATCCAAGTAATACAAAATCTCAAACTTTAAAATAACTCAAAACATAACATCATGAAATTAAATTTTTTACTTTTAGCCTTTTTAATGACGACGTTAACCTATTCGCAAACCGAAATTTCGACTAGGCTTACTGACATTGCCATTGCACCGCAAGCCGACCATATTAAAGCTGATATCACCACCTTAGTGGGATTTGGAACGCGTCACACCTTATCAGATACCATATCAAAAACCAGAGGCATTGGCGCTGCAAGGCGTTGGGTAAAAAGCGCCTATGATAGAATTTCGAAAGATTGTAATGGTTGTTTAGAGGTGAGCTACCAAAAAGCGTTAGTTTCAAAAGATGATAAACGCATCTTCAAGGATGTTGAGATTGTCAACGTTTTAGCCATACAACGCGGCACAAAATATCCAAATAAATATGTAATAATGACAGGAGATATTGATTCAAGAGTATCTAATCCAAATAACGCTACTTCCGATTCACCTGGTGCTAATGATAATGCTACCGGTTTAGCAGGAACCATTGAAGCGGCAAGGGTTTTAAGCAAATATAAATTTCCGATTTCAATTATTTATGTTGGATTATCGGGCGAAGAACAAGGACTTCACGGCGGAACCAGTTTGGCAAAATTCGCTAAAGAACAAGGTTGGGAGTTGGTTGGTGTTTTAAATAATGATATGATTGGCAATATTGAAGGTATTGATGGTGTAATAGATAACACCTCTTTCAGAATCTTTTCCGAAGCCATTTCGCCTACAATCTCCGAAAAGGAAATAAGAGCTATGCGATTTTACGGTGGAGAAGTAGATGGGGCATCGCGACAATTAGCGCGTTACGTTGCGCGTTTAGCCGAAACCTATATGACCAATTTAAAACCAATGATGATTTATCGTCTCGACCGATTTGGAAGAGGCGGTCACCACCGTCCGTTTAATGATTTAGGATTTACGGGCGTTCGCATTATGGAAACCCACGAAAATTACAACCGCCAGCATCAAGATATCCGAATAGAAAACGGCATCAAATACGGTGATGTTTTAGAAGGGGTAAACTTTGAATATGCAGCAAAACTGACGGCTGTTAATTGTTTGACATTAGCCTCATTAGCCTCGGCAACAGCCAAGCCAAAAAATGTTTTAATCGGCGGTGCGGTGCAAGCATCAACCACCTTAACTTGGGACGCCGTTGTTGATGACGACTTGTTGGGATATAAAATTTACTGGCGCGATACCACTTCGCCACAATGGCAAAATAGCCGTTTTGTGGGGAAACTCAACAAATTTACCCTAGAAAATATTGTGATTGACAATTATTTTTTTGGTGTGGCAAGTATCAGTAAAAATGGGGCAGAGAGCCTTGTTCAATTCCCACAAGGATTAATTAAAAATTAAATTTATTATTTTTTTGTAAGGTAGAAATTTAGCGTGCGACTTAGAAGTAAAATTTAAATAAAATTGAATAAAATTGCCAGCATAATAGTTATTTTAATCGTTTCGTTAATAAATATCCATGCTCAAAACTCAAAAAAAATGACCTTAAATACCACTTATAATAATTCAATTGCTACCGCCACTTTTGCAGGAGGCTGTTTTTGGTGTACCGAAGCAATTTTTCAGGAGCTAGATGGCGTAAAATCGGTTGTTTCCGGTTTTACGGGAGGCACTGTTAAAAATCCTGCTTATCGCGAAGTGGTAACAGGCAGAACCGGACATGCCGAAGCCATCCGCATCACTTATGACCCAAATAAAATTAGCTATAAAGAACTGTTAGCGGTTTTTTTCTCAACACATAATCCGACTACTTTAAACAGGCAAGGTTATGATGAAGGCACACAATACCGTTCAGCGATTTTTTATCATAATGAAAGTCAAAAAAAGGAAGCTGAGCTTGAAATAGCAACCTTAACGGCAGCAAAGGTGTTTGATTCGGAAATAGTAACAGAAGTAAAACCATTTAACGTGTTTTATTTAGCCGAAGATTACCATCAGGATTATTATTCAAACAATAAATCGCAGCCTTATTGCCAAAATGTTATTAATCCTAAATTACAAAAGTTCTTAAAAAAATACCACTCTAAAATAAAAGTCTAGTCAAAAATTTGGTTGATTTTTGGTTTGAAAGGTTGTTATGCGCTTGTATAACAGCCTTTCTTTATTTTATAGATTTTTAATTTTAATATTTAATATATAGGTCATTTTTAAAATATAATCTATTAAGAATCCCTATTTTTACCTTTTAAAATTCGAGATTCATTTGGAACTTTTTATTGATGTAATTTTGCCCATTCCGCTTCAAAAGTTATTTACCTATAAAATAACGGATGTAGAAGCAAGCCAATTAACACCTGGCATGCGGGTTGTTGTGCCCTTTGGTAAATCAAAATTATATACGGCAATAGTTGAAAATAGCCATCAGCTTGCGCCAACAGCTTATCAGGCAAAACCCATTTATCAAATTTTAGATAAATCGCCAATAATCACCAAAAAACAGTTGCAACATTGGCAATGGATTGCTGCTTATTATTGCTGCACCTTGGGCGAAGTGATGCGAGCGGCACTTCCGTCGGCTCTGTTATTAGAGAGTGAAACGCTGGTGGTTAAAAATCAGCTATTTAATGATGAATCACTTTTAACCGATGGTGAATTTCTAATTTTTGAAGCCTTGCAGCATCAAGCTGAATTAAAAATTAGCGACATCAGCAACATTATTCAGCGAAAAACAGTGGTGGGTTTTATCCAACAAATGCTTAATAAAGGACTTATTGAATTAAAAGAATCCCTTTATCAAAAGTACAAACCAAAACTAGAAAAGTACGTTAAGCTCAATCCAAAATATCACAATAGCAACGCTTTAAATACTTTTTTAAACGATTTAAAAAAGGCTCCAAAACAAAGTGCCTTAATCTTGCAGTTTTTTGCTTTGAATCCTAAAGGAACCAAAACCCTTGTTGCTAATGACTTACTAACAAAAGCACAAAGTTCAGTAGCTGTTTTAAACGCACTCCACGAAAAAGAATTTTTTGAAGTCTTTTATGAACCCGTAGATCGCATTCAAAATAGCGATGAAACCGTTGGGTTAAAAAGCTTATCAAAAACACAGCAAGTAGCTTTAAATCACCTAAAAAAAGCATTTCTAAAACATGATGTTTGTCTGTTGCACGGCGTAACGTCGAGCGGAAAAACGGAGCTTTATGTAAGCCTAATCCAAGAGGCTTTAAAGCAAAATAAACAAGTCTTGTTTTTGTTGCCCGAAATAGCCTTAACAACTCAATTAATCATCCGCTTACGAGCTTATTTTGGTACATCCTTAGCGGTTTTTCATTCAAAATACAGTTTAAATGAGCGGGTTGAAGTTTGGCAGAATTTAATGGGCCATACCGAAAAAGCACAAATAATTATTGGCGCTCGATCGGCATTGTTGCTGCCTTTTTCAAACTTAGGATTGATTATTGTAGATGAAGAACACGAAAATTCTTACAAACAATTTGAACCTGCACCCCGCTATCATGCACGTGATGCCGCCATTGTTTTAGCGAGCATTCATCAAGCTAAGGTTGTTTTAGGAAGTGCCACGCCATCTATTGAAACCTATTATAACGCGCAAAAAAATAAATATGCTTTAGTTGAATTATCCGAACGCTTTGGCGATGGTTTACTACCTAAAATTGAATTAATTAACCTAAAAGAAACCTATAAAAAGAAGCAAATGAATGGTTTTTTTTCTAACCAACTTTTAGAGGAAATTAAACGCGCATTGAGCAATCAAAACCAAATAATTTTATTCCAAAACAGGCGCGGTTATGCGCCAATTATGAGTTGCACGTCGTGTGGGGTTGTACCACATTGCCCAAATTGTGATGTGAGTTTAACTTTTCATAAACTTAAAAATAGTTTGCAGTGTCATTATTGTGGCTATTCTGAACCATTAGTTACTAATTGCAAAGCGTGTGGCAATGCCACTTTAACCACTCAAGGTTTTGGTACCGAACAAATTGTGGCAGCTTTACAGGAGTTATTGCCCGAGGTGCCTATTGGCAGAATGGATTTTGATACCACGCGCGGTAAATATTCCTATCAAAAAATTATCAACGATTTTCAGCTAGGAAACACCAAAATATTAGTTGGAACCCAAATGTTATCAAAGGGTTTAGATTTTTCGAATGTAACACTCGTAGGTGTTTTGCAAGCGGATAGTATGCTTAATTTTCCGGATTTTAGAGCACATGAACACAGTTTTCAACTCTTGCAGCAAGTTGCGGGAAGGTCGGGTAGAAGTGCTTCAAATGGACGTGTGGTGATTCAAACCTACAATCCTTTTCATCAAATTTTAAAACAAGTTCAAGCGCATGCTTATTTGCAAATGTACCAAGAGCAGTTGAGCGAACGCAAGCAACATCGCTATCCGCCCTTTGTGAGACTGGTAAAAATTATTTTAAAACATAAAAACGCCCATACGCTTTTTAATGCGAGTGAATGGTTAGCAAAATCATTTGCCATTACTTTTAAAGATGAAGCTTTGGGTCCAAGTGACCCACCCATTCCTAGAATTCGAAATTTATATGCAAAGACTTTTTTGTTGAAATTTCCTAAAAATCAACAATTAGAAAATTCTAAACGTGCCTTGCTAATAATTAAAGATCGCTTTTTGGCTATAAGCGAATTTAAATCGGTTCGCTTTATCATTGATGTGGATAATTACTAAAATATCAAAGAGCAAAAAGCACAGCACAAAAAAATCCTGCAAACGTTTTCGTAAATTATACGATATATTTCGACTACGCATCTAAAGCTTTTGTAGCTTTCGAACTTAATTTAAAAAAAATGTCCACTTTGCCAAAATTAAAACGTTTTAACGAAAATGTTTTAGCTAAATATCAGATTTACAATAGTATTTTTATGACACTTCCTTTTGATGCAATTAGCAAAACGGGTGTGTTATTGCCCTTATTTCATGAATTGTGTAAAAATGGATACGAAAAGGGTGACAATCCAACCCAAATTATTGCGCGTTTCTTTGAAACTTATCGAAATGACAGCTCCGAAAAGGACAAAATAAATATGCTCTTTAAGTTTATCCAATATATTGAACGCCAGGTAGTATTATTTGATGCTGTTGAAGATTCTGCTTTTGCTGTGGTCAATAATATGGATGGCATTGGCACCTTGAGAAACAGTAAAGAAACGGCCGTTTTAGAACAAAAAACCGACGCGTTAAAAAATTATTTAGCGCATTTTAAAACCAGAATTGTATTAACAGCACATCCCACACAGTTTTATCCCGGAACGGTTTTGGGCATCATCACCGATTTAACTGAAGCTATCCAACAGAATGATTTATTGCGTATTAATAAATTATTAGCGCAACTTGGCAAGACTCCTTTTTTTAAACACGAAAAGCCAACCCCTTTTGAAGAAGCGGTCAGCTTAATTTGGTATTTAGAAAATGTATTTTACAAATCGCTACCCGAAATATACAATTACCTTCAAAGCAATATTTTTGAAAATCAGCCAATTGAGAATGACATTATCAATTTAGGATTTTGGCCTGGTGGCGACCGCGATGGAAATCCGTTTGTTACGACCAAAATTACAATTCAAGTTGCTAAACGTTTAAAACAGACAATTTTAAAAAGGTATTATCGCGATATGCGCATATTAAAACGCAAATTAACTTTTGCAGGTGTTTATGATCATGTTAAAGAATTGGAGCATCTTTTATTTGAAAATTCTACAAACCTAGAGGTGAACACGATGATTCCTTTAGCCGATTTTAAAGAAAAATTACAGCAAATAAAAGCGCTGTTGATTAACAATCACCAATCACTTTACGTTGATGAAATTACTGATTTTATCAATAAAGTCAACCTTTTTGGTTACCATTTTGCTACCTTAGATATCCGGCAAGATAGCCGCGTGCATCATGAAGTTTTTGAAAGTTTGGTTAAGAGCTTATCGGATAATAATATAGATTTATTTCCAAAAAATTATTTGACTTTAGCCGAAGCTGAGCAAATAAAAATACTGTCTCAAGTTTTTGCAGATGTTGATTTAAACTTGTTTAATGATGATATGGTTTATAAAACGTTAGGGTCTATAAAAGCCATTAAAACCATCCAACTAAACAATGGAGAACAGGGTGCAAACCGCTATATTATCAGCAATAATCAAACGGCTTTAAACGTCATGGAAACCTTTGCCATGTTCAACTTATGTGGTTTTAAAAACAATTTGAGGGTTGATATTATTCCGCTTTTCGAAACAATAGACGACTTAACAAATGCCGCCAAAGTGATGGCAGAACTCTATCAAAATAGCGCTTATAGGGCACATTTAGCGCACCGAAACAACAAACAAACCATTATGTTGGGCTTTTCGGATGGCACAAAAGACGGTGGCTATTTAATGGCAAATTGGTCTATTTTTAAAACTAAAGAAAGCTTGACCGCCTTATCAAGAACGTATGGCATTACGGTCATCTTTTTTGATGGGCGTGGTGGACCACCCGCTCGTGGTGGTGGAAAAACGCACCAATTCTATGCCTCTTTAGGCCCGAGTATTGAAAATCAGGAAATACAATTAACGGTTCAAGGTCAAACAATTAGTTCAAATTTTGGCACTTTAAATTCTTCGCGTTACAATATTGAGCAGCTATTGAGTTCTGGAATTGCCAATAAATTGTTTAGTAAAACCACTAATAAGTTATCTGATAAAAACACCAAAATACTCAATGATTTGGCATTAACCAGTTATCAGGCTTACGTAGATTTTAAAAATCATCCAAAATTTTTGCCCTATTTAGAGCGTATGAGCACCTTAAAATATTATGCCAAAACCAATATTGGAAGTCGCCCCAGCAAACGTTCAAATGCTGACAAGCTTAATTTTGCCGATTTGCGCGCCATCCCTTTTGTAGGCTCATGGAGTCAGCTAAAACAAAATGTTCCCGGTTTTTATGGCGTGGGGGCTGCCTTAAAAAAATATGACGATAAAGGTGATTTTGATTTATTGATACAACTTTATAAAGATTCCGATTTTTTTAAAGCACTCATAAAAAATAGCATGATGGCATTAACAAAATCATTCTTTCAATTAACGGCTTATATGGCTAAAGATGAAGAATTTGGTGACTTTTGGAAACTAATTTTTCAAGAATACCAAACTACTAAACAGCTGATTTTAAAACTGACAGGTTATGAAGTTTTGATGCAAAACAATCCCGAAGGCAAAGCCTCAATTAACATCCGCGAAAGCATTGTTTTACCGCTTTTGACCATTCAGCAATATGCTTTGCTCAAAATTCAATCGCTGCAAAAAGAAGAAAAAATAGACAAGGAATTAATAGCTATTTATGAACGCATGGTTACGCGTTCGTTATTTGGGAATATTAATGCCAGCCGAAATTCGGCGTAATGTAAAAAATTTAGGCACTTTGCCAATCGTATAAAAATGATTATTTTTGGATTTTAAAAACTAAAACAACCATGGACTCAAACCAAATTTCACAAGACCAAATAGTAGTTGCGCAAGCAAATTTTATCACCAGAGTTTACGCTTGGATGTCGGGAGCGCTCATCATCACAGGTATTGTTGCCGCTTGGGCAGCTGCAACGCCGGCAGTTTCACAACTCATTTTTGGCAACAAGTGGGCGTTTTATGCGCTCATTATCAGCGAATTGTTAACGGTTGTTTATTTAACATCCGTCATCAATAAAATTGAGGCACAAACAGCAACCTTGGTTTTTTTAATTTACGCCGCCCTAAACGGTTTGACCATGTCGGTAATTTTTATGATTTACACCAATGCTTCTATAGCTTCAACTTTTTATATTACAGCGGGCACTTTCGGCGCGATGAGTTTGTATGGCTATTATACCAAAAAAGATTTGACCAGCCTTGGCAACATGGCTTTTATGGGCCTTATCGGAATAATTATCGCATCGGTTGTCAATTTCTTTTTCCAAAATGAAATGCTGTATTGGATTGTAACTTATCTAGGCGTTCTTATTTTTGTAGCTTTAACGGCTTACGACACCCAAAAAATAAAACGAATGGGCGCATCAGTTGATGATGACGGCTCAGATGACGTACGCAAAGCAGCAATTATGGGTGCATTAATATTGTATCTCGACTTTATTAACTTGTTTTTGTATTTGTTACGTCTTTTTGGCAAACGAAGGTAAGTGTGCTTGTTAGCGTTTCTTTTCTCTAAATTTCATTTTATAGCTAGCTTTATATTCCGTAATTTTGCGGTATGATTAGAGCGATAAACTTCAGAATTTCTATTAAAGAAGCTGGCAATGAGGACTTATTAAAGCAAAAAGTAGCTAAATATTTAAACCTTGATGCACAAGCGATTAAGGGAATTAAAATTCTAAAAAAATCAATTGATGCTCGAAAATCTCCAATTGTATTTAATTATAAACTAGAAATTTATATCAACCAATCGGCTCCCGAAGGCATTTCCTATCATTTTAATTATCGCGATGTTTCGCAAGCAAAGCCCATTCACATCATTGGTTTTGGTCCAGCCGGAATGTTTGCGGCCTTGCGTTGTTTAGAACTAGGTTTTAAACCAATTGTTATCGAACGCGGTAAAGAAGTGCAAAATAGAAGGCGCGATTTACGCGCCATCAATCAGTTTCAAACGGTTGATGAAGATTCAAATTATTGTTTTGGCGAGGGTGGTGCAGGTACTTATTCTGACGGAAAGCTTTATACACGCAGTCTAAAACGCGGTGATGTTAAACGGATATTTGAACTATTGGTATCGCACGGTGCTACCGAACAAATTCTCACCGATGCCCATCCGCATATTGGCACCAATAAATTGCCGAGAATTGTTGCTAACATTCGCGAAACCATTTTAAAATTTGGCGGTGAAATTCATTTTGAAAGTCGCGTGGTAGATTTTGTTATTAATGAAGGTAAATTAAAAGCCATACAGCTAAAAAATGGCGATGAAATGACTGTGAATGCCGTAATTTTAGCAACCGGACATTCGGCTCGCGATATTTATTATTTATTAGCTCAAAAAAATATTGCCTTAAAGGCAAAATCCTTTGCTATGGGCGTGCGTGTTGAGCATCCACAACAAATTATCGATCAAATTCAATACCATTGCCGTGGCGCGCGCAATCCCCTTTTGCCCGCTGCTGCTTATAATTTGGTTCATCAAGTTAAAGAGCGTGGTGTTTACTCGTTTTGTATGTGTCCGGGTGGATTTATTGTGCCGGCGGCAACGGCACCAGGCGAAGTCGTTGTCAACGGAATGTCACCTTCTAAACGCAATAATCCCTTTGCCAATTCGGGTATTGTAGTTGAAATTGATGCCGAAAAAGACCTTTTTAAATATGCACAATTTGGCGAATTACGCGGTTTAGAATTCCAAAAAGATTTAGAAAAATTGGCTTTTAATGCCGGAGGTCGCAGTCAAATTGCCCCCGCACAACGTTTAACCGATTTTGTAGAAGGGCGATTGTCAACCGATTTAAATCTAACTTCCTACCAACCCGGATTAAAATCAGCGCCTTTACATTCCTTATTACCCACGATGATAGGCGGACGTTTGCGTGCAGGATTTATGGAATTTGGTAAAAAAATGAATGGGTTTTATACCGCCGAAGCAAATGTGGTAGGCGTTGAATCGCGTACATCCTCACCCGTAACCATTCCGAGAACCGAAACTTTAGAACATCCGCAAATTCAGGGTTTATATCCTTGTGGCGAAGGTGGAGGCTATGCCGGTGGCATTGTTTCGGCAGCTATGGATGGCGAGCGCTGTGTTGAGGCACTCATAAAAAAGCTCAAAAGTTAAATAAAATGTCAAATCAAAAAAGCTTAACTTTGCGGTATGGGACTGTCAAATAATGATGTTTTTAAAAAAATTAGAGTCGCACATAAATTACGCGATGACGATATTATCAAAATTTGCAAATTGGTAAATTTTAACCTTACCAAAAGCGAACTAGGAGCCATGTTTAGAGCCGAAGACCATCCAAAATATATGGAATGTGGCGACCAAATTTTGCGCAATTTTTTAAACGGATTAATCATCCACCTCCGTGGACCTATGCCTCCTAAAAAGAAAATAGAACCGCCTAAATGAGCATGCTTTCCCTAAACTTAATGCGCAAAAAATTATGGAAATTGGAAAAACAAATCGGCTAAAAGTTACGCGAACAGATCGTTCGGGTTTTTATCTTGCTGATGATGAAGCTAATGAGGTGTTTTTACCAAACGAATACCTTTCAAAAAAACTTGAAATAGATGCGGAATTAGACGTATTTATCTACCACGATAAAAGCAATAAACTGGTAGCAACTACTTTTATGCCAAAGGTGCAATTGGAAGAATTTGCTTATTTACAAGTAAAGGAAGTCAATAAAATAGGCGCTTTTATCGATTGGGGTTTAGAAAAAGATTTGTTGGTGCCTTTTGCTTTTCAGCACGAAAAGATGGAAGCTAATGAATTTTATATAGTTTATGTGCTTAAAGATGAGCGCACCAATCGTCTAATTGGCACTACTAAAATCGACCATTATTTTATAGATAAAGACGTTGCGCTAGAAATTGGAGATGAAGTTGATTTATTGCTGATGAATAAAACCGATTTGGGAATGAAAGCCATCGTTAATAACCGCTATTCAGGACTAATTTTCAACTCCGACCTCTTTAAAAATGTTAGAACCGGCGATTGTTTAAAAGGCTATGTTAAGCAAGTTCGCGAGGATGGCAAAATAGATTTACTGCTTGAGCCACTTGGCTACCGCAATAGCATTGATATCAACACAAATATGGTGTTATCGGCTTTAAAAAACAATGATGGCTTTTTAAACCTCAATGATAATAGCGATCCTGAACTTATAAAGCAACAAGTTGGCTTAAGCAAAAAGGCTTTTAAAAGAAGCCTTGGCCATTTATATAAATTAAAACTTATTGAATTGACGCCAACCGGTGTGCGCTTTATTTAATTTTTCTTTTTTTTTACCCAATTTCAATAGGTGTGAACCTAACAGGTTTTTTTTCAATTGCTTATTAAAATTCTAAAACCGCAAAATTGTGCGGTTCAGCCAATGGGCATATAAACCGATTAGGTTTAAAAGCCTAAACCTAACATGTTTTAATACCTATTTCTTAAAAATTTTCTAAAAATAATTTGCGATTTATTAATACTCGTTTAAAAATTTATTTATAGTTTTATGCAAGTTTTAAACGGGTAGGATTTAAAACTAAAATTCCCCTCAAAAAAAAGTCCCACCGAAGCGGGACTAAAGGTTTTCACCTACGGCATATAGCCTTATTGTGATAAGATTAAAGATTAGAGTATTTTTAATCTGACACAAAGTTAAATAAAAAAACAATATAAAATCTAAATATAATGACAAAAATATTAGGACTTGATTTGGGAACAAATAGCATTGGCTGGGCTGTGGTGGAAAAAGACGGAACGGATTTTTCTTTAGTTGATAAAGGGGTTAGGATATTTTCTGAAGGGGTTAAATCTGAAAAAGGGGTAGAAAGCTCACGTGCTGCTGAAAGAACAGGTTTTAGAAGTGCCAGAAAAATCAAGTTTCGTAGAAAACTTAGAAAATACGAAACATTAAAAGTATTGGCATTAAACAATATGTGTCCTTTAGGTGTTGACGAGGTTGTTGCGTGGAGAAAATCAGGATTTAAAGAATATCCTTTAAATGATGAATTTTTGAAGTGGTTAAAAACGGATGATGACCAAAATATTAATCCATATTTATTTAGAGATAAAGCAAGTAAAGGAAAAGCTAATTTATTTGAATTAGGAAGAGCATTTTATCATATGGCTCAACGAAGAGGTTTTTTAAGCAATCGATTAGACCAATCTGCCGAGGGTATTTTGGAAGAGCATTGCCCTAAAATTGAAGAT
>PFPU01000007.1:0-6872 GCA_002793215.1 Flavobacteriales bacterium CG_4_10_14_0_2_um_filter_35_18
TTTTCCGGGAGTTGGAAAAGAATTTATGCCAGCTTTAAATGAAGGTAGCTTTTTGCTGATGCCAACTTCAATTTTTCCGGGAGTTGGAAAAGAATTTATGCCAGCTTTAAATGAAGGTAGCTTTTTGCTGATGCCAACTTCAATGCCCCATGTTGGAATTGAAGCCTCCAAAAAAACCTTGCAACAGCTCGATATAGCCGTTACGGCTATTCCTGAAGTGGAAGTTTCAGTAGGAAAATTGGGCAGAATTGAAAGTGCCTTGGATCCTGCGCCTATTTCTATGTATGAAAATATCATTAATTACAAACCGAAATACATCCTTGATGGCGATGGGCAACCTATAGCGTTTAAAGTGGATAAAAACAATCGGTTTATTTTGAAATCGGGGGATACTTTAAGCAACGAAGAAGCCATCTATAAAAAAGTTTCCCAAGAAAACCTGATTGAAGATGAAGACGGGGAATATTACAGAAACTGGCGGGAACATATAAAAAACCCTGATGATATTTGGGATGAAATTGTAAAAGCCACCAATATTCCGGGCGTTACCTCTGCCCCAAAACTACAACCTATCGAAACCCGTTTGGTGATGTTGCAAACTGGAATGCGCGCGCCAATGGGCATAAAGGTATATGGCCCAAATTTGCAAATCATCCAGGAATTTGGATTGCAATTGGAAGGACTTTTAAAAGAAGTGCCTTCTGTGAAAGCGGAAGCTGTTTTTGCCGATCGCACTGTAGGGAAACCTTACTTGGAAATTGAGATCGACAGAAATGCCATTGCCCGTTATGGATTAAGCATTGAAGATGTGCAAAAAACCATGGAAACCGCCATTGGCGGGATGGAAATAACCACCACAGTTGAAGGAAGGGAACGTTTTCCTGTTCGGGTGCGTTATCCACAGGAATTGCGAGATGATCCCGAAAGCATTAAAAAAATACTCGTGCCAACTAAAAGCGGCGCCCAAATTCCGCTGGGGGAATTGGCAAAATTGAATTATGTGCGCGGTCCGCAAATGATAAAAAGTGAAGATACTTTTTTAGTGGGCTATGTGCTTTTCGACAAACGCGATGGTTTTGCTGAAGTGAACGTTGTGAATGATGCCCAAAATTACCTTCAGAAAAAAATAGATTCGGGTGAATTAAAAGTCCCGGCGGGCGTGAGTTATAAATTTTCCGGAAATTATGAAAATCAGGTACGCGCCGTTAAAAGATTGGCCATTGTGGTTCCAATTAGTTTGGTGCTAATTTTTCTGTTGCTGTATTTTCAATTTAAAACCATTATTGCCTCTTCTATTCACTTTTCGGGCGTATTTGTGGCTTTTTCAGGCGGATTTATTATGATTTGGCTCTATAGCCAGCCTTGGTTTATGAATTTTTCGCTTTCCGGAGAAAATATGCGCGATTTGTTTCAAATGCACACCATCAATTTGAGTGTGGCGGTTTGGGTTGGATTTATAGCCCTCTTTGGAATTGCGACAGATGACGGCGTTTTAATGGGAACTTACATTCACGATGTTTTTGAAAAACGAAATCCAAAAACCGTTTCAGAAGTTCGTGATGCCGTGATGGAAGCCGGGTCAAAAAGAGTTCGCCCGGCTATGATGACTGCCGCAGTGGCCATTATTGCGCTTTTGCCGGTATTGTCATCCACCGGAAAAGGAGCCGATATTATGGTGCCAATGGCTATCCCAATTTTTGGGGGAATGGTGATTCAGATAATGACCATTTTTGTGGTTCCGGTATTGCAGGCAATTTGGAGGGAAAATGTGGTAAAAAAAAGCCAGTCACCAGAACTCCTTCAAGAGGATAACTCAAATGAAGTTCAATAATTTAAAAGAAAATATCCTATGTATAATGCAATAAAAATATTTAAAAACCAGCTCAAATTTTCTCTTAGGGGATTGGGGGGCATTTTCTTTGTCCTTTTATTCTTTGGAATAAATAGTTATCAGGCTTGTGCACAAACTTTAGATACCTATTTACAAACCGCGGCAAAAAACAATCCGAAATTGAAATCGGCTTACGCGCAATTTGATGCGGCAATGCAAAAAGCGCCTCAAGTTTCAAGTTTGCCGGATCCTTCTTTGACGATGAGCGCTTTTGGGCAAATGATTGAAACCCGTATAGGAAAGCAAGAAGCCAAATTTTCATTGATGCAGATGTTCCCGTGGTTTGGCACGCTTCAGGCAAAAGAAGACGCTTCCGTTTTAATGGCCGAAGCCAAGTTTCAGAATTATTTAAACCTGCGGAATGAACTGTTCTTCAACATAAAATCGGTTTATGCCGAATTGTATGCACTTGACAAAACCATTCAACTTAAAGAAGAAAATTTAAAAATCTTGGATTCCTACCGTGAGTTGTCGTTAAGCCGTTTCAAAAGTGGAAATGCACCTATGGTAAATGTGATTAAAGTGGACATTAAAAGAGAAGCTGCGATTACAGAGATTAAATTGCTTGAAGAAATGATGAAACCTTTGGAGACCCAATTTAATTTAATGCTGAACAGGGAGCCTGAAATAGCTGTACAAGTGCAAGATACGCTGCTGTTTAAAAAACCTGAAATTTTGCTGAATTCAGAAGATTTATTTAAAAACCATCCCAGCGTAATTGGTTTGGAAAAGCAAAAAGAATCTTATGAAATGCAGCAAATAGTGGCTCAAAAAGAAGGATTGCCAATGCTTGGTTTGGGAATTGATTATTCCATTATATCCAAACGCACGGATGCAAATCCGGAAATGAACGGCCAAGATGCCATTATGCCAATGCTCACCGTGACCTTGCCAATTTTCAGAAAAAAATACAATGCCGCCAAAAAAGAAGCTGCATTTATGGCAAGCAGCATGGAACAGGAACAGGAAGTCCAAAAAAATGAACTGCAAAGCGCTTATGAAATGGCGGTTTACAATCTTAATAAAGCAGAACAACTCATTGGTTTATACGAAAAACAACTGGTGAGTTCAAAACAGGCAAATAAATTGCTGGTATCCGGGTTTAGCAATGCCACCATAGATTTTGAAGAGGTTTTACAAATGAACCAAGACATCTTAATGCTGCAAACCCAAAAGGTGGAGGCGATAAAAAACGGATTTACGGCGCAAGCCAAGTTGGATTATTTGATGGTTCAATGATTTGATGGTACAATTATATGATTATATGATAGTTTGATTAAATGTTTAAACAATTAAAAAAATGGAACAAAAAAATGAAATATTAGAACTGAGTTTTGATTTTGCATTAGCAATAATTGAATTTTCGGAAGTATTGGAAAACAAAAAAAAGTATGTTATTTCAAGACAACTGTTGAAATCGGGAACTTCCATTGGAGCCAATATTAGGGAAGCACAGAATGCCCATAGCCGAAATGATTTTATTTCCAAATGTGTTATCGCTATGAAGGAAGCAGATGAAACAGAATACTGGTTATTGTTGTGCGAAAAAAGTCCAAATTATCCAAATCCTGAGGAATTACTTTTGAAGATTTTATCCATCAAAAAACTTCTTTCCAAAATTATTTCTTCTTCTATAAAAAACAGAAAAAATGAAAAATAAAAAAAACATATTCATTGGTCTATCCATATTATTTATCGGTTTAATGGCTGGATGGTTTATAAAACCATCTGATAAAACCGCATCAGACCATCAAACCATCGAATCAACAGATCATCAGGAAATTTGGACATGTTCGATGCATCCACAAATCAGAAAGAATGAGCCTGGCCTTTGCCCTATTTGCGGAATGGATTTAATTCCTTTAACGGCAAGTGCAGGCACTGACCCCGACAGTTTTCAAATGAGTGAAGACGCCATAAAATTGGCCAATATCACCACGATGATTGTTGGCTCAGGCAATGCAACCAAAGAGATAAGATTGAACGGAAAAGTGCAAATTGACGAACGCAATGCCTATTCACAATCTACCCATATTCCGGGAAGAATTGAACAAATTTTCACCAACTTTACCGGTGAAAAAGTTGAACGCGGACAAACATTGGCGACAGTTTATTCACCTGAATTGGTGACTGCTCAAGAAGAATTGCTGCAAGCGGCAAACATCAAGGAAAGCCAGCCGGAATTGTTTGAAGCCGCGCAAGAAAAGCTAAGAAACTGGAAAATAGGACAAGCGCAAATCAATCAAATTCTTGCCAATAAAAAACCCATTCAGCGATTTTCCATCCGTGCCGACGTAAACGGCGTGGTAACCAAAAAAATGGTGGATTTGGGCGATTATGTTGAGCGCGGAATGCCTATTTACGAAATTTCGGATCTTTCCAAAGTTTGGGTGCTATTTGATTTGTACGAAAGTGAACTCGCGTGGATTAAGGCAGGCAGCAACATTGAATATACCGTCAATTCATTTCCTGGGGAAACCTTCAAGGGGAAAATAAGTTTTATCGATCCGTTGATTAATTCCCAAACCCGCGTGGCTTCAGCCCGTGTGGAGGTGAACAACAAAGACGGGAGGCTAAAACCAGAGATGTTCGCTTCTGGGGTTGTGAAAAATGACATTGGAAAAGTGGATTCCCAAGAAATGGTAATTCCCAAATCGGCCGTATTGTGGACCGGAAAACGTTCGGTGGTATATGTGAAACAGGGTTCCGGATTTAAAATGCGTGAAATTACTTTAGGACCGGCACTTGGAGATTCTTACATCGTAAAAGACGGATTGGAAACAGGAGAAGAAATTGTTTCCAACGGAACCTTTACGGTTGATGCCGCGGTGCAACTTTCTGGCAGGCCAAGCATGATGAGCCCGGAAGGCAATGGCGGAGGCAATTCTATGCCGGGAATGGATATGGGAGGCGATAAAAAGAAAACGGATACTAAAAAGAAAATGAGCGATGAAGAAATGAAAAACATGAATAATTGAAATAACAAATAACAAATCATAAAAAAAAACAATTTAAAACCATAATAGTATGAAAAAATTAAATTTAAAATCCGTTTTATTTGCAGCAATTGCAATGAGTTTATCAAGTTTAACTTTTGGTCAACACGACCATAATATGATGAATATGAACCACAATGGGGGCAATGTGACACAACAAAAAGAAATGGCAGTTATGCTAAACAACGCCAACTTAAACAAAGCTTATATGCATTATTCAATGATAAAAGAAGCTTTGTTTAAAGACGATATTAAAAAAGTGCAAATGGCTTCAAAGATGTTGATAGGCATTTTAAAAACTTATGGAAAAGCTCCTGAAGCCTCGGTAATAGCTGCCAATTTAAGTAAGGCTAAAAATATTGAAGAACAACGCAAATTGTTTGCTGCACTAACCGTTGCATTCGAGCCACTTATCAAAGATCATGTCTCAAAAGGAACTATTTATAAAAACTTTTGCCCCATGGCTAATGGCGAAGGCGCTTATTGGTTTTCGAATTCAGAACAAATTGTAAACCCTTATTTTAGTGGCAATATGACAACTTGTGGCAGTGTAAAACAGACCTATAAATCAATGTAATTTTAAAGTTTTACACCTTTAAAAAGCTTGAATTAAAATTTGAGTTTTTACAAAAATTTCATAGCTAATTTATAGGACATTTTCCTAACTTTAGATTTTTAAAAACTAAAGAGTAAAAAATTGAATTAAATTAAAATTAAATCACATGAATTACTATTTCTCAAAATCACTCGTAAACGTAACCTTTGATGAAGCCATTCAAAAAGTTACAGAATCATTAAAAGAAGAAGGCTTTGGAATATTAACAGAAATTGACATTAAAGCCACTTTAAAGAAAAAATTGGATGTAGATTTTTATAATTACAAAATTCTTGGCGCTTGCAACCCGCCTTATGCCTACAAAGCTTTATTGGCAGAAGATAAAATTGGTACAATGTTGCCTTGCAATGTCATTGTACAGGAAAAAGAAGCCGGTTTGGTTGAAGTTTCTGCAGTTGATCCTGCCGCCTCTATGCAAGCAATAGAAAATGGGGAACTCACACCTATTGCCAATGAAATTAGAGCTAAGTTGCAAAAAGTAATTAATGCGTTATAATCTTAAAATTAGAAAGGGCAAAAAGGATAAATATAGAATTAAACCATAAAATAGATTATGATGAAACACGCCTATAAAATTACCGGAATGACCTGCAATGGTTGTAGAACCAATGCCGAAAATACCTTAAACAATATTAAAGGCGTTTTTAAAGCGACAGTAAATTTAGAAGAAGCTAAAGCGGAAGTTGAAATGGAAAAGCACATTGCAACAGAAACCTTGCAGCAAGAATTTTTGAAAGCAGGATTGCATTATACCATTACAGATTTTGATGCAAATAGCGCCAACGAAAAAACAAAAAAACCAATCGCCATTCAACCCATAAAAGACGGAAACGGTGTGTTTTACTGCCCGATGCACTGTGAAGGCGAAAAAACCTACGACAAGGCCGGCGATTGTCCGGTTTGCGGGATGGATTTAATTGAACAGCCAAAAGCGGTTGGCGCAACACAATATACGTGTCCGATGCACCCCGAAATTGTCAAAGACGAACCAGGCTCTTGCCCCATTTGCGGCATGGATTTGGTGCCGATGGAACCAACAGAAAGCGCAGAAGACAAAACCTATTTGAAGTTGCTCAAAAAAATGAAGCTATCGCTCATTTTTGCAATTCCGGTATTTCTAATTTCTATGTCGATGCACCTTCCTTCAAATCCGCTGATGAAGCTAATGCCACAAATTTATTGGGATTGGTCACAGTTTGTTTTAACACTTCCCATCGTTTTCTATACTTGCTGGCTATTTTATGTACGTGCATGGAAATCGATTATTACCTGGAATTTAAATATGTTTACCTTGGTGGGCATAGGAACGGGAGCCGCATTTTTGTTTAGCATTGTCGCTCTTTTATTTCCCAATGTTTTTCCGCAGGAA
>PFPU01000007.1:6975-7870 GCA_002793215.1 Flavobacteriales bacterium CG_4_10_14_0_2_um_filter_35_18
AAACCAGCGGCGCCATCAAAGAATTGCTAAAACTGGCACCTTCTGAAGCTACTTTAGTGGTGGATGGCGAAGATAAAGTTGTATCCATCCATGCCATCAAAAAAGACGATTTATTGCGCGTTAAACCGGGTGAAAAAATTCCTGTTGATGGCGTCATTGAAGAAGGAAGCAGCAGCATCGATGAATCTATGATTTCCGGAGAGCCAATACCCGTTGATAAAACAGTTGGCGACAAGGTAAGCTCGGGCACCATCAACGGCACAAAATCTTTTGTGATGAAAGCCCAACGTGTGGGATCGGAAACCCTGTTGTCACAAATTATAAAAATGGTGAGCGACGCCAGCCGGTCCAGAGCGCCCATCCAAAAATTGGCGGACACCATTTCTAAATATTTTGTACCCATTGTGGTAGGAGTTTCTATCATCACCTTTGTTGTTTGGGCATATTTCGGACCTGAACCTGCGATGGTTTATGCTTTTGTAAATGCCGTTGCCGTATTGATTATCGCTTGTCCCTGCGCTTTGGGATTGGCCACGCCTATGTCCGTTATGGTTGGGGTTGGCAAAGGTGCCCAAAGCGGAATTTTAATTAAAAATGCAGAAGCGCTCGAAACGATGAACAAAGTAACTGTTTTAATTACCGACAAAACAGGAACGCTAACCGAAGGAAAACCATCCGTTGAAAAAGTGGTGGCTTTGAAAGGGGATTCAGCTAGTTTATTGCAGCAAATTGCCTCCTTAAACCAATACAGCGAACATCCATTGGCGCAAGCCGTTGTAAATTACGCCAAAGATTCAAAAACAGCACTAATTAAAGTTGATGATTTTGAGGCGGTGGCAGGAATGGGCGTTACAGGAACCGTTGCCAAAAACAAAGTGGCTTTGGGCAATAAAAA
>PFPU01000071.1 GCA_002793215.1 Flavobacteriales bacterium CG_4_10_14_0_2_um_filter_35_18
CAAATCTTCGAAAATACTTTTTGAAGAATTTCCAAGGTCTATTGAAGAAGAAAAGGAAAGCTTAACTAGTAACCTTAAAAAATTTCATGAAAAAGGCAGCGCTTTTTTTGAAAATAAATTACATCCTTTTTTTGGAAGATTAACGTCAAGCGAATGGAGTGAATTGACCTATAAACATTTAAACCATCATTTAAGTCAGTTTAGTTGTTGATTGCTCCCAAGCTTTTCGCATATCGCACGAAAGTTGTCCACTGCCGTCATGACGCCATCCGGGAGGTTTAACAAAATATTGAAAACGTTTTAAAAGGCTTGTTTTGCTGGTAAAGCTATCCTTAAATAAAGCCATCCATTCGTGAAAAGCCACATATAGCGGATTATAGCTGTTGATATTTTTCGTAAGTCCGTAAATTGGTTTTTCTACTTCGGGTTCAAAAGTTCCGAAAAGTTTATCCCAAATAATAAATATTCCTGCGTGATTGCGGTCAAGGTATTGCGGATTTGTTGCGTGGTGAACCCGGTGATGTGACGGTGTGTTAAAAATTGCTTCATACCAAGTTGGCAATTTGTCAATAGTTTCGGTATGAATCCAAAATTGGTATAACAAACTAATAGACATTTGTGTGAGAATCATCAAAGGATGAAATCCAATAAAGGGCAGCCACAGCCAAAATACAAAAGAGGTGAAATTTCCCGTCCAAGTTTGGCGCAAAGCTGTGCTTAAATTATAGTGTTGCGACGAATGGTGAATGATGTGTGATGCCCAAAAAAAACGACTCACATGGCTGATGCGGTGAAACCAATAGTAGGTAAAATCATCGGCAAAAACCAACAAAAGCCAAGCCCACCAAGTAAAAGGAATTTTAAAAATACTGTAATGGTTATAAATATAAAGCAACAAACCAAATACCAAACCTTTTGAAATAATGCCAATAAATACGTTACCCAAGCCCATTGTTATTGAGGTAGCAGCGTCTTTAAATTGGTAGGTTTTAAGGTTTATTTTAGCAGAAACCACTATTTCTAAAATGATTAACAAGATAAAAAAGGGAATGGCGTAATTGATAAGATTCGGAATTTCGGGGATGTTCATAATTATAATATTTTAATATAAATGGATTAAAGTTTAAGCTTGCCCAAAATCTTCATTAAATTGATGTAATCTAAAGTCTAAATCTTTATACTGAAACGCTTGAGTTTGCGAAACACAGGCGCGAATGCCTTCAGTGTGTTCACTGCCGGTAATGGCAAGTCCTATAGCTGAAATGCCGTAATATAAAAGGCGCTCTAGCAATTCGGTTCCAGTCATATTTTTATATGCGCAAGTAAAATAAAAGCCGTCGGCTAAAGGCTGATTTTCATCTTTATCATAAACAATGGTAAATCCGTTATCTGTAAATAATTTTTTCATCACTTTGGCGCGTTCGCCATAGATTTTTACTTGCGAAACAAAGTCGAAAGTGCCCTTATTTGCAGCTTCTAAAAGCGCCGCTAAACCGTATTGAGCAGAGTGCGTAACGCCCGAAGATAAAGCATATAAAACCTTGTAAACTAAATTATAACCAAACAAAGGATTTTCAAATAGTTGATTTAGCGTTTCATATTTTCGAGCGAATAAAGCATCGCTAACAACCATCATTCCCACGCGCTGTCCGGCATAAGAAAAGGCCTTCGAACTCGAAATTAACAAAATCCAATTGTCGGTATAATTGGCAACAGTGGGTTGATAAGGGGCTTGTCCGGGTTTTGAATAATCCTTGCGAAAATCCATTGCAAAATAAGCCAAATCTTCAATCACCACTAGGTCATATTTTTCAGCTAATTCGGCTATAATTTGCAATTCAGTATCTGTAAAACATATCCACGACGGGTTGTTGGGGTTTGAATAAATGAGACTGTTAAAGTTTCCCCTTGACAGATAAGATTCTAGCTTTTCTCTTAGTGCGTTTCCGCGATAATTATAAACATCAAAAGTTTCATATTTTTGATTTAACACATCGAGTTGTTGTTTTTGAACCGGAAAACCTGGGTCAATAAATAGTACAGTATCTTTGGCAGGATTTAGTTTGCCGAGCATTAAAAAAGCAGCAAATCCGCCTTGCATAGAACCCACTGTGGGGATGCAATTGTTTTTATTGACAGTGATATTTAAAAAGTTTTTAACAAATAAAGCAATCTCGGTTTTTAATGAAGGCACGCCGTCAATCATAGGATATTTTGAGGCAACACCAGCTTTTAAGGCTTTAATTTCACCATCAGTTCCTATTTGTGGCGGCATTAAACCGGGTACGCCCATTTCCATTCTTATAAATTTTGATTTGGTATCTGCTTCAATATCATTAACCAGCTTAACCAATTCTCTAATAGAAGCTTTGCCAATATTTGTAATACCTGATTGAGCGATTTTGGTAGATACAATTGCGTAATTTATTGGTGTATTTTTATTTTTTATTAAGGTCATATCACAAGTTTTAGCAAAACTCAAAACTACATAAAGTTTTTGTTATTTCTTTAAAACGATAAAACAGAATCTCAAAATTTAAAATAAAGTAGTTAATAAAATTTGTAAGTAGGTTGAGTAGATTCCACATTAATTTGAAAATTTATTTTATATATTTAGCGAAAATTTAAATAAAATTATGACTTCAGTAATCATCCTCATTTTTGTGATAGGTTATTTAACTATCACATTAGAGCATCCATTAAAATTAGATAAAACAGTTCCGGCATTATTGATGGCTTCAATTATGTGGGCTTTGTTAGCCATTGGCTTCCATCAAGGGTGGTTTACTTTAATTGATGTTAACGAAAAGGTGTTTTCAGTTCTTAACGGCGTAATTGACGAGCAAACAGAGGAGGGCTTTACAAATTTATTATTACATCATCTAGGCAAAACAGCCGAAATACTAGTCTTTTTAATTGGTGCAATGACCATTGTAGAAATTATTGACCTTCACCGTGGTTTCGATGTTTTAAAAAATGCCGTAAAAACCAAAAGTAAAAAACAATTGCTATGGATTATTGCCATTTTGGCATTTTTTCTTTCATCAGTTATTGACAATCTTACCGCAACCATTGTGCTTATTACCCTGTTGCGCAAATTAATAAAAGTAAGGCAAGACCGCTTGTGGTATGCAGGGATGATTATTATTGCTGCTAATGCTGGTGGCGCTTGGTCTCCCATTGGCGATGTTACCACTACCATGTTATGGATTGGCAAACGAACTTCAGCAATGCATCTTATAGAACGCATATTTTTACCATCTGTTGTTAATTTAGTTGTTCCTTTAATTTTAGCGAGTATTTTTGTACCTGCTTTTAAGGGAAATGTAAAAATTGAAGAAGATAAAAAAAGTGAAGAAATTCAAACTTTGTTAAGCAGTAAAACCATCCTTCTTTTAGGATTAGGGATGATTATTTTTGTCCCCATTTTTAAAACTTTAACCCATTTACCACCTTATTTAGGAATGATGTTAGCCCTAGGCGTAGTTTGGCTTGTTTCAGAATATGTTCATCCCGAAGACGATTTTACCGAAGAGCGCAAACATTTATATTCGGCTCATAAAGCGCTTTCACGGATTGAAATGTCGAGTATCTTATTTTTCTTGGGTATCTTAATGTCGGTTGCTGCTCTAGAAACCTTGGTTTATGGAACGGTAATGATAGATGGTCAGCCAACAGCAGTAGGCTCGCTTCGTTATCTAGCCGAAATTTTAAATCAAACCATCCCCAGTCAAGCTGTTGTAATTTCTATATTAGGGGTTTTATCGGCAGTTATTGATAATGTGCCTTTGGTAGCGGCTTCAATGGGCATGTTTAATGCCCCAATGGACGCAAGTGTTTGGCATCTAATAGCTTATGCTGCCGGTACCGGTGGAAGTATGCTCATAATTGGCTCTGCTGCCGGCGTCGCCGCAATGGGAATGGAGAAAATTGATTTCATTTGGTACACCAAAAAAATCACTTGGCTTGCCGTTGTTGGATATGTTTTGGGATATCTATTACTGTTATTTATGGAATCGCTTTAACTTTTAGTTGAAAAATTACAATTTTAAAAGCATTTAATCGTTTTCTCCTTTATAAACCAAAATATCATTTTATGTTTCTATTAATGCAACAGGCAACCAAACCCGCCCAAGAATTGTTAGATAATACCGAATCTCAAGAAAAAACCATATCTATTTACAAATTAATTGTTGATGGTGGTATAGGTGGCCAAATAATTATTGGTATTTTATTTGTGCTGTTAACAATGGCACTTTACATCTACTTTGAACGGTTTTTGGCCATTAAAGCAGCTTCTAAAATTGATAAAAATTTTATGAACCTAATTAAAGAACAAGTCAGCCAAGGAAATCTAAAAGTTGCAAAACAACTTTGTTCACAAGAAAACTCAGTGACAGCAAGACTTATTGAAAAAGGCATTTCAAGAATAGGAAAGCCACTAGATGATATCAATAGCGCCATTGAAAATGCCGGTAAACTCGAAATTTATAGCCTCGAAAAAAATGTGAGTGTTTTAGCTACCATCGCCGGTGCAGCGCCTATGTTGGGCTTTTTAGGTACCGTTTTAGGAATGATAGTTGCCATTCACCAAATTGCTAATGCAGGTGGACAAATAGATATTAAAATGCTGTCAAGTGGTTTATACACAGCTATGACCACTACCGTAGCCGGATTAATTGTAGGGATTATTGCCTATATTCAATACAATCATTTGGTTGTTAGAACCGATAAAGTGGTCTATCAAATGGAGGCAACAACCCTTGAGTTTTTAGACTTATTAAACGAACCTGTTTAAACTAATTTAATATGAATTTTAGAGGGCGCAATAAAGTCAATGCACAATTCAATATGTCTTCTATGACAGATATTGTTTTTTTGCTGCTGATATTTTTTATGATTACTTCAACTCTAGTAACCACTAGTGCATTAGATATTTTGTTGCCTAAAGCCGACGGTAAAACTATCAATAAAAAAAATACTTCAATTTCAATTACCAAAAATTTAGAATACTTTTTAAACGATAACCCAACAAGTATAACCGAAGATTTAGTTGAAACTGAATTAAAAGTAGCTATGGCAAATTTAGAGAATCCTGTTTTGACTGTTAGAGCCGAAGAAGGCGTGCCAATTGAAAAAGTTGTGTTAGTTATGGATATCGCTAACCGCAATAAATACAAGGTAATTTTAGCAGTTAGATCTAAATGAAATGAGTTTGTTAAACACCACATATAAAAGAAAATCGGCAGTCATTACCAGTGTGATTTTAGGCTTAATAATTTTAGCCCTTTTTCTATTTGGATTGCGCTATTTCGACCCTCCAAAAGAGTATGGTATTGCCGTAAATTTTGGAACATCCGATTTTGGACAAGGGGAGTTACAAACCAACGATTTGCCAAAAACAGAATCCTCTTTAGTTAAAGATCAACAAAATGCCGATGAAACTCCTGTGAAAAATGAAACCAAAACAAACGAAACTGTTTTAACTCAAAATAACACCGACGCTCCAGTTATAGCTAAAACAATAGCTAAAATAGAAACCAAAACAACCGTAAAAAAAATAACACCAGTAAAAAAAGTAATCCTAAAACCCGATAAATCAACAAGCGACGTATTGTCAAATTTGATAAATGGTCCTAAAAATAAAGTCAATACCAAAACAAGCGAAGGAACTGACACAAACCCAGGAAATAAAGGACAAATTGACGGCGATTTAACATCAAATTCCTACTACGGAAAAGGAGGCAAAGGAGGTGGAGGTAATTATAATTTAGGAGATAGAAAACCAATTTCAAAGCCAATTCCCGTTTATGATTGCAACGAAGAGGGTCTCGTGGTAGTGCGCATTGAAGTCGATAATTCTGGAAATGTTATCAACGCCAATGCCGGTGTTAAAGGCACTACAAATTCTGCACCTTGTTTGTTAAAGCGCGCCAAAGATGCGGCTTTGAAAACTACTTGGCAACCCGATTCAAATGCGCCTTTAAAACAAATAGGAAGCATTATTTACAACTTTTCACTTTCAAATTAATTGTGACTTATCAAGAAACTCTAAATTGGCTATTTTCTAGGTTGCCTATGTACCAGCATGTAGGCACTGTGGCATTTAAAAAAGATTTAACTAACACCTTGGCTTTAACAAAATACCTCGAAAATCCACATCAAAAATTCAAAAGTATTCATGTGGCTGGAACCAATGGTAAAGGCTCTACAAGCCACATGCTTGCCTCTGTTTTGCAAGAAGCAGGCTATAAAGTAGGTTTATATACTTCGCCCCATTTAAAAGATTTTAGAGAGCGTATTAAAATAAATGGCATAGAAGTTTCTGAAAAATTTGTTATTGATTTTGTTGAAAATCACCAAACATTTTTAGAACAACAAGGGCTGTCATTTTTTGAAATGACTGTAGGAATGGCATTCCATTATTTCGCTTTGCAAAATGTTGATATTGCTGTTGTTGAAGTAGGGTTGGGAGGCCGTTTAGATTCTACAAATATCGTTACACCTATCGTCTCGGTCATCACCAATATCTCTTTTGATCACATGCAAATGCTCGGAAATACCTTAGTTGAAATCGCTGGCGAAAAAGCAGGTATTATTAAACCCAACATTCCTGTGGTAATTGGCGAAAAACAAGATGAAATAATTGATGTTTTTATTGAAAAAGCTAAAAATTGTAATAGCCAATTAATCGTCGCATCCGAAACAGAAAAAATTGAATTACCATCCGACTTAAAAGGTTTTTATCAGATAAAAAATAAGCATACCGTAGAAGCTACCCTAAAAATAATCAGCCAAAACGGATTTTCTATATCAGAAAAGTCTTTAAAAAACGGCTTGTTAAATGTGGTGAAAAATACAGGATTAAAAGGACGTTGGCAGATACTTAAAACCGAACCTATGGTGATTTGTGATACAGCACATAATGAGGCAGGTATAAAATACACGATGTTACAAGTCTCAAAACAATCTTTTGAAAAGTTACATTTTGTCATTGGAGTAGTAAACGACAAAGATATTAACCATATATTTCCGCTATTTCCTAAAAAAGCAAGCTACTATTTTTGTAAACCATTTATTCCAAGAGGCTTAGATGCTAAAATTTTAAAACAAAAAGCAAGTGACTTTGGACTTATAGGATTGGCTTATTCATCTGTAAAAGAAGCGTATAAAATAGCTTTAAAAAATGCCAACCCCCGTGATTTTATTTATATTGGAGGTAGCAATTTTGTCGTTGCCGAAGTTGTTTGAAAAAATATTTAAAAAACTTTGTAGGATTAAAAATCTAGGTTATATTTGCAACCGCTTATAATAATTAGCTCAGCTGGTTCAGAGCATCCCGATTAATCGGGAGAGTCGGGGTTAAGAAGAGTTAAGTGTTTTAAAAGGAATA
>PFPU01000134.1 GCA_002793215.1 Flavobacteriales bacterium CG_4_10_14_0_2_um_filter_35_18
TCTCTGATATTCATTCCGGTAGTTTTGATAGTCTTGAAGCAGTGCAACGTGGAATTGATTTAATAAATGCTCAAAATGCTGATATTATTTGCTTTACAGGAGATTTGGTAAATAACGATTCACGAGAAATTGAGCCTTTTATCCAAGATTTTAAGGCTTTAAAAAGCAAATACGGAATTTATTCTTGCTTAGGCAACCACGATTATGGCGATTATAAACATTGGAAATCAAAAGAAGTAAAGCAACAAAACTTGGAAACCTTATTTAAGCACCATCAGGCAATGGGATTTAAATTGTTGAACAATTCAAATGTGGAGCTTACCAATAAGGGTGAAAAAATTGTCATTCTCGGCGTTGAAAACTGGGGAAAACCGCCGTTTCCACAACATGGGGATTTAGATAAAGCACTCAAAAATGTAAATAATGCCGATTTTAAAATTCTGCTTTCACACGACCCAAGCCATTGGGATTATAAAGTGCTTACACATCCTACCAATATTGATTTAACACTTTCGGGTCACACCCATGGTATGCAGTTTGGCGTTGAAATTCCGGGTTTTAAATGGAGTCCTATAAAATATTTATACCCACGTTGGGCAGGGCTTTATCAAGAAGCTACACAATATTTATACGTCAATCGCGGTTTTGGATTTTTAGGTTTTCCTGGAAGGGTAGGCATTTGGCCAGAAATTACAGTCATAGAATTGAAAAAGGCCATAGCTTAAAAATAGTTTCTTAAAAAATAGGCAAATCCTTTTTATAATTCAAAATTAATTTTACATTTGTCGAAACAAAAACAAAAAATGAATTTAACAGTAAATACTTGGTGGTGGACATACGAACAAAAATGGTCGTGAGTTAGCTATTGTAGTATTTTAAAAATACAAAAAGGCTTGTCTTCACGACAAGCCTTTTTTTTGTCAAAAAAATTAAAAGAATATGTACACCTTAAAAACAAGTTATAAAAAAATTTTGGCCGATACGCTAACACCGGTTCAAGTTTATTTGAATATTAGAGATAAATTTCCAAACAGTTTATTGCTAGAAAGTTCTGATTATCAAGGAAACAAAAATAGTTTTTCCTATATTTGTTTTAATCCCATTGCCCAAATTATGGTTGAAAACAATGTGATTACGAGCAGCTTTCCCGACGGAACACAAAGCGCTTTAAAAATTACCAAAAACATTGATGTGGCGCAACAAATTCAATTGTTTAGCCAGCAGTTTAAAACCGAAAAACAAGATTTTAGTTTTATAAATAACGGACTTTTTGGTTACATTGCTTATGATGCCGTGCGTTATTTTGAAGTAATTGACCTGCCAAAAACAAATGATTCATTGGGCATTCCAGATATTTACTATGCCGTATATCAAAATATTATCGCCATTAATCACTTTAATAATGAGGCTTTTTTGTTTTCACATAGTTTTGAAAAACCAGATAATTTAGAACAAATTTCTCAAATCATTACGGCAGCAAACTTCAGCACTTTTAACTATGCCAATTTAAACGACGAAGAGAGTAATTTAACCGATAGTGAATTTAAAGCTCAGGTAAAACAAGCCATCCACCATAGCCTCATTGGAGATGTGTTTCAGTTGGTTTTGTCACGGCGGTTTTCGCAGGGATTTAAAGGTGATGAATTCAATGTTTATCGTGCCTTAAGGTCAATTAACCCGTCTCCATATTTGTTTTATTTTGATTATGGAAATTTCAAAATATTCGGGTCTTCGCCCGAAGCTCAGCTAGTAATTCAAAAGGGTCAAGCCGAAATTCATCCCATTGCCGGTACCTTTAAACGCTCGGGAAATGATGAAATTGATTTGGCTTCAGCCAAAGCCTTGGCAGCCGATGAAAAAGAGAATGCCGAACACGTCATGCTAGTCGATTTGGCACGCAATGATTTGAGTCGCAGTTGCGCATCCGTCAAGGTAAAAAATTATAAAGAAATTCAGTTTTTTTCTCATGTCATTCATCTGGTTTCTAAAGTAGTGGGTATAAAACGCAAGGAAGTTAGCACCATGCAAGTAGTTGCCGATACCTTTCCGGCGGGCACTTTAAGTGGCGCTCCAAAATACAAAGCCATGGAATTGATTGCAAAATACGAACCTGTAAACCGCTCTTTTTATGGTGGCGCAATTGGATTTATGGATTTTGATGGCAATTTTAATCACGCCATTATTATCCGCTCATTCTTGAGTAAAAACTACCGACTGTATTATCAAGCTGGTGCTGGAATTGTTTCTAAATCAACTCCCGAAAATGAATTACAAGAAGTTTATAACAAATTGGGAGCCTTAAAAAATGCCCTAAAATTGGCAGAAAAAATATAAATTATGAAAATATTAGTCATTGATAATTACGATTCATTTACCTATAATTTGGTGCAATATTTACAAGAATTAGATTGTGAGGTTAGCGTCAAGCGGAATGATAAGTTAGACCTAAAGCAAGTAATTGAATTTGATAAAATTGTGCTCTCGCCCGGGCCAGGCTTGCCAAGCCAAGCCGGTTTATTAAAAGAAATTATAAAAACCTATGCCCCAACAAAACCTATTTTAGGCGTTTGTTTAGGTCAACAGGCTATTGCCGAAGTATTTGGAGGTAGCCTGGTCAATTTAAAAACTGTTTACCACGGTGTGGCTTCACAAATTAATTTAATCAATTTTGACGCAGTTTTATATAAGGATTTGCCAAATAAATTACACGTCGGGCGCTATCATTCTTGGGTGGTAGCCAAAGAATTACCGTCCGTTTTAATTCCAACTTCTATTGATGCTGATGGTGAAATTATGTCGCTACGTCATCGTGATTTTGATGTCCGTGGCGTGCAATTCCATCCAGAATCGGTTTTAACACCCGATGGTAAAACAATTATTAAAAACTGGGTAACACATTAATATGCTAACTTTTATAAATGATAGTTCTGATAATTATTTAAAAAATATTAAAAAATGAAAAGCATTTTAAATCGCTTAATAAATCAAGAAAAACTCACCAATCAAGAAGCAAAACAAAGCTTGATTAACATTTCAAATGGACTTTATAATGAAAGTCAGATTGCTTCATTTTTAACCATTTACATGATGCGAAGTGTCAGTATTCAAGAGCTTTCCGGATTTAGAGATGCCTTGTTAGAACTCTGTTTGCCCATTGATTTATCCGATTTTAATACGGTAGATTTATGTGGTACCGGTGGCGACGGAAAAAATACCTTTAACATTTCAACTTTAGCGTCGTTTGTGGTGGCGGGCGCAGGCGTAAAAGTTACCAAACACGGAAATTATGGTGTTTCATCGGTTTGTGGTTCTTCAAATGTACTTGAATATTTGGGGATTAAATTCACCAATGACCTTTCAAAATTGAAACGAACTCTCGATCAAGCGGGAATTTGTATTTTGCACGCGCCTTTATTTCATCCAGCAATGAAACATGTAGCACCTATTAGAAAAGCTTTGGGCGTAAAAACCTTTTTTAATATGCTGGGACCTTTGGTAAATCCGGCTCGTCCTAAAAATCAAATGGTGGGTGTATTCAATTTAGAATTAGCGCGTTTATATGGCTATTTGTTTCAAGAAAGCGCCAAAAATTACGCTATTTTGCACGACTTAGCTGGCTATGATGAGATTTCGTTAACTAATACTACCAAAGTTATCACCAACCACCAAGACGCAATGATAACCGCACAATCGCTCAAGGTAAATTCCGTAACCGAAGCCGCTATTTTTGGAGGAGTAAGCATCCAAGAAGCAGCACATATTTTTGTTTCAATTTTAGAAGGACGCGGAACCGAAGCCCAAAACAATGTGGTTTGTGCTAATGCCGGACTGGCCATTTCAATTGTTAACAACCTAACGCATCTTGAGGGGTTTGAATTGGCAAAGATCTCATTAAAAGAAAAAAAAGCGCTAAAATCCTTTAAAAAATTACAAACATTAAGTTGCTAATTCAATCAAAATATGACTATTTTAGAACAAATTATAAGCCATAAAAAGCAAGAAATCGCGCAGCTAAAACGCGATGTGAAAGTAGCGAATCTAATTAAAAGTCCGAATTTTAAACGCACGCCCTTATCTTTAAAAAAAGCCTTAACTAATTCAAATTCAACGGGAATTATCGCCGAATTTAAACGACAATCGCCCTCAAAAGGCATAATAAATAATGTAGTTACCGTGCCAGAAGTAACCGAAGCTTATTTGCAAGCCAAAGTGGCAGCACAATCTATTTTAACCGATATGAAATTTTTTGGTGGGTCAATTTTAGATGTCATGCAGGCGCGGGCCATAAATGAAACAATTCCCATTTTAAGAAAGGATTTTATTGTTGATCCTTTTCAAATTGTTGAGGCAAAAGCCATTGGGGCGGATGTTATTTTATTGATTGCCGCTTGTTTAACAAAAGCCGAACTTAAAAATTATGGCAGACTTGCCGAAGATTTAGGTTTGGAGGTTTTATATGAAGTCCACAGCAAACAAGAACTCGATAAAATTGAGTTAGACCATAAAATTATAGGTATTAACAACCGCAATTTAAAGACTTTTGAAGTTGATTTAGAGCACTCAATTGCCTTGATAAAACAAATTCCAAGTTCGTGCATTAAAGTTTCAGAAAGCGGACTTAATGATCCAAGAATTATAATAGGGTTACGTGCCTATGGATTTGAAGGTTTTTTGATTGGTGAACAATTTATGAAAGATGAAAATCCAGGTTTTGTTTGTCGGGAATTTATTAAAAAACTAAGTTTATGAAGCTCAAAATCTGTGGAATGAAATACGAACAAAATATCCTTCAAGCAGCAAGCTTGCTTCCTGATTATTTGGGATTTATTTTTTATTCTAAATCAAAACGTTATTTTGAAGGCCCCATTCCAAAACTTTCAAAATCTATAAAGAAAGTCGGCGTTTTTGTCGATGAAAGTCACGAAACACTTATTGAGTGTGTCAAAAAACACCACTTACAAGCGGTGCAACTTCACGGGGCAGAATCGGCCGAATATTGTGCAGAACTCCTACAAAAATTAGACAAATTAAAGCTCAAAAACCTAGCGCTAATTAAGGTGTTTTTAGTTGGTAATGACTTTGATTTTAATATATTAGAAAAATACGAACCACTTGTCAATTATTTTTTATTCGACACAAAAGGCATCGAAAAAGGGGGTAATGGCATTCAATTTAATTGGCAATTATTAGATCAATATCCATCTAAAAAACCCTATTTTTTAAGCGGTGGTATTGGCTTAGAATCGCTAGCAGATTTAAAGTTGTTTTTACAGAGTCCTGCTTCAAAATATTGTTGGGCCATTGATGTAAACAGTCGGTTTGAAACCATTCCCGGACTTAAAGTTATTGATAAATTAAAAGAATTTAAACACTATTTAGTATGAATTATTTTGTAGATAAAAACGGTTATTACGGCGAATTTGGGGGTGCTTATATCCCCGAAATGCTTTTCCCAAATGTTGCACAACTCAAACAAGAATATTTGAAAATTATGGGCGAAGCGTCATTTAAAAATGATTTTCAAAAATTACTTAAAGATTATGTTGGACGTCCTTCGCCCTTGTATTTAGCCAAACGATTATCCGAAAAGTATAAGGCAAAAATTTATCTCAAACGCGAGGATTTGAATCACACGGGAGCTCATAAAATTAACAATACCATTGGTCAGATTTTGCTTGCAAAACGCCTGGGCAAAACGCGCATTATTGCCGAAACCGGTGCGGGTCAACACGGCGTTGCAACGGCTACCGTTTGTGCTTTAATGGGCTTAGAATGTGTAGTTTATATGGGTGCTGTTGACATCGAACGCCAAGCGCCAAACGTGTCGCGAATGAAAATGTTGGGTGCTGAGGTTATGCCGGCTTTATCGGGAAGTCGCACATTAAAAGACGCTACCAACGAAGCCATTCGCGATTGGATAAGCAATCCCACAAATACGTTTTACATCATAGGCTCGGTGGTTGGCCCACATCCTTATCCCGATATGGTAGCGCGGTTTCAATCGGTGATTTCGGAAGAAATGAAGCTTCAATTACAAGAACAAGAAGGGCGTGAAAATCCCGATTATATTTTGGCTTGTGTGGGTGGCGGTAGCAATGCGGCAGGCGCTTTTTATCATTATTTAGATCATCATTCTGTCAAATTAATAGCCGTTGAAGCCGCCGGAAAAGGTATTAACTCAGGCGAAAGTGCTGCCACCAGTATTTTGGGACACTTGGGCATAATTCACGGCAGCAAAACCTTGTTGATGCAAACCGAAGACGGACAAATTACAGAACCTTATTCTATTTCAGCAGGTTTAGATTATCCGGGTGTGGGGCCCTTGCACGCTCATTTATTTAAAACAAAGCGCGCACAATTTTTAAATGCTACCGATGATGAAGCGATGCAAGCGGGTATGGAATTGTGTAAACTTGAAGGAATTATCCCTGCCATAGAATCGGCACATGCCTTGGCAGCATTAGCTAAGCTAAAATTTAAACCATCCGATGTGGTGGTTGTCAATTTATCGGGTAGAGGCGATAAAGATTTAGATACCTATGTAAAGTACTTTAATTTATAGTGATATGTTAAACGCGTTTTGGCATCTTAAAAAAAGAAATTATGAACAGAATTAATCAAAAATTACAAGCGCCTAAAAAGCTGTTATCCATTTATTTTACAGCGGGATATCCACAATTAAAAGACACGGTTAGCATCCTTAAATCTCTGCAAAAATCGGGTGTAGATATGATAGAAATTGGATTGCCATTTTCCGATCCCTTAGCAGATGGACCAACCATTCAGCACAGTGGGAGTGTTGCTTTAAAAAACGGAATGACTTCTAAAATTTTATTTAGCCAGCTTAAAAATATCCGCAAAGAAATTGATATTCCGCTAATTATCATGGGTTACCTGAATCCAATTTTACAATTTGGCATCGAAAATTTTTGCAAAGCTTGCGCCGAAGTTGGTATTGACGGATTGATAATTCCCGATTTGCCGATAGCCGAATACCATCAAAATTTTCAAAGCACCTTTGAGGCTTATGGGTTGATAAATATCTTTTTAATTACACCTCAAACCACGCTTGAGCGGATAAAATACATCGACAACATTTCAAACGGATTTATTTATATGGTAAGTTCAGCAAGCACCACAGGAAGTCGTGATAGTTTTGATAATGAGCAACTAAACTATTTTAAACGCATAGCCGATTTAAATTTAAAAAGCCCTCAAATCGTTGGTTTTGGCATCTCAAATAATCGGACCTATTCTCAAGCCACACAATTTGCAAAAGGCGCAATTATTGGCTCGGCATTTATAAATTAT
>PFPU01000102.1 GCA_002793215.1 Flavobacteriales bacterium CG_4_10_14_0_2_um_filter_35_18
TAACAGAATCATTTTTAATAATTCACTCTACTTAATCAAGTTTGAAAATCAACAACAATACACGTTTATTCCGTTGACTCCTTCAGTATTGGGAATATATAATTTTGATGAAGCTAAAATTTCTGGATTTGAATCTGAATTAAAATTTAAAGCCACAAATAATTTTGATTTCTTTGCCAGTATTGGGCTTAATAATGGTGAAATAGAAAAAGGAAGCTATAATAGATTAACAAATGCTGCTGCCTTTGACTATACTACTCATGAAACTGTTGATGTTAGTGGCAATAAATCTCCATACACAGTAAAAAGCACAATACAAATTGGTATGAACTCCAATTTTGAACTTGGAGAAAATTCTAAATTAGGATTCTATGTGAATGTAGATAATAGAGGAACTCAATATTGGGATCCATTAGAAGAATATAAGCAAGATCCTTACACTCTTGTTAATGCCAGGGTTAACTTAAATCTAAATAAAATAGGGATAACATTATGGGCGAACAATATTTTTGACACCAAGTTTAATCAGGAGTTTTTCCCAACAGCAGAATTTGGATTTAATAATTTACGCTTTCCAAATACCCCAACTACAATAGGTGTAGACCTGTCTTACAAGTTCTAAATTTATTAAAAAATAATAAGCTTCTTCCATACCTAATATTAGGTATGGAGTGGCTAATATTGAATTAAATATAAGTCATTGTGACTAATAATTAAAACCTATGAGTATATGCTTTCTAATGAGCCGATAGGAAAAATTGTAATAAGAATAAAAAATAAAATATAAATGAGAGTAGCAACAGATATTGGCGGAACATTTACAGACTTAGTTTTCTTTGAGTATGATAAGAAAAATAAAGAAGTCACAAATGTCAAGGTGTCGAAATCAAGTACGACACCTGGTGAGTATGAAAAAGGGATTTTAAATACCATTAAGAAAATAGATTTAGATCTTAATACCATTGAGTTTTTTGCTCACGGCACCACAGTGGTAATTAATGCAATTACTGAGAGAAAAGGTGCTAAAACAGCATTGATCACTACGGAAGGATTTAGAGATGTGTTAGAAATTGCACGAGGAACAAGACCAGACTTATACAATTTCAATTTTAAAAAAGAAGCCCCATTTGTGGCGCGTTATTTAAGACATGAAGTTAAAGAACGCATAAATTATTTAGGAGAAATTATTACACCATTAGACACTAGAAATGTAGATGAAATGGTAAAATATTTTATATCTGAAAATGTTGAATCTATCGCTATTTGTTTATTGCACGCTTATAAAAACCCGATTCATGAAAAGCAATTGGGAGAATTAATTAAACAAAATTACCCAAATATTGAAGTTATTACATCTCATGAGGTTTCAAGGGAGTGGAGAGAATATGAGCGAACAAGTTCAACAGTGCTGTCTGCTTATGTTAAGCCTATTGCAACTAAGTATTTAAATAATTTAACAGACAATTTGCGCAAACTAGGTTATAAAAATAACTTATATATTATGCAGTCTAATGGAGGTATCACAACAGTTGAAGATGTTAAAGCCAATCCAATAACACTCATAGAATCTGGACCCGCAAGCGGAATGCTTGGTGCAGTTGTACTTGGACGTACAATAGGAAAAGAAAATTTAATTGTATTAGATATTGGAGGAACCACGGCTAAATGTACTTTAATAGAAAATGGAACCCCTAAAATTGTAACAACTTACAATATTGAAAAAACAAAAACCCAAGCAGGGTTTCCAATATTAACGCCCGTTATTGATATTGTAGAAATAGGTAATGGAGGCGGAAGTATTGCGTGGTTAGATGATGGAGGAAAAATGAGAGTTGGTCCAAAAAGCGCAGGAGCGAATCCTGGGCCTTCATCCTATGGCAAAGGCGGTATTAATTTTACCACCACAGATGCCAATGTAGTATGTAATAGAATACATAAGGATTACTTTTTAGGTGGTGAATTAATACCTGATTTTAAAAGTATAGAAAAAGCAGCCAGACCACTCTGCAAAGAATTGGATATGACTATAGAGGAAGTGGCTCGAGGCGTAATTAGAGTGGCTAATTCAAATATGGTAAACGCTTTAAAAAGTGTATCTGTAAACAAAGGTTATGACCCAAGAGATTTCACATTAGTAGTTATTGGTGGTGGCGGTCCCATGCACGGGGCATATTTAGCAGAAGAGTTGCAAATTCCAGAAGTTATAATACCCCTTAATGCTGGAGTTTTTTCGGCTTTTGGAATGCTAATGTCAGATTTGAGAAGAGATTATATCCGTACCGATGTGATGGATTTAAATGCTGATAATTTTTCGACTTTAAAAAATGTTTTTCAAGAAATGAAAGACGAGGCTGTTGAGGCATATAGAAGAGATTTATATGAAAAAGAGGATGTCGCTTTTGAGTATTATTTAGATTTAAGATATGATGGACAGGAACATTCTGTAAAACTTAAATTAACAGACTTGTCTAATCTTCAAATGGATTTTATTGAAAAGGCATTTAATGATTTGCATAAAAAGAGATATGCGTTTAGTTTAACAGACACAAAAATAGAAATTGTGAACTATCATTTAGTGGCTGAGGTTATTGTAAATAAACCTGTAATTGCGAAAGTTATTGCAAAAGGAAAAAATGTTGAAGATGCTTTAATTTCTATAGAAAATGTAGATTTTGATGTGTACGGCATTCATAAGAGCAATTTTTATGACCGAGAAAAATTAGAGCCTGAAATGACTATTCAAGGACCCGCAATTGTAGTTGAACCATCTACTTCAACTGTCGTTCCTCCAAAACATCAATTTATAATTGATGAGTATGCAAATATTATCATCAGTAAAATAAAATAAAATGAGCTTAAATAAATTTACATCAGATATCATTCAAGATTCATTGATTTCTATAGGTGAAGCTATGTTTGAAACCATTCAACGCACCAGTATGAGTCCTATTATCTATGAAGCTTTGGATTATGCGGTTGGCATTACAGATGGCGAAGGACGGTTATTGGCACAAGGGAATGGTGTTATTACATTTTTAGCCGCTATGAGTCTTGTAGTTGAAGAAACTTTAGAAAGATTTGGAGAGGATAATCCGTTAAAAGAAGGAGATGTAATAATTGCCAATACCCCATATGTCGGTGGTGGCACTCACTTATCCGATATTGCTATTATTACTCCGGTTTTTTATAAGGGGGAACGCGTTGCTTTTACAGTTAATAAAGCACACTGGACCGATATTGGCGGAACAAATCCCGGATCCGTTTCAACGGTTTCAACTGAAATTTATCAGGAAGGCCTTCATTTTCCTTTCATCAAAATTAAGGAAGAAGGGAAGTTGAATCATGCCGTTATTAAAATGTTGGAAGGCAATGTAAGACTTCCAAAGAGCACTTTGGGCGATCTATTTTCAGGAATTGCAGCCAACGATGTAGGGGCGGGCAGAATAATCAAACTTATAGAAAAATATGGGTTAGACGCCTATACGCAGGCAGCTGAAGAATTTATGGAATATGGTGAGCGCATTAGTTTAAAAGAGTTGCAAAAAATTCCAAACGGTGTTTATGAAAACACAGGATGTATAGAAAATGATGGTTTTGGCAATGGTCCTTTTCCCTTAAAGTTGAAAATTATAATCTCTAATGAAAATATGATTTGTGACTTCACTGGGTCGCATGAGCAATTAAAAGGACCTCTAAATTTATCCAGAACGGGATTGGAAACAGCAGTGAGAGCAGCTTTTAAATCTATAACAACACCTACATTACCCGCAAATAACGGTTCTTTTAAACACGTTAAACTTATTTGTCCTGATAACACTGTAGTAAGCGCAAATTCACCAGCACCAATTTCAGTGTATTACGAAGTATTCTTAGCGGCCATTGATTTATTGTTAAAAACATTAGGTCCAATTGTTCCTGAAAAACTGCCAGCCGGTCATTTTAGATCGGTTTGTGTAACTTATATTTCTGGAATTCATCCTGTAACAAATGAGTTTTATGTTCAGGCAGAAGCACTTTCTGGCGGCTGGGGAGCTTGTGCCTTTCATGATGGAAATCGTGGCCAATTCTCGTATGCACATGGAGAATCCCATAATATTCCTGCTGAAACTAGAGAAAGAAAATACGGAGTTATAGTAGAAGAATATTCATTTCATAACGAAGGAGGCGGATACGGTGAATTTCAAGGCGGAAATGGACAATATCTAACTTTTAAAATATTGTCTGAAGAGGCTTTCTTAACTGGAGCTTTTCTAGGCTATTCAATTCCTACTTGGGGACTTAATGAAGGAAAAGAAGGGAGCTATAATTACTTTACCGTAATAAGAACAGATGGCACAGAAGAGACCTATAATGTAGTAACAAACGTAAAACTAAACAAGGGAGACAGAGTTAAATTGGTAACCGCTACAGGTGGTGGTTACGGTAATCCTGAAAACAGACCATTAGAGAAAATATTGAGCGATTTAAAAAATGGCTTTATTACCAAAGAACAAGCCTTAGAAAATTACCCTAAAATCGCTAAAGCCTAATTGAACCCAAGATATGGAAGTTATAAAATTAAGCTATCCAAAAAATGATGATTATTTAAAATACATCATTCAAAAACAAGAACAAGGAGTCAGTATAGATTGTGGTTCTGTTGTCTTAAAGAAAGGACAGGTGCTTCCTTTTAAGACACTGGATGCTCATGAAATAAGCTTTTTGATATCTGGTAAGTTAAAGGTTTTAACCAAAGACGGGAATGAAAAAATAATGAAACAAGGTGATTTAATTTATTTAAATAAAGATGAAATCCGCAAAACAGAAACCTTAGAAGACAGTAAAATCTTATTTTTTTTATTTAAAAATATTTAATCGATATACAAAAAATATCAATTATTTAATTTGAGTTAATGTTAAAAAGGCGGAGTATATCTCCGTCTTTTTTAAAATTTAATGACTCTAATAAACTTTCAATGTTAAGGCAAACAATTAAATTCTTTGATAAACAGGTCGTATTTTGGGAGAGCCCTAAAATAACGCAAAGAATAAGCTCATTCTTAGTTTTATCATTTATTGTATGCGGGATATGTAGCTCATTAGTGTATTATCAATTAATCTCTGTAGGTAAGTTTAATACCTTTTTCAAACACCCTTTTTTCGCCATAGAAGTTGCTTTTACAATTCTTCTGATATTAGAACTTTTAAGCCTTATTTTTGTGCTTCCAAAATCTGTCTCGAGATCTTTAGGAAAACAATTTGAACTACTTTCACTTATTTTTTTAAGAGATGGTTTTAAAGAATTTAGTCATTTGGATAATTTTTATTTATGGAGTGACTCTAAAGACACCATTCTTAAAATGCTCATTTATTCTTTTGGAGCATTGGCAATTTTTACACTAATGGGGTTTACACAACAATTAAATCGCAAGATTCAATTATCTGAAACCTATGTGAATCAGGCCCAGTTTGTGCAAATTAAAAAACTATTGGCGCTTTTTTTATTGATTTCTTTCTTTATAATTGGAATTGGTGATATGGTAGTATTAATCCAAAAAGGAAAATATTTACATTCTTTCGATGTTTTCTATACTGTTTTGATTTTTACAGACATTATTATTGTTTTCGTAGCTTTACGCTACACTAAAAATTATTATAGGGTTTTTAGATATACAGCGTTTGTTTTAGCCACAATTCTTATAAGAGTATCACTGACTTTAGAAACTTATTATAATGTTGTTCTGGGAGTTATTACAGCAATATTTATTTTGCTATTAGCCATAGTATATAATCACTTACAAAAGAGTTTAACAAAAAAAGAATTAACAACTTAAGCGGGATTGTAAATCCTTACCAAAAATCGGACTGATTTCAACAATATAGTAAGGTTTAAAGACATTGGTTCACCACTTCAATCCGTAATTTTACGAAAAGTCGAATAACTCTTAGAATGATAAAAAGTTAACTCCCTAATTTTCTTATAATTGTGTTTTGAATTAATGAATTCCAGTTGCAACTCCGAGTAATAGGGGGAGCAACGCCAGCAAGGGTTTCAAGACATTTAGTTTTGGAACCTTTTTTTATGCGCAAGGTTTGAGCAAGGTTTTGGTGTTAAGATCGATTATTTCATTTCTTGTTTTACTTTAAATTAATAATTGCTAAAAACAATCAATCTGAGTTTGAAATTATTAAAACTAGTCAGCTAAAATTTTGATTTTCAGTTTTGTTAAATTTGGAAATATGATTTTATTTTCTTGAAGTTATTTCTCTACTACTAAAAAAACAATTGCCAATTATCGTAATTATATGTGTCGTACTGAAATAGGTTGACTAAAAATTAAACACTTTTATATTTCACTTTAGGGAAACTTTTGTAACTTTGTACTGTGGCCAAAAATCAGAAACATAGAAAGATAACGTTTTACAAGAACTACTTTCAAGACTTCTTTGCCAAACAAAACAAGAAAGTAAAAGCAAAAATTGTTTGGACTTTTGACTTGGTTGAAGACTTACAAAGAGTACCCGAAACTTATCTTAAACACTTAGAAAACACGGACGGGCTCTATGAAATCCGAGTTCAACTAGGAAGCGACATTTTTAGGATTTTCTGTTTTTTTGACCAAGGACAACTCGTTGTATTAGCAAACGGATTTCAAAAGAAAACGCAAATGACACCTAAGAAAGAAATAGAAATGGCACTTAAAATAAAAGCAGAATATGAAAGCGAAAAATAAAAACTTGATGACTCTTGAAGAGTTCAAAGAAAAAAACTACGGAAAACGTGGTACAAAGGAGCGTGACGAGCTTGAAACAGGTTATGAAGCATTTAAAATCGGTGCTTTGATTCACGACACTCGTGTTGAAATGGGAATGACACAAGAACAACTTGCAGAAAAAGTTGGGACAACTAAATCCTATATTTCAAAAATTGAGAACAATATAAAAGAAGCTCGTATTTCGACTCTTCAAAAAATTATTGAACTTGGTTTTGGCGGACGACTTGAACTGAACGTAAAAATCTAACGGACGACTTGACCGAAGAAAGAAAAACCGCATATAACAGCACCTACAAAAAATTGGCGGTTCAGTGGTTAAATCAAGCCTTGTGCTTCTATCAAAGTTTGTGCTTGGTTGACAATGAAGTGCTTCGAAATCGCCACCTTCGGGTAGCTGCAAAACGTTGTGTGTCATTTTAACAAAAACCCTATGACAGCGTACATAGACCTAAATATTGTCTCGTCCTGAAATAGGTTTACACAATAAACGTGTAAAAAATGG
>PFPU01000030.1 GCA_002793215.1 Flavobacteriales bacterium CG_4_10_14_0_2_um_filter_35_18
GGTGTGTCACAACTAAACTATGAATAATAACTTCTCTTCTTTAAACAGAAACCAAATAACTGAGCAATTAAAAACAACCGAATTTGATTTGCTTATTATTGGCGGAGGAATTACAGGTGCTGGCATCGCACTAGATGCCGCCTCGAGAGGCATGAGCGTTGCGCTCGTTGAAAAAAACGATTTTGCTTCGGGAACGAGTAGTAAATCTACCAAACTCATTCACGGTGGCCTGCGCTATTTAAAACAATTTGATTTTTGGTTGGTTAAAGAAGTGGGCGCCGAACGCGCCATTGTTCATAAACTCGCCCCCCATTTGGTAGTCCCTGAAAAAATGCTTTTGCCCATTATTGAAAACGGAACTTATGGCAAATGGCTTACTTCAATTGGTTTAAAAATCTACGATGTTTTAGCAAAAGTTAAGGGCGATGATAAACGCCGCATGCTCAACAAAGCCGAAACACTAGCCTTAGAGCCATTATTGCCTGAATCAATTTTAGAAGGGGCTGGCTATTATGCCGAATACCGCACCGATGATGCACGATTGACGATAGAAGTATTGAAAACAGCCCTCAATTATCGTGCTTTAGCACTAAATTATTGTAAGGCTACAAAATTTATTTACCACAACAATTATGTTTGTGGCATTGAAGCTCAAGACAAGCTTACAAATAACACTTTTAATATCAACGCAAAATATGTTGTGAACGCCGCCGGACCTTGGGTTGACGATTTGCGATTGAAAGACGAACCTAAAACCAGCAAACATTTACATCTTACCAAAGGCGTTCATCTGGTTTTTAATCAAGAAAAATTACCAATAAAACAAGCCTTATATTTTGACGTTCCCGATGGACGGATGATGTTTGCCATTCCGCGTGGAAATTATACTTATATAGGTACCACCGACACCAATTACCAACTCAATAAAGAATCTATTGAGGTTACCACCACCGACGCACTTTATTTGATAAGCGCCGTAAATCAAATGTTTCCTTCAATAAATTTAGGTCTTGAAGATGTGAAATCAAGTTGGGCTGGCGTGCGCCCTTTAATTCACGTTGAGGGAAAATCGGCTGAAGAACTGTCGCGTAAAGATGAATTATTTGTATCGGATAGCGGACTTATTTCAATTGCCGGAGGTAAATTAACCGGTTATCGCAAAATGGCTGAACGCACCACCGATTTGGTTTGCAAAAAATATAAACATCGTTTAGAAAAAATCTTCAATCCAGTTCAAACCGAAAATATTAACTTAACTGGAGGGATTTTTAAAAATTACAATGCCGTTCTCACTTACCAAAATCATGTCTATTTTGCAATAAAAGCATTTGGTTTTTCGAAAGTTGACGCCTCCTATTTGGTAAATAATTACGGCAAACAAACTGAGGTTATTTTAACACATTTTAAGTCATTAAATCATCAAAATCCGATTGTAAATTTGGCTTTAGCCGAATTAGATTTTTGCATAAAAAATGAAATGGTTGTTAAACCACTCGATTTTTTTATCCGTAGAACGGGAAGGCTATACTTTGATATTCAAAACATTGAAATTATTAAAATTCCTGTGCTAGATGCCTTTGCTCAGTATTTTAATTGGGATAAATCAGTAATGAAATCAGAATTAGAGTTTATTAACACACAAGTGTTTAAGGCTTCGCATTTTGATAGTTTATAACCTATAAGGATAAAAAATACCTTGCGGGTCTAGACAAAACTAAAGCGTATCAATTTAACCTAGATGCTAATTTTTGAAAGGTGATTTTAGGATCTTTGCCTTCGTATAAAATATCGTAAACTGCATCAATTATTGGGGTGCTGATGTCATTTTTTTGTTTGATAAGGAACGCACTTTTGGTTGCATAATAGCCTTCGGCAACCATACTCATTTCGAGCATAGCCGATTTTACGGTATAGCCTTTTCCAATCATGGTTCCAAACGTGCGATTACGACTAAAAGTTGAATAGCCGGTAACTAACAAATCGCCTAAATAGGCCGAATTATTGATGTTGCGCTTCATTTTGTGGACTTTTTTAATAAAGCGTTTCATTTCACGGATGGCGTTGCTCATCAACACAGACTGAAAATTATCGCCATAGCGCAATCCGTGGGCAATTCCTGCTGCAATGGCAAAAATATTTTTGAGCATGGCGGCATATTCGGTACCTACAATGTCATCAGTAGTTTTGGTATTGATATACTCACATTTTAGATTTTTTGCAATAAAATTTGATTTGGCTTTATCTAAACTTGCTATGGTTAAATAAGATAAGCGTTCTAAAGCTACCTCCTCGGCGTGACAAGGTCCTGTTATAACGCCAATATTTTCCCTCGGAATTTGGTATTTTTGATGAAAATGTTCTCCTACAATTAATCCCGTTGAGGGGATTATACCTTTAATTGCTGAGAAAATAATTTTATTTTTTAATGAAATGGTGAGTTTGCTTAAGGTCTCTTCAAGAAAAGCTGAAGGAATGACAAAAATTAAATAATCGGCATACAAAACCATTTCATTGATATCGTTAGATAAAAACAATTTTTTTGGTAGCAATTCAACTGAGCTTAAATAATTTGGGTTGTGATGGTGCGATTTAATATGTTCTAAAGTGCCAACATTTCGCATATACCAACCCACCTTAGTGTTATTTTCGCAAAGCATTTTTACGATAGCGGTTGCCCAACTTCCGCCCCCAAACACCGCTATTTTTGGTTTTATTAACATACTTGAACTTTTTTTAAGACATCAAAATTACGCATTTTTAGGGACTCGCCTCTCTAAGATTTTAAAAATTTGATGCTATAAAATTTCCGGTAAAATTTATATTATATCAAAATTAATTTTTATAGATTTAACCACTTTAAAACCAAACTCTAGTAATTATGAATGTTGTAAACGAAAATGGAACCCCCTTAACACAACCCGAAAATAAAAAATTAATAGCCGGGATTCTTGCCATTTTAATTGGCTCAATTGGAATACATAAATTTGTGTTAGGCTATACTAAAGAAGGTATATTACAAATTGTGATAACCATAGTTACTTGTGGTATTGGTGGCATTATTCCGCTCATTGAAGGCATTGTTTATCTGACAAAAACCGATGAAGAATTTTATCAAATTTATCAAATTGGCAAACGCGGATGGTTTTAGGGTTCAAAACTGAGCCTTTTTTCAAGGTCGGCTTGAATTTCTTCTAAAACGGGCTTAACCGTACTATCGGGAAGGTCGGCTATTCTAATATACATCAAACCATCAATAGAATTGTTAAATTTTGGATCGACATTAAACGCCACCAATTTGGCGTTTTGTTTGACATATTTTTTAAGTAAAACTGGCAATCGCAAACTGCCGGGTTCAATTTCATCAATAATTTTATCGAATTTATTCATATCAGCTTGACTGGCATCAAAAATAAAATCTTTATGTTCATCTTTTAAGCGGACTTTATATTCTTTTTTAGGATGCACATATTGCGCCACATAAGGGTCGTAGTAATTAGATTTCATAAATTCTACCATCAAAGATTTAGTAAAATTTGAGAATTTGTTACTAATACTAACGCCTCCCATCAGGTATTTTAAATGTGGATATCTAAAGGTTACATGTACAATTCCTTTCCAAAGTAAAAACAGGGGCATCGGACGCTGTTGGTATTCTTTAATAACAAAAGCGCGACCCATTTCAATGGTTTTGCTAAACATTGGGTAGAGCTCTACTTCTAAGCCAAACAATTCATTTATATAAAATCCATCGATGCCAAAATTTTTATAAATTTCATCTCCAAGTCCCATTCTATATGCCCCAACAATACATTTTGCTTCATTATCCCACAAAAACATGTGTTTGTAATAGGAATCGTATTTATCAAGGTCAATTGCTTTATTTGTGCCTTCGCCAATACTTCTAAAAGTTACCTCTCGCAGTCTGCCAATTTCTCTCAATATATTGGGAATTTGTTTGCTATCGGCAAAATAAACGGTGTAATTTTTACTGGTTAAAAGGATGTTTTCAGTGTTATTTAACAGATTTATTTCGTGAATCAATTTTTCACGAGCCACGGGTGTGATAATTGTTTTTGGCTGTGTTGGAAATTTTAAAGCAGATGTGTTTATGAGTTTTGTGCGCGTTCTTTTATATGGATTTGCCAACATATAGGTTTTCATTCTTAAAAAGTCGGAAAACTTTGATAAATCACTCTGTTCATTTTGCTCATCTACAGGTATGGGACGACCTATTCTCACCTTAATAGTTCTATTTTTTTGGGTCAATAATTCTGAAGGAAGTTTAGCCGTTCTAAGTGTGTCGCTTAATTTTGCTAAAAGATAGAATAAAAAGCTGTTTTTAGCGTGAAAATAAATGGGCAATACAGGTACTTGTGCCTGTTTAATAAACTTTAGGGCGGGCAGTTCCCAAGGTTTATCTTGAATAATCATATCCGCATCGTAAGTTGAGACCTCTCCTGCCGGAAAAACGCCCAAAGCATTTCCTTCGTTAACATGTTTTAAGGCTTGTTTTAAGCCGGTAAAACTAGAACTTGCGGCCTTTCTGTTTTCGAAAGGGTTTACGGGTAGCACAAAATCTTTTAGGGGCTCAATTTTAAGCAAAATAAAATTGCCTAATATTTTAAAATCGGGACGCTCGGTTCCTAAAAGTTTTAAAAGCAAAATGCCGTCAATGCCGCCAAGCGGATGGTTTGAAACGGTTATAAAAGGACCTGTTTTAGGAATGCGTTTAAGGTCTTCATCGGGTATTTCAAATTTAATTTGAAATTCGTCAATCAGCTTCTTTAAAAAAGCTTCTTTTTTTAAATGCTTGGTTTTATCGTAAACACTATTTAGTTTAGAAAGCCCAAGAGCATTTAAAATAATCCAGCCAATGGCGTTGCCAAACAATCCAAACTTACTAATATTTAAAACTTTAGCAATTTCTTTTGCCGAAACTAAGCTCATGGGGGTTTTAGATTAAAGTCAAATATACAAATTCTATTTTACTATGAACTGTATGGTATTTTCGCTGCGCTGTTCAAGTAAGATTTGTTTGTTTTTTTCAATGTTATGAATGGCATGTTCATCAAAATGACGGATGGTAAACAAGGTTACTTCTTTAAAGAACTCAACCTTATAATCATCGGTAATTTCTGATAAAAACAAATCAAAATGATTGTATTTATCTTCAACACACACCTTAAAGCTCAAGGCTGAATTTTGTATCAAATTTACCTTTAATCGGTGTTTATCAAGGCGTTCAAAAAGGTGGCTGATGTTATGTTCAACCATAAATGAAAAATCTAGAGCCGCAATTTGAAGATAAATTTGATGTTCTTTAACTACATAACAAGGCGTTACCGGATTGATATCTTTACCTTTTTTTACCGTAGTGCTTGGCGCATTTAAATCAATGAATGACCTCACATAAAGCGGAATGGATTCATTTTCTAAAGGTTTTAAAGTTTTTGGATGGATAACCGAAGCGCCATAAAAAGCCATTTCTATCGCTTCTTTATAAGATATTTGAGTGAGGAGTTTAGTGTCAGAAAACACTCTTGGGTCGGCATTTAAAACACCGGGAACATCTTTCCATATTGTTACACTTTTGGCTTTTAGGCAATAGGCAAAAATTGCCGCCGTATAATCGGAACCTTCTCGGCCCAAAGTAGTAGTAAAATTATCGGTAGTTGCCCCTAAAAAGCCTTGCGTTACATATAAGTTGTTTTTTGCCACGGCACTGGTAATGCGGTGTTTAGTTTCGTTCCAATCAACTTTTGCGTCGCGATACTCATCGTTAGTAACCATGACTTGTCGCACATCGAGCCACTGGTTATTAACACCTATCTCATTTAAATATTGACTGATAATTTTGGTTGAAAGCAACTCGCCAAAACTTACAATTTGGTCGTAAACAAAACTGTAATTTGTAGAGCGGTTTGCCAGCATAAAACCTTTTAACAAACCAAACATGTGTTCTATTTCGAATAAAATGGCGTGGTTTTTTACTTCAAAAAGTTCATTAATAAGTTGTGTGTGATAGGTTTTTACGCCTAACAAATAGTCGTCGAGCTTTTCATCCTTTTCAAGATAAGCCTTGACAACTTGCTCAAAGGCATTGGTTGTTTTTCCCATGGCCGAAACCACCAATAACACGTTTTTATAACCTTCACTTTTTAAAACCCGTACCAAGTTTTTTACCCCGTCGGCATCTTTAACCGATGCGCCACCAAATTTAAAAATTTGCATAATTTAATTTTTATCTATAAAATTTTTTAAAGCATTTTCATCCAATTGAGCCAAATTCCAATCGGTTAAAATGGTGGCTCCCGTATTTTTATAAAAGTCGATTGCTGTGGTATTCCAATCTAAAACCACCCATTCAACACGTTTTACCTTTTTTTTGTAAGCGTAATGCATCACTCTAAGGTATAAGGCTTTGCCAATACCCAAGTTGCGCTTATCATTTTTTACGATTAAATCTTCAAGATGAATGGTTCTACCTTTCCAAGTAGAATAGCGATCGTAAATCAAAGCCATTCCAACAATTTCGCCTTTAATATCGGCTACATAGGTTTTAAAGCGTTTATTTTTATTAAAACCATCGCGAATCAAATCATCAACGGTAACAACAACAGCATCTGGTTCTTTTTCAAAAGCTGCCAATTCTTTTATTAAAGATAATACCTGTGGCATATCAGTTTTTTTCCCTTTTCTTATAATCATCGTCTTTTTATAAAAAATAATCGTGCAAATTTAACGATATTTGTAACCAAAACTAATTTATTTGACTTATGACTCTTCAACCAAACACTTTAGGCGAATTTATTATCAGTAATCAAGAAGATTTTAAATATTCATCAGGCGAATTATCGCGCTTAATCAATTCTATTAGGCTCGCAGCCAAAGTTGTAAACCACGAGGTTAATAAGGCTGGATTGGTAGATATTTTAGGCTCTGCCGGTGTTAGTAATGTTCAAGGCGAAGCGCAACAAAAATTAGATGTTTATGCCAATGAGGTTTTTAAACAAACCCTTGTAAACCGAGAAATTGTTTGCGGAATCACCACCGAAGAGGAAGAAAACTTTATAAGAATAGAAGGTCGAAACAAATCGCACGATAATAAATATGTGTTGTTAATGGATCCGCTTGACGGTTCTTCAAATATTGATGTCAATGTTTCGGTGGGAACAATTTTTTCTATTTATCGACGCATTACGCCTATTGGCACACCTGTTCAACTGGAAGATTTTTTGCAACCTGGCACTCAACAAGTAGCCGCGGGTTATGTTATATATGGCACTTCTACAATGTTGGTTTATTCAACCGGAAATGGCGTTAATGGTTTTACTTTAAATCCCGCCATTGGCGTATTTTATTTATCGCATCCCAATATGAAATTTCCAAATAATGGTGGTATTTATTCGATAAACGAGGGCTATTATATTCATTTTCCACAAGGGGTAAAAGACTATTTAAAATTTTGCCAAGAAGAAGTTGAAGATCGCCCCTATAGCGGACGTTATATCGGTTCATTGGTATCCGATTTTCATCGGAATATGATAAAGGGCGGTATCTATATTTATCCGACCAGTTCTAAAGCCCCCGAAGGAAAATTGCGCTTGCTATACGAGTGCAACCCTATGGCTTATATTGCAGAGCAGGCAGGCGGTAAAGCTTCGGATGGTTATAACCGCATTTTAGAGTTAAAGCCTTCACACCTACACCAACGCGTACCGTTTTTTTGCGGAAGCACCAAAATGGTTGAAGATGCCGAACATTTTATGGCAAAATATCCTGAAGATGCTTTTTATAAATTAGAGCCTAAAATGCTTTGATAACCAAATAAAATAGGCGTTTTAAGACCGTTTTTATTTACCATCAAACAGCTTTTTATTGCCGCTAGTATTTTAAAGCCTGCTTTTAAAGTATCTCAAAACATCACTTTTTAATTTAATAAACTTCCGGTTTTTACTTCATTGTAAATATCTTGATAACTCACAATATGGTTCATATCAACACGTCTATTGATATGATTGCGGCTTATATTTTCATGAGACTCTAACCCAGCAGCCGCAACCAATTCAAGGAAACTATGAACCGTAGCATGCTGAAAATTGGCTACTCTTGGAGCTTTTTCATCAACAACCAAACCACTCATTAGAGACTTGTTTTGAGTAGCAACTCCAACAGGGCAGGTGTTGTTGTTGCACTCACGCGCTTGGATGCATCCAATACTGAGCATCATGGCACGTGCGCTGTTACATAAATCGGCTCCTAAAGCCATCGCTCTAGCAATGTGAAAACCAGTGAATATTTTTCCAGAAGCTATAATTTTAATATCTTTTTTCAAATCATAACCATCTAAAGTATCTTTTACAAATGCTAAGCCTTCGCGTAAGGGCATTCCAAGTGAATTAGAAAATTCAACTGGAGCGGCGCCAGTGCCACCTTCTCCTCCATCAACTGTAATAAAATCAGGTTTAATATTTGTAATTATCATAGCTTTACAAATAGCTATAAACTCGTCTTTTTTGCCAATACAAAGTTTAAATCCCGTAGGTTTTCCTCCAGACAAATTGCGCAATAATTCTATAAAATAAAGTAAACCTTCAGGGGACGAAAATTCGGCATGTGTTGGGGGCGATAACACCGTGGTATGAGGTTCAACATGACGAATAGCCGCAATTTCATCGGTATTTTTTGATGCCGGCAAAACGCCACCATGTCCAGGTTTTGCCCCTTGTGATAATTTAATTTCAATCATTTTTACTTGAGAGAGTTGTGCTTGTTTTTGAAACGTATCTTCACAAAAACGCCCATCTGCTTTTCGGCAACCAAAATAAGCGGTTCCTATTTGCCAGATAATGTCTCCTTCGTATTTTAGATGATAAGGACTCAAACCGCCTTCGCCAGTATTGTGAGCAAATCCGCCAAGTTTTGCACCTTTATTGAGTGCCATAACGGCATTTTTACTCAAAGCGCCAAAGCTCATTGCCGAAATATTTAGCAAACTTGCTGCATAAGGTTGTTTGCAATCTGGCCCTCCCACCACTACGCGTGGTTGAGGTTTTTCTACATCAACATGTTTGGCATATATTGAATGATTCATAAATTCGTAGCCCACACGATAAACATCCATTTGGGTTCCAAATGCCATTGTGTCATTTACATTTTTAGCCCGTTGGTAAACCAAACTTCTAAACATACGGTTTATAGGACTCCCTTCGGTATCTGTTTCAACAAAATATTGCATAATTTCGGGACGAAATTTTTCTAATATAAAACGCCCATGACCAATAATTGGAAAGTTTCTCCTTATGGTGTGTTTGGTTTGTAAAAGATCCATGTAACCAAGTAAAATAAGCGGCCCAATAAAAAGTAAAAACCACCAAACAGTCGACCAAACTTGAGCAATGCTCACAATAAGAATACTTATTAATATTGAGCTTACAATAAAAACTTCACGGATTTTCATAAGATGTAATTTTTGATTAATTTTTATAAAATTAGGAATTGAATGCTTTCGTCGTATTTTATTAGAAATACTTATTTTAGTTACAGGTTTATTTTTTTACATCCCTCATTTTTAGGATTGCTTTAATCAATGTTCAGCTATTTTTGGTTTTTTTAAACAACTTAAACAGTCTCAGATTCTACTGAAACTATAGAATTTTAACTTATAAAACCCATTTTATTGCAATTTTCAAGTTTTAAATAAATGAGCTGATTTTAAATGTAATAGATAAAGCTTGAAAAAATATAAACAGCTAATTTTTTCATACAAAAGTGGTGGTTTACTTATACCGTTACGAACTCAAACCCATGTTTTAAAACCATTGAAAAATTTCGCATTTGCCATTTAAAATGTTTGTTGTATTTTCGAAGGCTCTTATTGTGTTATTTTGGGAAGTATAAAAGTTAGCAATATTCGTGTTTATGCCTACCACGGTTGTTTGGTAGAGGAAGGTAAAATAGGTTCCGAATACCGGGTAGATGTTTCGGTTAAAGCCAATTTAAGCCATTCGGCACACTCCGACGATTTAATGGATACCGTTGATTATGTTTATCTCAACAAAATTGTAAAACAAGAAATGGCTATCCGCGCTAAGCTATTAGAGCAGGTTGCCAAACGCATAATAGACCGAATTTTTAAAGAAATTAAATTGGTTGATAAGGCCAAAGTGAGCGTTTCTAAAATCAATCCGCCCATTGGTGGCAATGTAGCTTTGGTGAGTGTAATTTTAAAAAAATCGAGAAAAGACTTTTTAAATGCCTAAAAATTATGCCTTTTGGTTGCTTTTGGTTTGTACCCTACTTTTTGTATCAAACCTCGATGTGATTTATATAAACATTATGGAAGCGCGCAATTTTATCAGTGCACGCGAAATGCTTAGCAACGGCAATTGGCTTCACACCACTTTAAACCTTGAGCCGCGCTACGAAAAACCACCACTACCAACATGGCTCACGGCTTTATCAATGTACTTTTTTGGCACAACCAATCTTTATGGCTTGCGTTTACCCGCAATTATTTCGGCTATTATCATGATTTTCGCCAGTTTCAAATTGGTGAATGCCTTGGTTAAAGATGCTTTTCACGCCCTTGTTAGCAGCCTTATTTTAGCCACTTCGTTTTACATTATTTATTCCGGTCGCGAGGCACAATGGGATATTTTTGCGCATAGTTTTATGCTACTTTCTATTTTATATACTTATAAAACACTCAAAAAGAACAAGCCACAATACCAAAACGCCCTCTTAGCAGGATTTTTTATGGGCTTATCGCTTTTAAGCAAAGGTCCTGTTTCGTTATACGCCCTATTTTTACCTTTTATTTTTGCTTACGCACTAAGCTTTCATTTTAAAGGTTTTTTTAAACAACTCAGACCGGCTTTTTTCGCCCTTATTTTAGCGATTATTATTGGCTCTTGGTGGGCAATTTATATTTATCTAACCGATGTTCAAGCCGTTAAAACCATTGCCACTAAAGAAACTGTGGCCTGGAGCAACCGCAATGTTAGAGCCTGGTATTATTACTGGAGCTTTTTTACACAATCGGGCTTGTGGTCATTTTTTGCCCTTATCGGATTGGTGTATCCATTTATAAAAAGTCGTGTTATCAATTTAAGAGCCTACCGTTTTAGTATGATTTGGACTATGAGTGCCGTCATTTTATTGTCGCTAATCCCCGAAAAAAAATCGCGCTATTTGCTACCCGTTTTAATTCCCTTAGCGCTTAACACCAGCTTTTATGTGCACTATTTGATTGTTAAAGCCAAGTCGCTACCAAAATTGGATAAGTTTATGGCCACATTTGGATTTGGATTATTAGCGCTAGTTTGCTTTGCGATTCCCCTAGTTGGATTTTTAAAATACCCTTTTCTGGTACAAAAATACCCTATAAATTATGGCTTTTTTAGCATCGTTTTAGTGGCGATAGGCATTTATATAATCAAAACCCTTTGGCAAACTGATTACAAACAAAGTTTTTATGCCAGTATTGCCTTGATGTGCAGCGTCATGATTTTAGGCTTACCACTTTTAAAAGGCTTTTACAACAATCCTAATTTTAAAAGCATCCATCAATTAAAACAATGGTCAGAGCTACAGGCGATACCCGTTTTTGTTAAAGGCTATATCGCTCCCGAATTGCTGTGGGAATATGGTGAGCCAATTGAAACCATTGAAGATATAAACGAAATTAATAGCTTAAGCAAATTTGGACTAATCACTCAAGATTCCTTGCCAAGTGCTTATAAAAATGCTTATCAAGTTATTTTAAATCAGCATTATGACTTGAATTATATGCGTAGTAATTCCGGTAAAGAAAACAAGCGACTCAAAACCGAGTTTTATCTTTTAGAAAAAAAACAAGATACTGTGCGCTATTAATTGCCCACCAAAAAAAATTAGTTAAATTTGCGCTTTCAAAATAAGGCGTCGTGGCCGAGTGGCTAGGCAGAGCTCTGCAAAAGCTCGTACAGCGGTTCGAATCCGCTCGTCGCCTCATCAATAAAAAACACTATTTGTTAAATGTTTGCAAATAGTGTTTTTTGTTTCTATAAAGACACTAAAAAAACTATATTTGTGTTTCTTTTTATTTTAATATGCAAATTTATCCTATAGAAACAGGTAATTTCAAACTCGATGGGGGCGCTATGTTTGGCGTTGTTCCTAAATCAATATGGCAAAAAACTAATCCTGCCGACAGCAACAATTTGATTGATATGGCGTTGCGTTGTTTGCTAATTGAAGATGGCAATCGTTTAATTTTAATTGATACCGGAACTGGCAACAAGCAACCCGATAAGTTTTTTAGCTATTATTTTATGTTTGGCGATTTTACTTTAGACCGTTCGCTAGCAAAATACGGCTTTCATCGCGATGACCTTACCGATGTGTTTTTAACCCATTTGCATTTTGACCATTGTGGCGGTAGCATTCAATGGAATAAAGCCCATACCGATTATGAACCCGCCTTTAAAAATGCCAAGTTTTGGAGCAACAAAGCACACTGGAAATGGGCAACAGAACCCAATCCGCGCGAAAAAGCCTCCTTTTTAAAAGAAAATATTCACCCCATGCAAACGAGCGGGCAGTTAAATTTTTTAGACCTCCCCACAAGTGGAAATTTTTCTAAAAATACACCCTTGGGTTTTGACGTTTTTTTTGCCGATGGGCACACCGATAAACAGATGATTCCACATATCAAATACCGCGATAAAACCATTGTTTATGTTGCTGATTTGCTGCCAACTGTTGGCCATATTCCCTTACCTTATGTGATGGGCTATGACACGCGACCGTTGTTAACTATGGACGAAAAAGCTACCTTTTTAAACACGGCCGCCGACAATAATTATTACCTCTTTTTAGAACACGATGCCGCAAACCAACTTTGCACAGTTCAACATACCGATAAAGGCGTTCGCCTTAAAGATACGTTCACTTTTAACGAAATTTTTAATTAATCTAATCCTATGAATTTTTACAAATCAATACTTGTACTGTCAATTGCCATTGCAATGACCGCTTGTAGTTCGGTTTCAAAAACACCCGTGCCACAAGCCTTAAACAACACCGTTAGTTTAGCGGCTAAAAACCTACCATTAACCGAAGACCAACAAAAAAATTGGGCACACGCCGATTTAATGACCGATACCATTCCCGGGCTGAGTCTTGATAAAGCTTACCAATTTTTAGCCGATAAAAAAGGCGTTATCGTCATTGTTGGTGTGGTTGATTCGGGCGATGATATTGAACACGAAGATTTGCAAGCAAACGTTTGGACCAATCCAAAAGAAATTGCCGGTAATGGCTTAGACGATGATAAGAATGGTTTTGTTGATGACATTCACGGTTGGAATTTTTTAGGAAAAACCCTTCACGAAAATATCGAACTAACCCGTCTGCTCAAAAAATTTAAACCGCGTTTTGATGGCAAAGCCGAAGCAGATATCGCCCAAGCAGATAAAAAAGATTTTGCCCAATATCAAGAAATGATAAAGGTTTTTGACGCCAAAGTAAACGGACTAACCCCTCAAAAAACCTATATTGATAGGTTGGTAAACAATTATAATAGTCTTAAAAAAGCGTTGAATAAAGAAGACCTAACCGCCGAAGATTTAGAGGCTTTTAATCCTAGTGACGAGGAACTTATTAAAGCCAAAAATCTAATTTTAAACGGTATTTTTAAAAGAGGTGCTGATATAAAAGGCTTAATGGGTTATAAAAATTACCTTGACGGACAGTTAAATTACTACTATAATTTAGATTTTAACGGTCGCTTGCAAGGCGATAATTACGAGGTAAACGAACCTAAAATTTATGGCGATGCCAACGTAATTGGCGATAAAAGTATTGAACAACATTCCACACACGTTTCGGGTATTATCGCAGCTATTCGAAATAACAACATAGGAATAAATGGCGTTGCTCATAATGTAAAAATTATGGCTGTTAGAACTGTTCCCGAAGGCGATGAATATGATAAAGATGTGGCAAATGGCATTCGTTATGCCGTTGATAATGGCGCAAAAGTGATTAATATGAGTTTTGGCAAAGGCTATTCACCACAAAGCCAGTGGGTTTTTGATGCCATTAAATATGCTGCCAGCAAAGACGTGCTTTTAGTTCACGCCGCTGGTAATGATGGTGAAAACAATGATAAAGTGGGTAATTTTCCAAATGACGCTCCCGATTGGATTACCGAAATTGCCGACAATATGATAACCGTAGGCGCTTTGAGTCCTAGTTTTGACGAAAATCTGCCCGCAAGTTTTTCAAATTACGGCAAACTTAATGTCGATGTTTTTGCACCGGGTGTTCAAATCTATTCTACCATCCCAAATAATAGCTATGAATATTTTGACGGAACCTCTATGGCTTCGCCCGAAGTTGCTGGTGTTGCCGCTTTAATTCGCTCTTATTACCCAAAATTATCTGCATCGCAAGTAAAACATATCTTAATGAATTCTGGCATTAAAATAGAACAAGATGTATTATTGCCAGGTACTAAAGATAAAAAAGTGCCTTTTGCCAGTTTATCGGTTTCCGGACGCATTGTGAATGCCTATAATGCTTTGCGTATGGCAGACCAAATGGTTAACGGCAAATAAAAAGTTTTATAATTGCCAACTATAAAAGGGTAACTATTTTATATTTACCCTTTCTTTTTATAACTAAAAATAAAATCACATGAAGAAACATTTGGCTTTAATAGGCTTGTTAAGCGTCCTCACATTTGCGCAATCTCAAAATAGCGCCTATTGGCAACAGCACGTAAATTACGTTATGGATATTGATATGAACGTAGAAAATTATCAATATGATGGAACCCAAACCTTGGTTTATACCAATAATGCTCCCGAGGTGTTAGACAAAGTATTTTACCATTTATATCCAAATGCTTTTCAACCAGGATCCGAAATGGATATTAGGCTACAAAACATTGTTGATCCTGATTCGCGGATGGTTACAAATTTGGGTACAAAAGAAAATCCGGTTTACCAAAGTCGCATCTCAAAATTGCAACCCAATGAAATTGGCTTTCTAAAAGTTATCAGCCTTTTTCAAGATGGAAAAGCGGTTGATTTTGTGGTAACCGGCACTGTTTTAAAAGTGATCTTAAACACCCCCATTCAGCCCAATAGTCAAACCACTTTAACCATGGTTTTTAAAGGACAAGTGCCCATTCAAATCCGCCGTTCGGGTCGCAATAATGCCGATGGCGTAGCCCTATCTATGAGCCAATGGTATCCAAAATTAGCAGAATACGATTTTGAAGGCTGGCACGCCGACCCTTATATTGCTCGAGAATTTCACGGTGTTTGGGGTGATTTTGATGTTACTCTTCACCTCGATAAAAACTACACGGTTGGCGGCACAGGCTATTTACAAAATCCGCAAGAAGTAGGGCATGGTTATCAAGACCCATCGCAAAAGCTAAAAAAACAAAAAGGAAACAAACTGACTTGGCATTTTATTGCGCCAAATGTTCACGACTTTACTTGGGCAGCCGACCCAAACTACATTCACGATACCAAACAAGTGCCCAATGGTGCTACTTTGCATTTTCTTTATAAAAACGATCCAAAAATTAGCGCCAATTGGAAAGCCATGCAAGACGATGCCGTTAAAACAATGACCTATTATAATAACACCATAGGACCTTATCCTTATAATCAATATTCTATTATACAAGGTGGTGATGGAGGTATGGAATACGCCATGTGTACCTTGATTACCGGTGGTGATGATTTTAGGGATATCGCAGGAACCATGCGCCATGAAATGGCTCACTCTTGGTTTCAATTTGCCTTGGCTACAAACGAAAGTGAACACCCATGGATGGATGAGGGTTTTACCTCATTCATTTCTACTATGGCTGGAAATGCAATGAGCGCAACACCCGTAGAAAATCCGTTTGCAAGAACTTATAATAGCTATTATTATCTTGTAAAATCAGGAAAACAAGAGCCCCTGAGCACCCATGGCGACCGCTATAACACCAATATGGCTTACAGTATTGCCAGTTATGTTAGTGGCGAAATTTTCTTAACGCAATTAGGGGCTATTATTGGTTGGGATAATTTAATGCTCACGCTAAAAAATTATTACGCTAACTGGAAAATGAAACATCCCACACCCAATAGCATCATTCGCGAAGCCGAAAAAACTTCGGGTTTGCAATTGGGCTGGTATTTAAATGAGTGGGTAAATACTACACACACGATAGATTACGCTATAAAATCAGTAGATGATAAGCTAGTAACTCTAGAACGAATCGGCACAATGCCTATGCCGCTTGATTTGCATATCACTTACGTGGATGGCAGCACCGAAGATTTTAACATTCCGCTTCGCATGCAATATGGGCACAAACCTACATCCGCCAAAATTTTATCCGATTGGGCTTGGGTTTATCCTACTTATTCTTTTCAAGCTTCTAAAACCATTAAAAAAGTTGAGCTAGATCCCATCAAATTAATGGCTGACGTAAATCGTGAAAACAATGTTTTGGAAAAGGAATAGCCTTTAATTTTTAGTTTCAATTTAAAAAAAAGCAGCCCGATATTTTTTAAATATCGGGCTGCTTTTATAAGGTTTAAAGGTGCAATTTAACCTCCAAAGTCATCAAAACGGATATTTTCTTTTGGCACGCCAAAGTCGTCACACATTTTAACTACCGCTTGGCTCATTAATGGAGGTCCGCAAAAATAGAATTCAATATCTTCGGGAGCATCGTGTTTTGAAAGGTAATTGTCTATTACCACTTGATGTATAAATCCTGTAAAGCCCTCCCCATTAAGGTCGTTAACGTCTTTTTTAACTACCCAGTTATCTTCGGGCGCTGGATCGGATAAGGCTATAAAATACTTAAAGTTAGGGAAATTTCTTTCTAAATGTTTAAAGTGATCAACATAAAACAACTCGCGTTTAGAACGGCCACCATACCAAAAAGTTACCGTTCTGCCAGTTTTTAAAGTTTGGAATAAGTGGTATAAGTGAGAACGCATAGGTGCCATACCTGCACCACCACCAATATAAAGCATTTCAGAACTAGAATCGTTTATAAAGAATTCACCATAAGGGCCAGAAACCGTTACTTTATCGCCGGCTTTTCTAGAGAAAATATAAGACGATGCCACACCAGGATTTACCTTAGCCCAACCGCCAATTTCTCTGTCAAAAGGAGGTGTTGCAATACGCACGTTTAACATCACACGCTTTCCTTCGGCTGGATAAGAAGCCATAGAATAAGCTCTGGTCACTTCATTGGTGTTTTTCATTATCAATGGCCACAGCTTGAATTTATCCCACTCTAATTTAAATTTTTCCGGGTTGTTAGGATGCTCAACTGGATGTGCGGTAATATCAATATCTGAAAAGTTAATTTCGCAATTCGGTATTTCAATTTGAATGTAACCGCCCGCTTTATAATTCATAATTTCGGGTAATTCAATTACAAATTCTTTAATAAATGAGGCCACATTGTAATTAGAAACCACGGTAGCTTCCCATTTTTTAATGCCAAAAACTGCTTCTGACACCTCAATTTCCATATCTTCTTTAACCTTAACTTGGCAACCCAAACGCCAGCCATCAGCGGCCTGTTTACGAGTAAAATTGGGTGTTTCGGTAGGCAGCATTTCACCACCACCCGAAAGCACTTTACACTTGCATTGCAGGCAAGTGCCTCCACCACCACAAGCCGAAGGTAAATAAATTTTTGCCTCTCCCAAGGTGCTTAATAAAGAAGCGCCTTTAGGGACTTCTATATTTTTTTCGCCATTAATTTTTATATGAACGTTGCCACTGGGCAACAATTTAGCCTTTGCTACTAATAGTATGATTACTAAAAGTATGGTAAGAATTAAAGTGGCAACGATACTTGCTGTAATTAGTCCCATTATTTGTTTGCTTAATAAATTTGATTAAAGTTTGATTCCCATAAAGCTCATAAATGCAATGGCCATTAATCCGGTTAGAATAAAGGTGATGCCTAAGCCTCTTAGTGGAGCGGGAATATTTGAATATGATATTTTTTCTCTAATAGATGCTAATGCTAATATGGCTAAAGCCCAACCAACACCTGAGCCTAATCCAAAAACGATAGATTCGGTAATGGTTGAAAAATCCTTTTGTTGCATAAATAAAGCGCCTCCTAATATGGCACAGTTTACGGCAATTAAGGGGAGGTAAATACCTAAAGAACTGTATAGTGAAGGTGAAAAACGCTCAACCACCATCTCAACTAATTGTGTCATACCGGCGATAACCGCAATAAACATGATATAACTTAAAAAACTCAAGTCAATATCTTTATAAGAAGCATCCAACCATTTTAGTGCTCCCGAGCGCAAAATATAAACATCTAATAAATAGTTAATTGGGACTGTAATTGCCAAAACAAAAATGACTGCCGCGCCTAGTCCTATCGCGGTTTTAACCGATTTTGATACGGCTAAGAAAGAGCACATCCCTAAGAAATAGGCAAAAATCATATTGTCTATAAAGATGCTTTTAATAAAAATATTTGCTAATTCCATAACACTTTGGATTCTATTATTTTTCTATTAATTTACTATTGATTGAGCGTTGCACCCAAATAAAGACACCTACAACAATTAAGGCCATTGGCGCTAATAGCATAAAACCATTATTTTCATAGCCAATGGTGTAAAGACCGGTAGATTCGGAAATGGTTTTTGCTTTATGTCCTAATATTTCAAAGCCCATTAACTTGCCAGAGCCTAAAAGTTCTCTAATAACTGATACCACAATAAGGATAAATCCATAGCCAGCGCCGTTGCCAATACCATCTAAAAATGAAGGCCAAGGTTTATTAGCTAAGGCAAAAGCCTCAATTCTTCCCATTACGATACAGTTGGTAATAATCAAGCCTACAAATACCGAAAGTTGTTTGCTAATATCATAGGAATAAGCTTTTAAAGTTAAATCGACTAAAATTACCAAAGCAGCTACAATAACTAATTGAACAATAATACGTATTCTGTTTGGGATAAAATTGCGAATCAGTGATATAATAAGGTTGCTAAACGCCACAACCACCGTAACGCCAATGGCCATTACAATGGCTGGTTTTACTTGAACGGTTACTGCTAAAGCGGAACAAATTCCTAAAACCTGAACCGTAATTGGGTTATTATCATTTAAGGGGTCTTTTAAAAGTTTTATATTACTTTTAGAAAACATAGATTCTTTTTCTGCCATAACTTAAAATTTAAAGCATTAATTTTTTTGGAAATAAATTAAATAATGAGATAAACGCTCAGCAATCATTGCATTTACACCATCGGAAGTTTTTGTGCCCCCAGAAATGGCATCCACACCGTGGTTATCGTCGCTACGTGCGCCACCTTTTACGGTTTTAACCGAAACAAAATTGTCTTCGTTAAAGCCTGCAATGGTATCTTTCAAAATTGTCTTTCCGTGAAATTGTGCTTGAAACCATTTTTCGGTGATTTGAGCACCCAAACCCGGGGTTTCGCCTTTGTGATCAAAAGTGGTTCCTTCAACGGTATTTTTATCACTATCTAAAGCAATGTATCCCCAAATGGCATCCCATAAACCAGCACCGTAAAGTGGCACTACATAGAATTTTTTTCCATCTTTCTCGGCGATATAAAGCGGATATAATTGTTTTGATGGGTCTTTTTTAGTTTCTTTATGCAAATCTACGTCAAAAGCTTTAACAGATTCGTTTATAGAACCATCTGCGTTAAGCGTTAAGGATTGTTTGATATAATCTTTAAACACTTTAGCAGCTTGATCTCTTTCAATATCAACACCAATAGATGATAAAATGTTTTGCATTTTTTCATTAGTTTGATTAGTTTCAAACCTAATTTTGGTAAATTGGCTTACAAAAGCCAAAACCAATGCCACCAAAATAACCAATATTGAAGAAAATATAAGGGTATAAGTGTTACTATTTCTGTCCATAATTAAGCGACTTTAACTAATTTTTTTAAACGATTTTTTCGGCGTTTAATATTTCCTTGAATTACAAAATAATCGATGGTTGGGGCAAAGACATTCATCAACAAAATAGCCAACATCACGCCTTCGGGGTAGGCACTATTAAATACACGAATCATAATAGCAAATATTCCAATAAAGAATCCGTAAATCCATTTACCGGTGGTAGTTTGTGCCGAACTCACTGGATCAGTAGCCATAAATACCACGCCAAAAGCAAATCCGCCAACCAACATTTGTTGCCACCAAGGGAATGCCATAATTGGATTTACCGCAAAGGTGTTAAAAATTAGTCCCATAACCGATGCGCCCAAAACTGCACTTAACATAATGCGCCAACTAGCAACGCCGGTATAAAGCAAAAGGGCAGCCCCAATTAAAATCATTAAAACTGAGGTTTCGCCAATAGAACCGGGTATGTAACCCATAAACATGTCCATCACACTATGTGAAGTTATTTCGTGTCCTGATGCTAAATGTCCTAAGATGGTTTCGCCCGAAATGGCGTCGACTTTAGCGGCATCGGCAACCCAAACTTGGTCACCCGACATATAAGGAGCATAAGAAAAGAAGGCAAACGCGCGCGCCAATAAGGCGGGATTAAGCACATTCATTCCGGTACCTCCAAAAACTTCTTTGCCTAAAATTACGGCAAAAGCCACAGAAAGCGCCAACATCCATAAAGGCAATTCTACTGGCATTATAAGTGGAATTAACATACCGGTTACCAAATAGCCTTCATTAACTTCGTGACCGCGTTTAATGGCAAATAGAAATTCAATTCCTAAACCTACGGCATAAGAAACAATTACCATTGGCAATACTTTGGTAGCGCCATATCCCAGCAAATGCAAAAACGACAAATCGCCACCTATTTGTGAAAAATGTTGGTAACCAACATTCCACATGCCAAAGAATAAGGCTGGTAGTAAAGCTAAAATAACGGTATACATTACCCGTTTTAAATCAACGCCATCTCTAATGTGCGCACCTGTTTTTGTTGTGTGATTAGGCACAAACAAAAAAGAGTCAATTGCAAAAAAGGCTGGAGCAAATTTTTCAAATTTGCCACCTCTTTCGAAGTTAGGCTTTATATTATCTAATTTTTTTCTTAAAAATTTCATAGAATATCTTAATTATTAACCTACTTCCTTTATCATCACGTCCATGGCGTGGCGGATAATGGTTTGGGCTTCAAGTTTAGAAGTGTTCGTAAAATCAATTAACGCAAAATCTTCGGGTGCGACTTCGTAAATGCCAAGACATTCCATTTTTTCGATATCGTCAATCATGGCAGCTTTGAGCAATTGCATTGGATAAACATCCATTGGAAAAACTTGTTCCATTTCGCCGGTTACCACCAAAGCGCGTTCTTCACCATTTAAATTGGTGTCTAAATTGTATTTTTTATTTGGTGTTAACCAAGAGAAAAAAGTTCTAGACAAACTCAATTTATTGTTTCCCACAAAGGGATGCCAGCCTAAAAAATCGTAATGGTTTCCTTCGGGAATCACACAAATGGTGTTGGCAAAATATCTTAAATAACTATTTTTTAATATTTTAACACCCGAAAGCACATTGCCCGAAACAATTCTAAAATCACCTTCAACAAGGGTTTTAGTAAACAATTCTTCTAAGTTTTGACCGGTAAGTAAGCTGTAATATTGAGGCTCTTTAACGCCGGTACCCGCAAAACCAACAATGCGGTTTGCTAGGTAATGACCTGTTAAAAACAAGTCGCCTATAATGGCAACATCTTGAGGATTAACAGTCCAAACGTGTTCGCCTTGGTTAATGGGATCTATTTTTGCAATTTGAAAACTCACATTTCCGGCAGGATGATTGCCAAAAACTTGGTAAACATCAGCGTCTTTTACAAAGCTAAAAAATTCGGCATCTTTTGCGCCAATGCCAAGGTTTACTTTACCTGTTGTAAGTTTTGACAAGGCGGTAACTCCCGCTTGAAAGGCTTCTTTTCGGTCTTGTAAAACAAAGGCAAAATCGGCCGCAAGTGGCACGGTGTTATAAGCCGAAATAAAAATGGACTTAGGTTGCACATTAGGATTGGCAAAAACTTCGTATGGACGTTGTTTTATATAAGGCCAGCAACCGCTTTCAAGCAATTTTGCCTTAACTTGGTCTTGGTTTAAGGAAGCGACATCGGCTTTGCCAAAATCTTTATAGGTAACTTTAGCAGTGGCTAAAATTTCAACGGTTAAAATTTTTCGTTTCGGACCTCGTTTTATATCGGCAATTTTACCTGAAACAGGGGCGGTAAATTTGATTTGTTCTTGATTTTTATCAAAGAACAAAACATCTCCTGCATTGACCAAATCATCAACTTTTACGGCTAACTTAGGCGTTAAACCATGAAAATCTGGTGGTTGAATTGCATAATGCGTAGTGGGGCTGAAACTACTTATTTTTTTAACCGATTCTCCTTGCAAAGGGATGTTTAATCCCCTCTTTATATGAATGTCTTTTGACATATAGTACATTTAAATTATACAAGATTTGATAAGTGGCGCAAAGGTAAAAAATATCTTGATAAACATTCTTAAATTTAGCTTTATTTTAAACACTGTTTTGTAAATAACAACTGTTTTTTTACTAGTTTTAAACCTCTTAAAAAGTTGTATGAAAAACCACTTAATTATCTTTTACTTAATAGTTACTCTAATTCTTTTAAATTTAAATGTTTACGCCCAAACTTTTGAAAAAAATAACGCACCGGCGGCCATAAAAAGTATTGAACTAAGACCTTTAAGCGCTAACAATTATGCGCCAATTATAAAATTGGGTGAGTCTTTAGTGCTTTCTTTTGACCAACTTGAAGCGATCGGTAAAAATTATACCTATACCATTATACATTGTAATTACAATTGGGAGCCTTCGAGGATTGCCACTACCGAATATATAGATGGCTTTGCGACCGATAATATTAGAGATTATAGCAGTTCGTTTAACACCTATCAAGCTTATAACCATTACCAAATGAACCTTCCAAACGAGAAAACGAAACTTAAAATTAGTGGAAATTATATCATTCAAGTTAAAAACGACTTAGATGAGCTTGTTTTTACAAGGCGTTTTATGGTTTATGACCCGCAAGTTACTGTTGGTGTGAGCGTGCATAAAAGCCAGTTGATTGCGAATTTTAACACACACCAAAATTTAGAATTTACGGTGAATGCCCATGCGTTTAGAATTAATAATCCAGGTGAGGAAATTAAAATAAGCCTATATCAAAATAACGATTGGAATACCGCAATTAACAATTTAAAACCACAATTTTATTCCGGCAATCAGCTTATTTATAGGTATGCCGATAAAACTTTGTTTGAAGGAGGAAATGAATTTTTAAATTTTGACACTAAAAACATCAGAACGGCCACAGATCATGTATTTAAAATCGCATTAAAAGACCTTTATCACACCTATTTATATACCGATGAAGGGCAAAATCATAAACCCTACACTTATTATCCAGATATAGACGGCAATTTTGTAATCAGGTCGTTGAGTGGTGAAACCGCCATTACCGAAGCCGATTATACTTGGATTTATTTTAGCTTGCAACTAGATTTCAAGCCAGAAAATCAGATTTATGTTTATGGTAATTTTAACAACTGGCAATTGCAAGAAGACCAAAAAATGGCTTACAATCAAACTTCTGGTGTTTATGAAACCAAATTGCTTTTAAAACAAGGGTTTTATAATTATAAGTATGTTGAAAGCGGTCTAAATACTTTGAATTTAAATGCCATTTCGGGCAGTTTTTATCAAACCGAAAACAATTATACGGTATTGGTTTACTTTTCGGAATTTGGTAGTCGCTATGATAAACTTATCGGAATTGGATTGGCAAATTCAAGAAACCTTCAGAATTAATTTTCCAATACTTTAAAGGCAATCGGCAAGGCATAGCTCACATTAACAGCGCGGTTTCTCTGACGACCGGGGGTAATTTTTGGCAGTAATTTAATAACGCGTTCGGCTTCGTTTTCTAGACTTTTGTGTGGCGCTCTGACTTTTATATTTACAATATCGCCGTTTTTATCGATGGTAAAAAGTACAAATATTTTTTTTATTCCGGGCGCTAAACCTAAATCTTGAGCGAGATTACTTTTAAAATTTTTTTGAACTAGCAAATTTACTTGCGCGTTAAAGCAATCTCTTTTTTCGGCTTTTGTACCTTTACATCCCGGAAAAACAGGCACTTCTTCAATTACGGCAAAGGGAATATCTTCGGCAACAACTTCTTCTTCAACAACTTCGTTAATATTATCTGATTTTACGATTTGATTAATAGCTACGTTTTCATTTGTTTCGGTTGATTGTAAAATAGCCTCCTCGATTTTGGTGTTGTTTTTTACAACCTCTATAATTTCGGGTGCAACAGGCATTGCTTGAGGGGTTATAATTTCTTCTGGTTTTTGAATTAATGGAATTTCTTCAATAACTTCAGAGGGCATAAAATAATTAGTCGCCATGTCGATACTACGGTCAAAAGATTTGATGTTTAACGCCAAGTAAGTAACCAATAAAGCGAGTGCTAAACCAAGTTGTAAGAATAGAACAGAATAATTTTCTAATCTTGCGCGTGCATTTTTTTTAATTTCCATAATACACTATTTTAAGTTAAAACCTAAAGGTAAGATGTAATTTGAAACTATTAAATGACAATTATCAGTTTAAAAAATTAAATATAAGGCGTTTAATCCTAAAGTTGTTAAGCCGGTAATTAAAAATCTTTCTTTTTAACTTTCAAATTCATCCGCAAAACAGGGAGTATTATCCAAATTGTCAATAGACCCAGTGCTATAAAAAGACCAAAGTTTGTGCCAAAAAATTGTTTAAAAACCGCACCTGTGTAGCCCAATAATGCGGAAATATCCAACTTCAATAGAATTAAAATCCGTGATAAATCGATTGGATTGAACATTGTTGCCGCCAATGAAAATTTATCCAAGGGATAAGAATTAAAAAGAACGAGAAAAATTAGAAAAATCCCGTCGTAAATAACGGCCAAAAACAGCCACATTAAAATGGCATAGCCAAATCCCTTGATTTTATTTTCGGTAGAAAGGGCAATGTTGTAAGACAGCGCCACAAAAATAAAATTGAGAAAAGCGCCCACAACCAACAACAAACTAAAATTGAAAATTGCGGCAGATTGAAACAATCCATACAAAACAAACGGTATTCCAAGTCCCAAAACCAAACTCAAGGTCAGGGAAATGGAGATTCCCAAATACTGTCCCATAAAAATTTTGCTTCTGTTTATGGGTTGTGCGAGCAGCAATTCGGTAAATTCCTTTGAATTGTAATAATACATCACGCCAAAAATAGTTCCGATTAAAGGCGTTAGAACAATGATGATATTCATTAAAGTGATGACGGCTTTATCCACATCATTGTTCAGAAATAACAGCACAAAACCCAGAAGTAAATAAAACATAAAGTACACATAACTCCAGCGACTGCGCATTAAATCGTAAAAACTGTATTTTAATATTTTAAGCATATTGTTTGGCTATTAAATTGGCAATGGCGTGCTCTAAATTTTCGTTATTCATTTGCTTTTTAAGCGCATCAACAGTTCCTTTAAAATAAATTTTGCCATCGAGCAGGAAAACAATTTCATCGGCAACTTCTTCCACAAAACTCATAATGTGAGTGGTGATTAAGATGGTTTTTCCTTTGGATTTTTCCTTCTGAATAATTTCTTTTAAATGAATTAGCGCGATTGGATCCAAGCCATTTGTGGGTTCATCCAACACAATTAAATCACTGTCGAACATAAACGCGAGCACAATGTTTACTTTTTGTTTTGTGCCTCCCGATAAATTTCCCAACTTTTTATCTAAAGAAGTTTTCAGTCCAAAAAGCTCAATAAGTTCTTCTGAATTTGATGTTTTTGGACGCAGGTTTTTTACCATTTCTATCAACTCCATCACCGATAAGTTTGGCGGAAAATTGGCTATTTGCGGCAAATAATTTAAGTTATTGCGATATGCCCACTGCCGCAGCACAGTTTTTTTTTCGAAAATGATATCGCCTTTATTTGGAATGACCATTCCAAGCAAACATTTGATCAAGGTTGTTTTTCCCGAGCCGTTTGGCCCAAGTATGGCAAAAATGCCGCCTTTTTTTATCTCCAGGTTTAAACCATCTAAAACGACTAATTTTCCGAATCGTTTGTGTAAATTTTTAAATTCAATCATTTGCTTTTTTCATTAGGGGTTTGTTGTCCAGTAAATCATCTGGCGTAAAAACAGGTGAAACTTTTTCGGAAAAATTGATGATGTCAACAAACAAACTTCTCAATAAAATTAAGGTTTCCGGTGTTTTATTTACGATGTACGAAAACAGTTTTACAGGCCGGTAAGGCACATCTCCAATGCCGTTTTTATCCAAATCGTAGCCTGTATATTCACTCCAGTAATTGTTGTTGAAAAAATTGTCGTTTAATTCACTGTTATACGATAAATCGAAAGCGTTATTTAAAAAATTATTGTTCGTAAATTTGTTTTGGTAACAAGCACCACGCACTTTTAGCGCCCAACCATTCCGCAAAAAAGTATTGTTTTTGTAATTGATGCGCGATGAACCCTCTACATTAATGCCAATGGTATTTTGCTCAAAGGTGTTATTTACAATTTCGGCATCGTTAATTTCTTTGAGCAATAATCCATAAGAAGCTGATCCCCAATTGAGAATAAAGGCATTATCATGCATTTTAATGTTTTTAGAAAACATCACAGCCACACCAGCACCATTATTTTTAAACAGATTGTGATGGTATTCATTTTTATCCGAAAACATAAAATGCAAACCGTATCTCAAATTTTGATAACTCTTGTTATTTGAAATCACACTATTTGAAACAAATTCTAGATAAATGCCATCTCTAAGCCCACTTAAATCATTGTTTTTTATAATAACATCTGAGGTATGCCACATGTGAATACCATTCCCCGAGCCAGCTTCGCTTAATGATACACTTGAAATGTGGTTGTTTTCTATCAATCCAAAATGCGATTTTTCTATTAAGATTCCGAAAAATAAATTCCGAAGTTTTAGATTTTTTATGGTAAAATGTTTGCTATGAGCAATTAAAATAGCCGCATAATCTTTTGTAAAACTGCGTCCTACATTGATAATCGTTAAGTTTTGAATGCTAAAATAATCGGTATTAACACTCAAAATAGTGCCCTTATTTTCACCGTCAATGGTTGGATTGTCAATGCCAATAATGGTTAAAGGTATTTTAATAATGAGGTTGCGCGCCTTGTAAACGCCACTGTAAATCAAAATGGTGTCGCCTTTTTGTGCGTGCGCTATTGCGGATGAGAGCTCGGTTTCTTTACACGATTTGCATACTTTTATAATATTGGCATAAGTCAATAAAGGGACAAGCAATAAAAAAAGGAAAGCTCTTTTAGCCATTAGTTTTTGATTTTTTCAATTATTTCTTGCCACGTGAAAATTTCACCGCCATTTTCGGATTGCATTTTTTGTGCTTCTGCTAAGGTGCCAAAAGCGGATAAGTTTTCACCCATCGGACTTTTAATGGCAGAACTCACCAAATAACTAGAAGTTTTAGCATCCATAAATTGATTGGAAGTTCCAAAATGAGCTACTTGAATAACTGACAGAGATTTTTCATCTTGCGATTTAAGTTCATTAATCATACATTCAATACTGTCAAAATTAAATTGCTTTCCTTTTTTGGTCCTATAAAATGAAGCGTGATTTTGATCTACAATGGTCATCTCACAAAAGTGGCAATGGGCTTTACCATAATTTATTGCCTCAGGTTTCATGGTACACGAACATAACAAAAGGAAACAAATAGCCGGCAAAATAAATTTTGTAGTCATGTTTTTAATTTTTAAAGTTTGTAAATCTAAATAAAAAACGCGTATGTGATTAGGTGTTAAAAAATACGCGTTTTAAAATTGGGGGGCTATTTTTTAGATTCTTTATGTCCTATAAAAAAGGCTATTAGAGTTAATGCCATTCCTAAAAAAAGGAGGTAAGCGCCCGTTCTAGGATAAGAACGTGCCTTAAAATTCAGGATAAGCTCCGTTCCAAACAACGGTGGCTGGTAATCTAATGGCGAACCATCTGGATTTAAAAATTTTATAGCCGCCTTTGCATTTAAATCATGACCATAAGTGTATTCCCAAAGATAAAAGTCATACATGCCTGCTATGCCCAAAATCAGCATTAAAATAAACCATACCAAATACCATTGGTAATGGGCTTTGAAGCCGATTAATAATCCCAAAATTACCATGCCTATAATAACTTTAGGAAAAATTTTGAATTCAGTCATTTCGGTTGGAATTGGTTTCATCCCAACATAATGATTCATTAAATTGATATTTTGGATGTCGTTAGGGTTGGCATCTACAATTTTGGTAATAAAAATATTCATCCCAATGGGTTGGGGATATTGAGGTGCTTCGAGTGTAATGTTCCATAAAGGAAAAACAAATAATAACAACAATAATGCAGAACCGACGAGCATCATGATTTTAGACTTTTTCATGCGGACTTATTTTAAAATAAAGGGCAGTTTTACTGCCCTTTACAGATTTTATTTGCCTAATTTATCACCATCTAAGGTATATGAAATGGGCACATTTGAATTTTTTGGAGAAATGCGAATATAACCTTGCATTTCTTGATGTAAAGCAGAACAAAAATCGGTACAATAAAATGGCCATACACCTACTTCTTTTGGTTCCCATACCAAAGTGGTGGTTCTACCAGGCATAATCAACAATTCTGAATTATTGTTTCCAAGCACTGCAAAACCATGAGGCACGTCATAATCTTGCTCAAGATTGGTAATGTGAAAAAATACTTTATCGCCTACTTGTACGCCTTCAATATTATCAGGGGCAAAATGGCTGCGAATCATCGTCATATAAACATGTACTTCGTTTCCTTTTCTCACCACTTTTCCTTCTGATTCTCCTTTAATGGCATTCGTATGTTTATTTTCTTCTAGTTTGTAAATCTTTTGAGAATTTGCCATAATTTTTTCAGCAGGAATTCCGGCGGCATAATGAGGTTCTCCAATGGTAGGAAAATCTAGCAACAATTGCATTTTATCACCACTTATATCAAATAATTGAGCCGATTGACTCACTTCGGGACCAGTTGGTAAAAAGCGGTCTTTGGTAATTTTATTCATCGCAACTAAGTATTTGCCAAATGGTTTACGTGAGTTTCCACCTGGAATCATCAAGTGACCAATTGAATAAAATACTGGCTGACGATCAAGCACTTCCCAAGTTCCCAATTTCCATTTTACCACTTCAGAAGAGATAAAAAACGATGTATAAGCATTTCCATTTGCATCAAATTCGGTGTGTAGTGGTCCTAAACCAGGTTGCACAACAGTACCAGCTAAAACAGCTTCGTATTTCAAAATTGGAATGCCATAGGCATCGCCATCAAACTTTTTATTTTCGATAGCCGCCATCATTTTGGTATAAGAATGTACCGTAATGCTCGCCGCCAATTTGCCACTGCCAACAATGTATTCGCCTGTTGGGTCAACATCACAACCGTGTGGTGATTTTGGAGTCGGTAAAAAATATACCAAACCGGGGCATTCAGCAGGGTTTAAAACACGAACTGTTTTACCCCAAGTGGTGGTAGCTGTATGCGTGTTTTCATTAAAATTATTATGGGCATAATTTACGGGCATGGTGGTAAATTTTCCCGCTTTTAAATATTCTTCCGCTTTTTTCCAGTTAACGGCAGCGATAAAATCTTTGTCATTTTGTGAGGCATTTACTTCTAGTAAACTATTGGCTTCCTCACTATTATAGGTGGTAAAGAAAAACCAGCCGTGAGATTTTCCGCGTCCGGGATGTGCTTTGTCATAATCAAAGCCGGGCATCATAATTTGAAAAGACAAATCCATTTGACCAGACTCTTGATCTACTTTAATAAAACTAATAGCGCCTTTAAAATTGCCTTTATAATCTTTTATAGGCATATCTCTTTGAGGAATTGGAACCGAAAAACGTGTTCCTGCTACCACATATTCTGTGTTTTCGGTAACATAAGCCGACGTGTGATTACCAGCCGAATTTGGAATTTCTAAAATCTCGGAGGTTTCAAAAGTTTTTAAACTGATACGCGCAATGCGAGGTGTGTTGTTTTCATTGATAAACACCCATCTGCCGTCAAGCTCACCATTAGTTTGTGAAATATCAGGATGGTGTGCATCACCCCAAGGCACAAAACCGTGAGAGGTCATCATCATGGCTTTGGTTTCTTCGCTATAACCGTATCCTTTTTCAGGGTCTTGCGAAAAAACAGGAATCACTCTAAACAATCTGCCTGAAGGCAAACCATATACTGAAAGTTGACCGCTAAATCCGCCAGAAACGAAAGCATAAAACTCATCATATTTTCCTGGGGCTACATAAACGCGCTCGGCAGCATTTGATGCTAAAGCTCCATTTGCTTGACCATCTTTTTTACCGCTTTTATTACAAGCCGTAAAAAATGAAAGGACTACCATTGCCAAAAAGGCATTTCTAACTATTGATTTCATTTGTTATAATTTAGGTTGTTATTCTTGAGTTCTAAAATATTCGTAAACCGCACGTGCTTCGTCTTGTGTCAAATTTTGATTTGCCATAGGCGCATTAAACTCGGCTAACAAAGCCTTAGCAGTGGCATTATTAGCCAACATATTTTCGGGATTTAGAATCATATTCATAATCCATTCAGGTGATTGCTTTTTGGTAATACCTTGCAAAGCTGGTCCAATGTATTTTTTTTCAATTTTATGACACGCGGTACATTTTGCGGCAAAAATAGCCTTGCCTTTATCGGCTAAAGCTTGGTCTAAAGCCCCTATTTCAATACGCGTTATTGGTCCAACGCCTTTGTCGAGCATGGGGTCTAAGTTTTCGGTTTTAACCGCTTCGGTTTTAGTTTCTGAGGCTGCATTGTCTTTTTTATCGCCCCCACAGCTCACTAAAAATAAACCTGTTAAAAGAAGTGTGCTTATTAATTTCATTTTTTTCATTTTGAGTTTATATTTATTATTGATTTTCTGATTTATCTTCCGATGGGACAAGTACATCACCAATCACGTGAATCCAACCGTTACTAACTTTTACCGATTTTAAAATTTTTGAGCCTCCAACAAAAATTTCCTCACCTTTCTTTTCTACTGTAAGGTATTTGCCTGAAGCCATATAAAGTTTACGGCCTTTCTCCACACTTTTTTCAAGGGTTTCAATTGTATAATTTGCGGGAGCCACATGATTTACCAAAATATAAGCCAATTTTGCTTTGTTTTCGGGTTTTAAAAGCGTCTCTACTGTTCCGGCAGGAAGCTTGTCAAAAGCGCTGTTTACGGGGGCAAAAATTGTTAAGGGACCAGCATTTACAACCGCATCTTCAACACCTGCTGCTTTAATGGCAACAACAAGGGTTTTAAAATCATCTAACGATTGCGCCACTTGTAAGGCGTTGGCAGCAGATTCACCATCAATCACTGTAGATTGCCCATGGCTTTCTGTTACAGGCTCGGTTGCCGTTTGTTTAACACCATCTGTTTGTTTGTTGCCACAAGATGACAACACAAAACTTAGCACTAAGACAAAAAGCACAATAAATTTATTTGTTTTCATAATATAGGATTAATTAATTTAGGTTACAAAGATAAATATTTTTTATTATAAAAGATAAAAAGGTCTTTAAATAATATTTATTTTTATATTTGCCTCATAAATATACTAAAAAATGTTGTCAAATTCTTGTAAATATGCTATCAGATCTGTTATTTATTTAGCGCTTAATAGCACGGTTAACAAGAAAATTGGCTCAAAAGAAGTGGCGCTAAAATTAAATATGCCGCAGGCTTTTTTGGCAAAAATATTACAAGAACTTACCAGAAAGCATCTAATATCATCGACTAAAGGACCTAAGGGTGGCTTTTTTTTAACAGATGAAAATTTAAACAACTCGGTTCTAGATATTGTATCTTGTGTCGATGGTTTAGATGCTTTTAATGTTTGTTTTTTAGGATTACGTACTTGCTCAAGCAGCAAACCTTGCTCTGTTCATCACATTGTTGAACCGTTTAAAAATGATATTTTTACACAATTGTCTAACAATACCATTACACAATTTGCAAATGATATTCGCAAAGGAACTTATTTTATTTCTTTAGATTAAAAACCCACTCAACCTAGACAATATTTTATTATATTTGTTTTTAATAAAATTTCTTTGTGGTTATGGTACAACAAATTACTAAGGGTATAAAAATAAAAGTTATCTCGCAATATCAAGGTATTAGCAGTCAAGGACCTTTTATACATTATATTTTCAGTTATTTTATTACCATCGAAAATCAAAGTAAAGATGCTGTGCAATTGTTAAGCAGGCATTGGGAGCTTTTTGACACTTTAAAAAAAGTCGAAATTATTGATGGCGAAGGCGTTATTGGCGAAAAACCCATTATAATGCCCAATAGTTCATTTACTTACAGTTCTAGTTGTCAATTAATTTCCCCACTTGGCTCTATGCAGGGTTTTTATAATATGATTAACCTAGTTACTAATAATCATTTTAAAGTCATCATACCGAGTTTTCAATTGAGTTTACCTCAAACTTCAAATTAGGTTTGAAAACTAATATACTTCATTTAGCATTTGCTTTGAAAAGATGATTTTTTTGCGAATGCATGAAATTAAACTTATAACCATTTAATAATTCTAATTTATAAAAGAATCTATTCATTGGTGCATTAGTGACCTGTTTTTTAACCCTTTTTAAATAGTCAAAAGTTTAAAGTGTGTACTTTTATGACTTATAACATCCTCATAATCTATACTTAAACAATCCTTGTTTTTTTCAACTGCTGTAATACTAACCGTGCCGCCAAGTCCGCGATTCATCATTAAATCAATCTTGCAATCGCCAATTCCAGCGGTGTGATGAAATTTTAAAATCGCCTTTTTGGTAAAATCATTTGTTAACTGCCAGGCTTTAAACCACGCTTGACGGAGTTGCTTTGCCCCAGCGTCATATAAAGTAGCCGACGACCAAATTTGCGGTTCTTGTGGCAATTTTTTGAGGTGTTTTTGTGAGCCATCCCAAACAAATTCAAATAGTTGTAGCTCATGTTGCCAATTGACCATCACCAAAGTGAATGGCTCAATATCAATTAAATCAATTTCATTAATATAAGCAAGTAAGTCAGGTGCTTTTAAAAGCTTTTTTAAAATCTGCCCACGGCTCATTCGGTAATTAGCTTTTGAAGTATGATACTCAAAACCGCCGTTGAGCAAACATATCAGCCTATTTTTATCGCTAATGCCAATCCAAGTGCCCCCTGCTTCGCCGTCTTTGGGATAAGTTAACTTTACACCATCTTCTAAATAAGTTAGGGGTGCTAGCGCTTTTTTGCGATCAAAAGGCACATCGCGATTTGAAGTTAAAATGAAATTATTTTTATCTAATGGTAGATAGGTTACCGTGCACATTTTTGGCTGATTTAATGAATTATTTAAAGTTTTTTAAGGCGTTTCATTATGGATAAATGGCCAAAATAGCAATTTAATCGCTAAAAAAAGTCTTAACTTTGTAGCCCAAAAATAGTCGAATAAACCTAAATAACATAACAAATGGCTTCAGGATTTTATAAAGTACCCGTCGCTGTTAATGAGCCTGTAAAATCATACGCGCCTAACAGCCCAGAACGCATTGAATTATTAGCAACTTACGCAAAAATGTATCAAGAACAGGTTGATATTCCTGTTTATATTGGAGGCGAAGAACTTAGAACGGGCAACACCGTCAAAATTTATCCACCTCATGACCACCACCATTGTGTTGGTCAATATCATACTGCCGATAGCGCTTTGGTAAAAAAAGCCGTTGAAAAAGCCCTAGAAGCCCGCGAAAAATGGGCCATAACACCTTGGCAAGATCGCGCCGCCATTTTTTTAAAAGCAGCCGATTTATTGGCGGGTCCTTTTAGAGCAAAAATGAATGCCGCCACCATGATTTCACAATCTAAAAACGTGTTTCAAGCCGAAATAGATGCCGCCTGCGAATTAATTGACTTCTTTAGATTTAACGTTCAGTTTATGACCGAAATTTACAGCAACCAACCACAATCTTCTCAGGGCATTTGGAATCGCATGGAATACCGCGCCCTAGAGGGTTTTGTTTATGCTATCACCCCTTTTAATTTTACTTCAATTGCAGGTAATTTGCCAGCTTCGCCTGCCCTTATGGGTAACGTGGTGGTTTGGAAACCTGCTAGAACGCAAGTCTATTCGGCACAAGTTTTAATGGAATTGTTTAAAGCTGCCGGTTTACCCGATGGCGTAATTAATATGGTTACGGGGCAAAGCGACGTGATTACAGATGTGCTTTTAAACTCAAAATATTTTGCCGGAATCCATTTTACAGGTTCTACCGCCGTTTTTCAAAGTTTTTGGAAATTGATAGGCGAAAACGTTCCAAAATATATTAGCTATCCACGAATTGTGGGCGAAACCGGTGGTAAAGATTTTGTATGGATGCACCCAAGTGCCGATGCAAAACAAGTGGCTACCGCCCTTTCAAGAGGTGCTTTTGAATATCAAGGACAAAAATGTTCTGCCGCTTCAAGAGCTTATATCCCAAAAAGTAAATGGAACGACGTTCGAAATTATTTAGAAGCCGATATCCTTTCAATGAAAATGGGTGCACCCGACAATACCGCTAACTTTATCAATGCCGTAATTGATGACCGTGCGTTTAAAAAACTCTCAAATTATATCGCTCAAGCTAAAGCAGATAAAAATGCCGAAGTCATTATCGGTGGCACATGCGATGATTCCGTTGGTTATTTTATCCAGCCAACTGTTATCCTTGCAAAAGAGGCCAACTACACCACTATGTGTAACGAGTTATTTGGCCCAGTTTTAACAATTTATGTCTATGAAGATGCCGATTGGAAAGCGTCATTAAAAACCCTTGACCAAACTTCGGGCTACGCTTTAACGGGTGCTATTTTTAGTCAAGACCGCTATGTGATTGACTTCGCAACCAATGCCCTAGAAAATGCAGCCGGTAACTTTTATATTAACGATAAACCTACAGGAGCGGTAGTTGGCCAACAACCTTTTGGAGGTGCTAGAGGCTCTGGAACCAATGATAAAGCAGGCTCTGTGTGGAATTTATTGCGTTGGGTTTCTAATAGAACTATTAAAGAAACCTTTGTGCCACCATCAAATTATACCTATCCATTTTTGGAGCAATAAATCAAATTTTATCACCAAAAAAAATCCTGTTTTAAAATTTAAAACGGGATTTTTTGTTCGTCATTTTAATTGCTATAATTTTCAATTCCACCTTTTAAACTCAAAGCCACGACTTTTTTATAAACTTCTTTAAAGCGCAAAGTGGCGGTATAACTGGTGATACCTCGTTGGCAAATCAAAATATAACTTTTTAAAGGGTCTATCTTTAAATCGCTAGGTTTGAATTTTGAAAGCGGAATTCTGGCATCTACTTCAAAGGGAAGGGGTGTGTTTAGGTTTTCTATTACCGAAATTAAATAGAGTTGCGCTCTAGAATTTAGCAGTTGTAATTTTAAGGCTGAAGCTGAAATTAAAAGCGTTTCATCTTGAAGATTGCAAGACACATCGGCATAAGGTTCCTTTTCAAACAGCAATTTAATATGCTCTTTATCAAAAGACGGCTCTAGCTTCATTTTGAATTGTGAATTGAAAAGGCTATTATAGATAAGCAATTGATTTTGAATGGGAACACCTATCTCACAAACTAATTTTAAAACCTCATTGGCTTGCATCAATCCGATAAGGCCAACAATAGCGTTTAAAGTTCCCGCTTCGGCACAATTGGGGATGTATTTTTTTGGCATTTGAGGAAAAGCATCGCGCAAATTAGCAGTTCTATTTTCTGTTCCATCTGGTGCGTTAAAGGTGGCAACATAGCCGTCAAATTTATATAAAGAACCATAAACCAAAATTTTATCAGCTAAAACACAGGCATCATTCATCAGGTATTTTATGGGTAAACTATCGGTACAATCAAGTATGATATCAAAATTGGCAATGAGCGAAAACACATTCGCTTTTGTGAGTGCCACCTTGCTAAAAGTAACTTTTATATCCGGATTTACCGCATTGATATGGGCTGCCAAAACCTCGGCTTTAGCCTTGCCAATAGCACTGGTTTTATAAAAAACTTGGCGGTGCAAGTTGCTAAGCGAAATAACATCAAAATCGACCAAATGCAAATGCCCAATGCCACTTGCCGCCAAATAAACCGCCGCCACACTTCCCAAACCGCCACATCCGGCGACTAAAACCTTAGCTTCGTTGAGCTTTTGTTGCCCAATTTCACCAATTTCGGGCAAGGTGATTTGACGTTGGTAGCGCTGTGCTTGAGCCATTATTTTAGTTGTGATTTAGCTTGGTTAAATTCGGCTGGTGTATTAATATTTCTAATAAAATCGTCAGCTACTTCAACAATTTCGACGTCGGAATTGAGTAAAACTTTGCGTGGACAAGAATAGCCTTGCGCTAAAAAGCTGAGTAAAATGGGATAGGCTTTTGGTTCCCAAATACAAATAAGCGGCTCCATAAATTCACTGCTTCTTCCTTTTAAAGCCGTGGCTATTTTATGAGGATTTCGTTTGCTAATTAACAGGTTTAAAACAGATTGATTTACAAATGGCACATCGGTAGCCACCGCTAAATAAGCAGCGTTTGGGTTGTGCATAAAAGCCGAACATAGCGCACCAAAAGGACCAAGTCCTATAAACGTATCGTTAATAACAGATTTGTTTTCAATGTTTTGTTCCGCTCTTGCGGATAAAAAAACAGATTGCTCTTTGCCCAAAACGGACTTTAATAGTTCAAAAAGATAGTCGCGTTGGGCTTGCCCGTGGTAGTTTAGCAATCCCTTATCGGTTCCCATTCTGGTGCTTTTTCCGCCGGCCAAAACCAATCCGTGAATGGGCGCTATTTTTTCTTTGATTAAATTTTCAATGTGTTTTGAAATTTTGTCTATTTCAGCGATATGAAAACACGGTAAATTCTTAATTTGTGGATTTTTTTCCTCCAAAAAATTGAAATATTTGGCATCATCGGTTAATTTGATGACAAACTGAATGTTGTTTAATTGGTTTAATCTTTTTAAAACAGAGGCTTCTTTATCATTGTCTAAAATCAAAATTTGTTTAGCCCCTTCGTAATGATTTCCGTTAATAAACAATAAATCATAAGGTGAAAACTGTATGCGCTGGTTGAATTTGTTGCGTCCAATTATTGTAGAAATAGCTGCGGTTCCGGAGGGGTGAAAAGTAAAACAATCGCAAGCTTTTTGACCAATTTCTTCGGCATGTGAGGCATCTAAATATGCCAATTTATACTTGCCCAATTTCTTGGAAACCTGCTGAACCAAATCAGCAATTACACTGCATTTTGTGCCAACAATGGCAATTTCATTCGGCGCAAAATTGTCGTTGTTTCTTAATTTAAGTTTTGCGTGTTTTGTGTGCTCACTCATTTTTTATGTCGCTTTTTCCGCCCGATTTTTTTACCAATTTTACTTCTTTAATTACCATTTTTTGTGAGATGGATTTGCACATATCATAAACCGTTAATGCCGCAATAGCAGCGCCAGTTAAGGCTTCCATTTCAACACCGGTTTTTCCTTCGATCGAAACGGTGCAAAAAATCTCAATATTTTCATTGTCAATAACTTCAATATCAATGTCAACGCCGTTGATTAACAATGGATGACACATCGGAATCAGTTCCGAAGTTTTTTTAACCGCTTGAATCCCGGCAATAATGGCAGTTTGAAAAACCGGACCTTTTTTGGTGATTAACTCTTTGCCTTCAAAATGCGCAATAATGTCTGCGCCCAAAAACATCGTCGCTTTTGCGGTGGCTGCGCGGTTGCTGACTTTTTTATCGCCAACATCGACCATTTTTGGCTGATTTTTTTTATTGATATGAGAAAATTTATTCAAAGTTTTAAGTTTTTAATTGTTAGTTTTTAGTTAAACCTAATTGAGAAGTTTTAACTATTGCCGTTAACATCTTAATCATTTCTTCTACATCAACCAACAGTTTATTTACACATATTGAAGTCAAGTCTCTTTCATTCAATAAACGCAACCAGTATTTGGTTTCGCTTGCTTTTTTTGAAGAAATTGACATTTTAGCAATAAAATCCTTTTTAGTTTGACCTGCCAACGCTTCTTCAATATTTGCACCTATTGAAGTTCCGCTTCTGAGTAATTGTCTTGAAATAATATATTCTTTTTCCGCTACTAACTTTTTATAAAGTTCAATTATATTTAAGGAAAATTGAAAACTTTTATTTTAATAATACTCTCACCCATAACTATTCACTTAAAATTAAACACTCCGATACCGAAGTATCGGAAAAACTTCACCTTTGGTAAAATTACTGCGATTATCCGGTAATTCCAAAAAAGCATCGGTCAAAGCCAAATTAGCCAAATCGCCTGAACCATTTCCTGAAATGGGCGTTGCCATCAATTTGCCTTCAACCTGGGTTAATTTTACCTGCAAAAAATAAGTCATTTCAGGTTTAAAATAAAAATCTTCGCTTAAAATGGCTTGCTGTTTGTTTTCAAAATTCAATCCAACGGATTTATAATACCACGGATAAAAATATTTTACGCAATTTACAAAAGTTGAAACCGGATTTCCGGGGAAAGCAAAAATGGTTTTATCACCTTTTTTCCCAAACCAAAATGGTTTTCCCGGACGTTGTTTTACTTGGTGAAAGCGTTTTTTTACGCCCAATTCATTTAACACTTCGGGAATAAAATCGAATTTTCCTTTACTCACGGAGCCGCTCAACAACAAAACATCATAATGGTTTAATAAATCCTCAATATTTTGTTTTAAAACCGCTTTGTTGTCTTTAATGTGAAAGCTTGTAGATTTAAGATTTAATCTTTTTAAAAGTGCTTCCAAGGTAAATACATTACTTCGTCTAATTTGGTGTGGTAAAGGTGTTTGGCTTACTTCAACCAGCTCATCACCAGTAGAAATGACACAAATTTTTGGTTGTTTTGCCACCCGAACCCTGTTTTTTCCAACACTGGCTAAAATGCCAATTTCGGCGGCGCCAATTAAAATATTTGGTTCTAATAAAAGCGTTCCTTTGGCACAATCGGAACCTTGTTTATGGACGTTATCGCCTTGTTTTAAGGCATCTGATTTTAAAAAAATGTGCTTGGCTATCGTTTCGGTTAGCTCATATTTTATAACGGCATCGGCGTTTTTAGGCATTACAGCTCCCGTCATGACTTCAATACAATTTGAAGGATTTTTCAAGGTCAGTTGTTCGCTTCCTGCTGCTTGAACCCCTTCAATGTTGAATTCGCGTTGCCCTTTGTTAAACACTTCGATATCAACCGCTACCCCATCCATACTCACACGATCAAACGGCGGAAAATCGCGATCGGCTGTAATTGGCTCTTTTAAAACACGGTTAAAGGCATTCATAAAATTAACCGTTTCTACCCCAAAATCTGTTGTGTGATTTAAG
>PFPU01000188.1 GCA_002793215.1 Flavobacteriales bacterium CG_4_10_14_0_2_um_filter_35_18
GTCGTTATTAAACAAACTTCCCTCAATGGTGGCATTATAAGCTTGATAGGTGAGCTGTGGTTTCATAAAAAAATAAAATTCCTTTATGGGGTCATCGGTTTTATCGGCATTGATGTTACTGTTAAATAAAACGGAGTTAAAAATGGGGTTTAAACTTTTAAAACCAAGTCGGCTCTCAAATCCCAGACTTAATTCATTAAAAATAGTACCTAATTTAGCTTCCGCGAAAGCGTTAAAATCAACTTGTTTCCCCTTGGTATAAGCTAAATTTTTAAGATAAGCAACATTGATATTTGCACCTAGCTGGTTTTGAATTTGATACTCCCAACCTGCAATAGCTGGCAATCCAAAGGTGCGGTGGTACCATTTTTGCAAACTTTCGGCTTGCGAATCAGGGCCTAAAATTCCCAGTTGATAGGTAATATTTAAAGCACTTTCGTTTTTATAATATTTTGTAACACCATAATCTGCAAATAAATAACCCGCAAAAGGGCGGTCTTGGTTATTGATATTTGGCACATAAGCCCTAAATGGCGTGTACATATACTGTCCAATTTCAACAGTTACTATTTTTTTTGCCAACTTTTCGGAGCTTGTTTTTGGTAAAAACTGATATACTAAAGTCAGCCCATTGGTGTAATATTGATCTTGCGTTGTTGAGATATAAACATCATTATCACTGATAAATCCAAATGATTTTGAGTGCTGATTTTGGCTATAAGCGAGGCTGCAAAGCAAGGCGAAAAAAGAAAGTGCGGTATTTTTTAAGTTCATCGTTTAAAAATTAATTAAGGTCTATTTTGCGGATAATTTTAGCGGCTAATTTAGGGAAAAAGCGCTTTATTAATATGCCGTAAATTTCTTTGTGTCCAATAGCCACTTCCTGCCTGTTTTGACGGATGGCTTTCAAGATTTTATCTGCTAAATAGTTAGCCGTAACGCCATTTTTAGTGGTGTTATCCATTCTGTTTAACGGCGTTCCATCACCTGTTAAGGCGTTTAATGACACCTTAGTTTGAACAAATCCCGGGCAAATCAACGTTACCTGAATGTTGTATTTAAAAACCTCGGCGCGTAGGCTGTCAAAAAAACCGTGCAAGGCGTGTTTTGAAGCCGCATAACTCGACCTTAACGGCGTGCTAATTTTACCGGTAACACTCGATATTACTACAAACCTTCCCGATTTGCGTTCTATAAAATGTGGCAACAAGGCCTTAGTTAAAGCTACCGTTCCCAAATAATTGACCTCCATAATGCGCTTATCTACCAAAATATCGGTTTCTTCTACCAAAGCGCGTTGGCTAATACCGCCATTATTGATTAAAATATCAATGTGGTCAAAAAATGCCAAGGCCTTGTGGGCAATGGGTTTTAAATTGGTATAATCGGCCAAATCAAAAGGCAAAATAGCAATGTCAAGTGGATGTGCACATGCGTTTTTTGTAGCCAATAATTCAGCTTCGTGGCGACCTGAAAGAATTAATTTGGCATGATTATTCGAGAGCGCTAGCGCTATTGCCCTGCCAATTCCTGAGGAAGCACCCGTAATCCAAACTACTTTATCATTGAAAATCATAGCTTAATTTTTTATCAAATATAACAACATTTTAACGCCAAAATAGGATTTATTTAATTTGAAAAGTGCAAATTTGTGGTTCAAAAAAACAAGATGCTTAAAAAATTCGCAATACTTTTAGTCCTACTTTCTTTCGGAATGCAAGCGCAACACACCATTTCTGGAAAGATGACAAAGCCCGCTAAAACCGATTGGATAGTTTTGTATAAAATTGATGGCGGCGACCAATCTTTTATAGCCAATACCAATGTTAAAGATAATCATTTTAGTTTTACCCTAAAAAAAGGAGATGCCCCCGGAATTTACAGGTTGTTTTATCAGATGGCAAACCAAACCTACCTCGATTTTATCTATAATAATGAAGACATTGTTTTGTCATTCGACCCAAATGATCCTGCCGGAAGTATTAATTTTACTAAATCGGATGAAAACAATCTATTTAAACGCTATACCGAAAATAGCGCCACCCCTCAAAGTGAGCTTGACAATATACAACTTGCCTATTTTAAAACAACGGGTAATGCTACCGATGCTAAATTAACTCAAGATTATATCTTAAAATTACAAGAAATAAATAAAGTTCAACAACAATTCGAGAACTTGTCAAAATCAATGCTTACCTATCATTTTATTGTGGCCAGTAAGCGCACCAACGCCGATAAACCTTTTAAAAATGCCGCAGATTATTTAGCCTTCACCAAGGCTCATTTTTTTGATGGCATTGATTTTAACAATCCTATTTTAGTTAAATCGACCTTAATTATCGACCGGGTAAATGATTATATTTTTTATGTAAACGTTTCACCAGATCAAAAAATGCAAACGCAATTATACAAAACGTCTATCGCTAATGTGTTTGATAAAATTCACAATCCCATTCTTAATAAATCATTGGTTTACTATCTTTTAAAACGTTTTTCAACGAATGAAAATAAAGCTATAACCGAATTTTTATTGACCAACTATTTTGATAAATTACCCCTTGCCGACCAAGATTCGGACTATAAAAATACGCTTATTGAAAAGATGAAAATTGCCATTAACGCCACCGCTCCCGATATTGCCTGGCAAGATTTTGGCGAAAACAAAAGTTTATATCAATTAAAAGGAGCTAAGTATTATCTCATTTTATTTTGGAGTTCAACTTGCTCACATTGCCTTAACGAAGTACCACTTTTATATGACTATTTAAAAGCTAAAAACGAAGTTAAAGTGCTTGCCATTGGCTTAGAAGATGCGCCAAATCCTTGGAATGCCGAAATGAGTAAATACCCTAATTTCATCCATGTTTTTGGCGAAAACCATTGGAAAAATAAATACGCTAAAGCTTATGACATTCATGCCACACCAACTTATATTGTTTTAGACTCAGCAAAAACAATTGTTGCGAAACCCTATGATATTAATGACGTTAAAGCCTTTTTTAGCAAATTAAAAATGTAGAAAGGCATCTTCTAAATGTTCAATGCGTGTGCCATTTTGATTTTTTATAATACCGATAATATCAAAACGCACCTCTACATTCAAATTGCGTTTAATAACATAATCATCTATTGCGCCAACGAGTAATTTTATCTTTTTTGGTTTTACAAAATCTTGAGGGTCGCCAAAGTAATCGGTTGACCGCGTCTTAACTTCAACAATTGCCAACACTTGCCCTTTTTGCGCAATGATATCCACTTCGGCTTTGTGAAAATGATAATTGGTTTCGCGAATGGTGTAGCCTTGTTTAATTAGAAAATCAACTGCCAAATTTTCGCCTGCTATACCGAGTTCATTGTGCTGTGCCATTTCATTTAAATGTGATAAAACTGTTTTGTTTATCCACTTTTAGCAAAACTTTTCGCCCTAAAATTAAGGCACAATTTTCGGTGAGATGACCTGCCGGAACATCAAATATTACTGGAATATCGGTGCGTTCAATAACTTCTAAAACCAGTTGCTCATTGGTTTTTCCAAAATCCGGGTCGTTTGCCGGAATATCACTCAAACCACCAATTAAAACCCCGCGACATTGCTCAAAAAACCCATTGCGCTTGAGGCTGTAAAGCATGCGGTCAATTCGGTATTGGTATTCGCCCGTTTCCTCGATAAATAAAATAGCATCTTTGGGGTTTGGCGCAGAGTTTGTTCCCAAACTTGCCGCTAAGAGCGAAAGATTTCCACCAACCAAAGTGCCCCTTGCTTGCCCTATAAGGTTGTTTTTGTTGGAAGGAATTTCATAGCTCAACGCCCCACCAAACAACACTTTTTCAAGACTCACAACCGCCAAATCATTCATTATTGATTTTTGACTCGTCGCCATCATCGCGTGAAGTGACTCAATACCTAAATTGTTTAGGTGATTTAATAAAGTTGTAATATCCGAAAAGCCAATCACCCATTTTGGATGTTTTTTAAATTCGGTAAAATCTAATTTGTCAATAATCCTATTTGTGCCATAGCCACCACGTGCGCACCAAATAGCCTTGACGGATGGGTCATTTAAAGCCGATTGCAAATCAGATAAACGCGCTTCATCTGTTCCTGCAAAATGTCCATGTTTTTTGAATAAATGAGTGCCAAGTTTGACTTGCAAACCCCAAAAGGTCGCCAAGGTGATACCTTCTTTTAGCGATTCTTCTGATTTTAAATAACCTGCTGGCGCTACAATGGCAATGGTATCGCCTTTTTCTAAATTTGGTGGTGTAATCATCGTCTGTTTGATTTGATACTGCAAAATACAAAATTTTATAGACCTAGCCGTTTTAAAACCTGTTTGGTCTTCTAAAATTAAAATCTTATCATTACTTTTGTTGGCTTGTTAACCGATGTTGAATTTGGAGCGCTTTAAGCAAATAAAAACAAAAATGACCGAACAAAACAATTCTTTACATAGCATAAAAAGATATACGCTAACTGCTGCTTTACCTTATACCAACGGACCTGTTCATATTGGTCATTTGGCGGGCGTTTATGTGCCAGCCGATATTTATGCACGCTATTTGCGCTTAAACGGTAAAGACGTTGCTTTTATTTGCGGGTCAGATGAACACGGCGTTCCCATTACCATCCGCGCAAAAAAAGAAGGTATTTCTCCCCAAGAAATTGTAGATAAATACCACGCCATTATAAAAAAATCTTTCGAAGATTTTGGCATCTCTTTCGATAATTATTCCCGAACCTCATCGGCCATTCATCATGAAACAGCTTCTGAATTTTTTAAAAAATTGTATGATGATGGCAAATTTATAGAGGAAACATCCGAACAGCTATACGATACCGAAGCCAAGCAGTTTTTAGCCGACCGCTTTGTTACGGGCACGTGCCCAAAATGTGGCAATGAAAACGCTTATGGCGACCAATGCGAAAAATGTGGTTCTAGTTTAAATGCCACCGATTTAATAAACCCAAAATCGGCCATTACGGGCAATACGCCGAGTAAAAAAGCAACCAAACACTGGTATTTACCTTTGCAGGATTACGAAATTTGGTTGCGCAAATGGATTGTTGAGGGCCATAAAAACGACTGGAAAACCAATGTGTTGGGTCAGGTAAAATCGTGGTTAGACGACGGTTTGCGTCCGCGCGCCGTAACCCGCGATTTAGATTGGGGCATTCCCGTTCCTGTAAAAGGCGCTGAGGGCAAGGTGCTTTATGTGTGGTTTGATGCCCCAATTGGTTACATTTCATCAACAAAAGAATGGGCAAAACGCACCGGAAAAGATTGGGAGCCTTATTGGAAAAGCAATGATACCAAATTAGTTCACTTTATTGGAAAAGACAATATTGTTTTTCATTGTATTATTTTTCCGGCAATGCTCAAAGCCGAAGGTTCTTATATTTTGCCTGATAATGTGCCTGCAAATGAGTTTTTGAATCTTGAAGGTGAGAAAATTTCAACCTCTAAAAATTGGGCCGTTTGGTTGCACGAATATCTAGAAGATTTTCCTAATAAACAAGACGTGTTGCGCTATGCCTTAACGGCAAATGCCCCCGAAACCAAAGACAATGATTTTACTTGGAAAGATTTTCAGGCGCGCAATAACAATGAACTCGTCGCTATTTTTGGAAACTTTATCAACCGTGTTGCGGTACTCACCCAAAAATATTATCAAGGCGTGGTGCCACAAGCTCACACTTTTACCGATGCCGATGAAAATGCCTTAGAACAATTGCAGCAATTTCCCGCCGTTATTGGCAACGCCATTGAGCGCTATCGCTTTAGAGAAGCCTCACAAGAATTGATGAATTTAGCGCGTTTAGGCAATAAATATTTAGCCGATGCCGAGCCGTGGATACTCATAAAAACCGATGCAAAACGCGTTGAAACCATTATGTTTGTCGCCTTGCAAATTGCCGCCGGCTTGGCTGTTTTAGTAGCGCCATTTTTGCCATTTACCTCTGTTAAATTAAAAAAATTACTCAATATTAACCCTGCAAAGTTGGGCGATAGCGAATTTATTACTTGGAATGGTATTGCCGAAAATCAAGAGCTTCTAAAAACCGGACATCAAATTGGCGTGCCCGAATTGTTATTTGATAAAATTGAAGATGAGGCTGTTCAAAAACAACTCGATAAACTAGACGCAACAAAAAAAGTAAATAAGTCCGAAAATCAGGTTTTAGAACCTCAAAAAGCAACCGTTTCGTTTGATGATTTTGCCAAATTAGACCTCAGAGTTGGAACCATTTTAGAAGCCGAAAAAGTTGCCAAAACCAAAAAATTACTAAAACTTAAAGTCGATGTTGGGTTAGAAATCCACACCATTATCAGTGGAATTGCCGAGAATTTTACACCCGAAGAAGTCATTGGCAAACGCGTTTCCGTTTTGATAAATTTAGCGCCACGCGCTATAAAAGGCATTGAAAGTCAGGGGATGATTTTAATGACCGAAACCCCCAACGGAACACTTGCTTTTATTGAACCCGAAAATAATGCGGTTGAAAACGGCATGAAAATTAGTTGATTTAAACTAGGCACAGCTCAAGCTTTATAATACAAAATATATTAAGTGCTTTTGCTGGTTTTATGCTTCCATTTATTTATTTTTTATACCTTTGAGCTACTCACACCGGTATTTTGTCAGATTTGACATGTGAAAAATGTTTAATAAATTGCTTTAACAATGAATGAACAAATACTTAAAAACATTGACAATCCTGTTGAACTCGAAAAACTGTATCGAGAAAATAAATCAGATTTTTCTAAATCCTTTGCCGAAATTTCTGAAAATCTTAACACCGATTTAGCGAAATTTTGGAAAATTAGGTTAACTCCTGAAACAGAAGCAGAATTTAAAGGCTTTCAAAAATTAGATTTATTAGTTGTTATTTCACTTTCACTTTTTACAGGATTGTTTGTTAAACTTCCTGTAATTTTTACTCAAATTGAAATTGAATCATTCTACATAAGAAATTTGGCAATTATTGTTTTTAATGGCTTAATACTCTTTACTTTTTGGAAAAATAAGATTTTTGATAAAAAGAAACTACTCATTTATAGTTTGGCAATTATTGTTTTGTTACTCTATGTCAATCTTTTGCCCTATAAACAGGGGGACTCCATTAATCTTGTGTTTATTCACATTCCATTTTTAATGTGGTGTTTATTTGGTATTTCATTTGTGTCATTCGACTATAAAAACACACTAAAAAAAATCACTTTTATTCGATTTAATGGTGAATTTTTGATTATGACGGGCTTAATTCTTATCGCCGGCGGTTTATTAACTGCCATTACCATAGGGTTATTTTCAGCTATAAAAATGAATATTGAAAAATTTTATATTGAGTATGTGGTTTTAATTGGCAGTGCCGCTTCACCAATTATTTCAAGTTATTTAATTCAATTATATCCAAATATAACCAGCAAGATTGCCCCTGTAATTGCAAGGGTTTTTACACCTTTAGTTTTAATAACACTTGTTGTTTATTTAATTTCTTTAATTTTTTCGGAAAGTAAAATTTTAGAAGATCGCGATTTGCTCATCCTCTTTAATGTCATGCTTTTGGCGGTAATGGCAATGATTGTTTTTTCTATATCTGAACTCAACAAATTAAGAGCTAAAAATTTTAATATTATAATATTATGCGCTTTAGCCATTTTAGCAATTGTTATAAATACAATTGCCTTAATAGCTATCCTTACAAGGGTAACTAATGGCTTAACGCCTAACAGAACAGTGGTTTTAATTTCTAACTTATTGATTTTTATAAATTTAATCCTAATTACAAAAAATTTGTACCAAGCCTATTTTAAACCAAATCAATTAGAAGTCGTTGAAAATACCCTTGCTAAATATCTAACAATCTATTTAATTTGGACCTTAATAGTAATTTTTGTTTTGCCCTTTTTGTTTAATTTAAAGTAAAGTTATTACCTAAAAATATTACCATCAGTAAAAGCAAAAAGATGCGCTTCATAATATAACAATTAAGGCCGTTTTTGTTATTTGTATTATTCTAATTATTTTGTGTGTTAATATCTAATCGGCAAAACCAGCGTGCATTTAATTCAAAACTTATTCATTGCCAACAGCGCTTTTATTTGCCAACTGTCCACAGGCTGCGTCAATATCTTTTCCGCGACTATGGCGAACATTTACCACAATACCATTGGCTTCAAGGTTTTTGACATAATTTTGAATCGCTTCGGGAGCCGCTTGCTGAAAAAGTCCGTCATCAATGGCATTATATTCAATAAGATTTACCTTAACGGGGATTTTTCGGCATAAAGTAACCAAGGCGTCAACATCCGCTTGACGGTCATTAATGCCGTTCCAAACCACATATTCAAAGGTAATGCGGCGCTTTGTTTTGGTGTACCAATATTGCAAAGCCTCTAGCAAATCGGCAATGGGACTCACTTCGTTAATGGGCATCATTTTAGAGCGAATTTCGTCAATAGCTGAATGCAAGGAAACCGCTAAATTGAATTTAACCTCATCATCCGCCAACTTTTTTATCATTTTTGGGATGCCAACGGTAGAAACGGTGATGCGTTTTGGTGACATTCCCAAGCCATCATCGGTCGTAATTTTATCAATAGCAGCCAATACATTATTGTAATTTAGAAGTGGTTCGCCCATGCCCATAAACACAATATTCGACAATTTTTGATGCCGATATAGTAAACTTTGCTGATTGATTACCACCACTTGATCGTAAATTTCATCGGGATTTAAATTACGCATCCGCTTTAAGCGTGCTGTAGCGCAAAACTTACAATTCAAACTACAGCCCACTTGGCTTGACACGCAAGCAGTTGTTCGGTTTTTAACCGGAATTAAAACCGATTCAACCACCAAACCATCGTGCAATTTTAGGGCGTTTTTAATGGTGCCATCGGCAGCGCGTTGAATATGGTCAACTTTAATATGATTGATTACAAAATTTTCTGACAAAAATAGTCGCGTTTCTTTAGAAATATTGGTCATATCTTCAAAGTGATGCACCGCTTTTCCCCACAGCCATTCATAAACCTGATTGCCACGAAAAGCCTGCTGACCTTTTGAAACAAAAAAATCCCTCAGTTCGGTTTTTGTTAAGGCGCGTATGTCTTGCTTAGCTTTCATAAGATTGCAAAAGTACGGATTTCTGTTTTCTGTTAAATTTTTTGTTTTTGGCCCTTTGCCAATTTCTTCCAGTTATACAAATTTTCAATTTTTAACGTTACTAAGTCTAAGATTAGTAACTTTAACCCCCAATAAAAGTCCATTTATGAACCAAATTAAAATTGCTTTTTGCTTGCTGTTTGTTTTAGTAATTAAACCCAGCTTCGCTCAAAAATCAGAAAGTTTTACCACCCCTCTAAAAAACTACCAGCACGCTGTTGAACGCTTTGAAAATGCCGACTATGCCACTGCCCAATTTTTATTTAACAACTTGGGGAAATCGCTTGATAAAACCTCAGAATTAACGGCTCAAATTGAATTTTATAAGGCTTTTTGCACTATCAAGCTCAATCAAGCGGATGGCGATAATCAGATGCTTTCATTTGTCATGCAATACCCAACGAGCCTAAAGGCAACTTCTGCCTTTTTGGAGGTCGCAAATTATTACTTCGAAACCGCTAATTATTTGGATGCTATAAAATGGTATGATAAGGTAAACGCCGATAATCTCAGAGCTTTTGAACGCGAACAATTAAATTTTAACAAGGCTTATACGCTGTTTAGTCTTAAAAAATACACGCTAGCAAAACCATTATTTGCCGCTTTGCTAAATTCAAATCTGTATGGTGATAAAGCAACTTATTACTATGGATACATCGCTTACGCGGAAAATGATTATGACAATGCAAACAAATACCTTTCACAAGTGGCAAACCAGTCAAGCTATGCCAAAAATACTTCGTATAGCTTAGCGGATATCAATTTTAAAACCGGACATTTTGAAAAGGCAATCAATTTGGCTTTACCACTCTTAAAAAAGGCAAACCGAACCGAAAATTCACCACTCGCAAAAATTATCGGCGAAAGTTATTTTAATTTAAAAAAATATGAACAAGCCATCCCCTATTTACTTCAATATAAAGGCGAAAAAGGACATTGGAACAATACCGATTACTACCAATTAGGTTACGCCTATTACCGCCAAAAAAACTATGAAAACGCCATAAATTGGTTTAATAAAATTGTTAACGGTGTGGATGCTGTTGCTCAAAATGCATCCTATCATTTAGCCGACTGTTATTTGCAAATTAGCGACAAATCGGCCGCTTTAAATGCTTTTAAAAACGCTTCCGAAATGGATTTTGACCTCCAAATTAAAGAACAGTCCTTTTATAATTATGCCAAGTTGGGTTATGAAATAGGGAATCCTTATAACAATGTGGCACAAGTGTTCATTGAATTTTTAAAAACCTATCCCAAAAATCAAGCGCGTAAAGAAATCAATCAATTGTTAATGAGTGCCTTTATGCGTTCTAAAGATTATGAAGGCGCACTTAAATACTATGAACACGCAACGGATTTTGAACAAATTCAAACTTATCAAAAAGCGGCTTATTACTATGGCATCCAACTATTTTTAGAATCGAATTTCGATGCTGCCATCAATCTTTTTAACAAAGCACTTGCAGTGAAATTGACGAGTGATTTCAATGCTTTAGCGCAATTTTGGCGCGGTGAATCACATTATCAAAAAGCAAATTATAACAAAGCACTCGACGATTTTAAAAAGCTTGAATCTTCGAGGGCAAACCTAGACGGACTTAATTATAATTTAGGATACACCTATTTTAAACAAAAAGATTATCAAAATGCCTTGCGCTATTTTAAGGCTTTTGTAGCCGAAAACAATTCCGATACCGAGCGCACAAGCGATAGTTATTTAAGGTTAGGCGATAGTTATTTTGCTTTAAGTCGCTATGCCGAATCGGTTGAAGCCTTTTCAAATGCCCTTTTAAAAAACACTTCAAAATCCGATTATGCGCGCTACCAAACAGCCATGAGCTATGGCTTTATAAACAATAATACGAACAAAATAAACACTTTAAAAACGCTGGTCGCTAAAAATAAAGGTTCGCGCTGGTTTGACGATGCCTTATTTGAATTGGGCAACACCTATTTAAAAACAGATCAAAATGAGTTAGCGCTTCAAACTTACGACCAGTTAATAAATAACGAAACCCGAAGTCCGTTTAGAGTTAAAGCCTTGCTAAAAGAAGGTTTGATTTACAACAACCAAGGTAATTCGGCTAAAGCCCTAGAAATTTATAAGCGTGTTGCCAGCGATTTTAACAAAGCGCCCGAAGCGCAACAAGCTGTTAAAAATGCCAAGGAAATTTACAGTGATTTAGGACAAATAGACCAGTATGAAACGTGGATTAAGGGCTTAAGTTTTGTAACCGAAACCGATGAAACCCTAGATAAAGCAATGTATAATTCGGCTGAAAAATTGTATTTACAAAACAATTTTGAAAATGCTTCAAAAGCATTTGATAAGTATTTGCAACGCTTTCCGCAAGGTTTAAATGTTTTGGAAGCTAATTTTTATAGCGCGCAATCCTTTTTAAATTTGGATAAAAAAGACAGTGCCATCAGCGCTTTTGAAAATGTATTAAACCTGCCAAACAACTTATTTACAGAACAAGCACTGTTGAAATTGGCTTTAATTTACCTCGAAAAATCTGATTGGAATGGGGCAACACCCGTGCTCATTCGACTCGAAGATGAAGCGCAAGACCCACAGAACAAGCGCTTTGCTCAAAGTAATTTGATGAAAGCCTATTTTGCCAAAGACCATTTTGCTTTAGCCATTAGTTATGCCGAAAAGGTTTTAAAATACAATGACCTCGATGCGAATATGGCTAGCGATGCGCTGGTTATTACGGCGCGTTCGGCTGTTAAAACTGAAGATTTTAACAAGGCTAAACAAGCTTATAAAGCCCTCGAAAAAACGGCTTCTGGCAAATTAATGGCCGAAGCGCTTTATTATGATGCTTTTTTTAAAAATCAAGATGGCTTTTATAAAGAGTCTAATAAGGTCATACAAAAACTCGCCTCCAACTACGCAACTTACCGCTATTTTGGCGCAAAAGGTTTGGTGGTTATGGCTCAGAATTTTTATGGATTAAAAGATGCCTATCAAGCCACTTATATTTTAGAAAGTGTTCTCAAAAATTTTACCGATTATCCCGATATTACTGACCAAGCGCAAACTTTGTTGTCAGAAATTAAGAAAAAAGAAGCCGAAACCAACACCTCCGTAAAACAATAAAACAGATGAAATTCATATTTTTATATAGCGTTCTTTTTACTTCATTAATTGTAAATGCGCAAATTGTGAAAAAAGACACCTTAAATGTTGAGGTTATCAATGTGGTAAAACCTTTTGACCCTTCGGTTGCCGACGCCTTTAAAATAAACCGCAATCCGCAATTAGAACAAGACTCAATTGGAGAGCATAAACCGTTTAAATACACTATTTTTTCGGTTCCGGTTGCTTCAACTTTTACACCTAAACAAATCGGTTTTGTGGGCTTGGTTAAACCAGAACTAAAAACCATTTACAATAATTTTATCAGTGCCGGCTATGGCAACAATCAAACGCCTTTGGTAGAAACATTTATTCACAATGCCATTAAAAAAAATCAAGATATAGGCGTCTATATTAACTATTTATCATCAAAAGGCGGCGTTAAAAATGCGGTTTTAAATGATGCCTTTACGGATGCAAAATTGGCTGTTTATTACAAACAAGCACAAGACCAATTTGATTGGCAAATTGATTTAGGTGGACAACTCCAAAAATATAATTGGTATGGATTATCTCCAATTTTGAAACCTTTTGACCCCATTTTATTGGCAAGTATCCATCCGCAACAAACTTATAATACCTTTAATGCCGGTTCATCTATGATTTATCACCATGCTATTTTTCAAGGTGGTACTTTTGAATATCAATACTTTAGTGATGATTATAGCACCTCCGAAAATCGGATTTTTTTAGCGCCCGAATTTAAGTTCCCCATTTTTTCTGATCACCTGAGCACCCAACTCAGCCTAGATTATTTAGACGGCAAATTTAATCAGGCTTATGTTAATACAAATCCGTTAAACTATCAGTTTTTAACAATCGCATTTTATCCCAATTTTGAGCTAAATCGCGCCAATTTGAACTTAAATTTGGGCTTAAAAGTGAGTTATAGCTCGGTTTCAAAAACGCCCCAACAAAGCAAATTCTATTTTTATCCAAACCTTATGGCTTCTTATAAATTAAAAGCTAATGGTTTTACGGCTTTTGCCGGATTAACAGGTGATTTACATCAAAATTCATATAGTGAATTTGCCAATGCCAATAATTTTGTATCGCCAACGCTAAACATAAAACGCACCAACCAGCAATATAAAACTTTTGTTGGTTTAAAAGGATTGACCAATGGCGTAAATTTTCAGCTAAAAGTGAGCTATCAAAATGAAAAAGACAAAGCCTTATTTGTGTCAAATCCTGTTAAAGTAATCAGCACTAACAACAAAGCCTACGAATATGGCAACAGTTTTAACGTGGTTTACGACAATATAAAAACCCTTTCTTTAGAGGCCGAAGCAAAAGTTAATTTTTCTAAACAACTCAATTTTGGTGGAACTTTTGCATTTAATAATTATAATTTGTCAAGCCAGCAAGAAGCTTGGAATTTGCCCCAATTTAAAGCCGATTTAAACGCTAATTACACCCTAAATAAGTGGTTTGTTAAAACTGAAGTTTATGTGGTTGGGCAACGCAAAGGGCAATCTTCGCATATATTTCCCACTTTCACTATTGCAACACCACAAACCGTTATCCAAACTGCTTACGTGGATTTAAACTTTAGCGGTGGTTACAATTTTTCGGATGGTTTTACGGTTTTTGCTCGCTTTAATAATGTTTTAAACGATAACTATCAAGCTTTTACCAACTATGAAGTGCAGGGTTTTCAAGCCTTAGCGGGATTGACATATAAATTTGATTTTTAATCAATTTTTGTTAAAACAAGATTTTCGGTTTTGAAGGTTTGGATGCTTCCATTTTCATCACTATAAATCAAAAAGACTTTAATTCCGCTCATTCCTGAAGCATTTGCTTTTAAAAAGGTTTTAGTTTGTTCTAATCCCATCGCAATAAATGCGGTGGCATAGGCATCAACATCGGCACAATCGGCAGGCGCTATGACCGAAGCGCTTAACAAATTGCTCATTACCGCAAAACCCGTTTTAGGATTGATAATGTGAATGTATTTTTTCCCGGTTTCCACATCGTTTTTAAACTTGCGGTAACTTCCCGATGTGGCTATTGATTCATTGTTTAAATTGATGCTTGCTTGAAACGTTTGAGAGCCATCAAAATTAGGATGTTCAATTGCAACTTTCCAAGTTTTATCGCCTCTAGCGCGAATTTCGCCACCAATTTCTATCAAATAAGTAGCGATGTTTTGAGTTTCGAAAAAGCGCCCCAACACATCAATGGCATAACCTTTGGCAATGGCGTTAAAATCTAAATAAATTCCGGGATTAGACTTGATGATTTTGTGATTTACAAGCTTTACTTTGTCATAACCAACATATTGCAAAAGTGAATCAATTTTTGTTTGGTTTAAATGCGCCATGGTTTTTTGAGGGCCAAACCCCCAAGCGTTAACCAACGTTCCAATGGTTGGATCAAAAATGCCGTTAGTAGCTTTATAAACCTTATATGATTTATTAAAAACTTCCTCAAAATAGGCATCTACTATCACACTCATATCACCTTGATTTATTTTAGAAATATCGGAAGTGGGAATGTAAGTAGAGAGTGATTTATTAATAGCGTGAATTAAACTATCTATTTGAAGTGAATAATTACGCTGGTTTTTATCATAATAGGTAATATGAAAGGTCGTTCCCAAGGCATCACCTTCAAGTTTAATGGGATTATTGTCTTTTAATTTTGAACAAGAACTTACTAAAATCAGTAAAATCAGTAGCGACAATAATCGTTTCATAAAAACTTATTTTAATTTTTAGGCAAAGTTAAATTAAATAAGTTCCCAATTTTTTTATAAAATTAACATTTATGGTTCGAAGTTAACTTCATTTTTTATATTTTTGTAAAAATTTTAAAAACTATGAAAAACATTTTAGGAATTAGCTTAATAGCCGTATTGTTTTTATCTTCTTGTGTTACACAAAAAAAATACACTGCTTTGCAAAGCACCCTCGACAAAACTAACCAAGATTTAGTAGATTCAAAAGCCAATTTAACTAAATGCATTTTAGATAAAGAAAAAGCACAATCAAATTATACAACCCTTCAAGACCAAGTTGACCATTTAAAAAAATCGAATGATGCCCTATTAGACAATCTAGGTAATATGGCCTCTTTGTCTAGAAAAGAAGCCGAAAATCTTGAAAAATCTTTAGAAAATATCAAAGAAAAAGATTTACATATTCGCACCATGCAAGATGCCATAACCAGAAGAGATTCAATTACCTTGGCATTAGTAACCAGTTTAAAAGGTGTTTTAGATGACATCAATGACCCCGATATTGAAGTGAATGTTGAAAAAGGTGTTGTTTATGTGTCTTTGTCAGATAAATTAATGTTTGACTCAGGAAGTTATAAAGTGTCAAATAAAGCAAAAGTTGTTTTAGGTAAAGTTGCCAAAATTGTAAATAGCCGTCCCGAAATTAATATTATGGTAGAAGGACATACCGACAATGTTTCTATTAAAACAGACGCCATTGAAGACAATTGGGATTTGAGTACCAAACGTGCTTCATCTGTAGTGAGGGTTTTACAAAACGATTATAATGTTGCTCCAGACCGCATGTCTGCTGCCGGTAGAAGTTTTTACATCCCCGTTGCTGATAATAATACCGATGCCGGTAAAGCTAAAAATAGAAGAACGCGCATTATCATTTTACCAAAATTAGATGAGTTTTTTAACCTTTTAGAAGAAGGAATGAAAAACGCAAAATAAGCTAGATTTATTTATTTTATTCAAAAAAACGCAGCTTTAGGGTTGCGTTTTTTATTGCAATTTATTCTTGATATTTTGATAAACCTGGGCAATAGTTAAATTATCAGCTTGATGTTTTACTAGTTTTAGTACATCACCGGTTTTTACTTCTCCAATTTGCAACACTTTAAAATAAACGCCGCATTTGTTGTCGTTCCAAAATTGCTTGATAACTTTGGCGTCGCCAAATCGCACCCCTAACTTATAGCAGGGTTCACGAGGTTTGGTAACCTCTATAATGGCGCTGCCAACTTCAAAAGTATCGCCTACAAAAATTTGGTCTTCACAAAGCTTTGAAATGGTTAAGTTTTCGCCAAACATTCCAAAATTAAATTCCAAATTTGGATACAATTTTTGCCAATGTGCATAGTGATTTTCGCCATAAGCATAAACTGCTTTGTTTAATCCGCCGTGATAAATTCTATCAACAACAGCGTCATTAGCAACATTTTCTATACCTAAACTAATTGCCGCTTTAACAGGATATTTAAAAATTCCTGTGGTAACAAGGCTGTTTTTCCACTGAATTTCTTTGCGCGCACCAATGTTTACTGATATAATTTTCATAACTCACAATTTAATAAATCAACGATTTTTCTATTGTCGGATAAGCGTGGTATTTTGTTTTGTCCGCCCAATTTGCCTTGGGTTTTCATATAATCGTTAAATCCGTTTTTGGCAACTTTTGTAATAATAAGCGGTTGCAACACTTTACCTACCATTAAGTCATTATAATAACTATTTTGCTGCTGCATATTACGATTTATTTTTTGAGCCAAAACTTTTAAATCGGTGGGCTCCTTTTCAAACTCTATAAACCATTCGTGATAGGGCAGTCCAGTTATTGGCGTAATTTGGGGTGCTACTGTAAACTCATTAATGATGGCAACTTCATCTTTAAGTGCCTCATTTAAGGCTTGTTCAACTTCTTTTGCAATAACATGTTCGCCAAAGGCAGAAATAAAATGACTAATGCGTCCGGTTACTACAATCCGATAAGGTTTTAAAGAGGTAAATAGCACTGTATCACCAATATTATAAGCCCAAAGCCCTGCATTGCTCGATAAAATAAGGACGTAATTGACGTTTAACTCAACATCAGCTAACATGATTCTGAGCGGATGTTCATCAAAAAAAGTATCGGCTTTAATAAATTCATAAAAAATGCCACTGTTTAATTGTAGCAATAAGCCCTTTTTATTGGGAATGTCTTGATAGGCAAAAAACCCTTCGGAGGCGGGATACAACTCAATGCTATCAACCGAACGGCCAATGAGTTGTTCCATTTTATTCCGATAAGGCTCGTAGTTTACGCCGCCATAAACAAACAATTTAAAGTTTGGAAATAGTTCGCCAACCTTTTTGCCACTTTTTGAAACCAATTTTTCAAAATACATCTGAACCCAAGATGGAATGCCGCTAATAAGACTCATATTTTCGTTTAAAGTTTCGTCAACAATGGCGTTAACCTTTGTTTCCCAATCTTCTATACAATTTGTTTCCCAGCTCGGCATCCTATTTTTTTGAAGGTATTTTGGCACAAAGTGCGCAACAATTCCCGACAAGCGCCCCGTTTTAATACCCTTATAAGATTCAATATTAGGACTTCCTTGTAAAAATATCATCTTGCCATTTACAAAATCAGCATTGCCGGTATGGGCGATATAAAGCAAGAGCGCTTCTTTTGCCGACCGAATGTGATAAAGCATTGACTCTTTGCTAATTGGAATGTATTTTGTGCCCGAAGTAGTTCCACTCGTTTTGGCAAAATAAAGCGGTTTGCCCTGCCATAAAACAGCTTGTTCACCATTTAAAATGCGGTCGATATAAGGTTTTAAGCCTTCATAATCCCTTATTGGAACAAACTTTTTAAAATCGTCATAGGATTTAATCTCAGCAAAATGATGGTCTTTGCCAAATTGTGTTTGTTGCGCCGATTTGATAAGCGCTTTAAAAACTTTTTGCTGTGTTAATAAAGGCTTTTCGGCCCATTTATAAACTTGTTTGGCAACGAGTTGCGCGTAGCTTTTTGCAAAAAATGATTTAAGAGTCTTCATTCAAAATCTATAAATAAAGAGGGGTCAACGGGAAAACCGTCTTTCCAAAGTTCAAAATGCAAATGGGGGCCTGTTGAATATTCGCCCGTATTGCCAACGGTTGCTATAACTTCGCCCGACGCCACTAAGTCGCCTTGTCTTTTTAGTGCCAGGGCATTGTGTTTATAAACCGAAATGAATCCGTTGGTGTGAATAATCATAATCACATAACCTGTATCGGCGGTCCATTCCGAAAAAATGATGGTTCCATCGGCAACGGCTTTAATTGGTGTGCCCGATTTTGCCGTAACATCAATGGCATAATGCTTTTGTTTAACATTAAATGTGTTGGTAATCTTGCCTAAAAGTGGCGCAAAAAACACCTGCTTTGTACTTTTAGTAGGCACATCAAATAGCGAATAGCGACTTTCGAGCTCTACTTGTTCTCTAAAGCTTGAGTCTAACACTGAAGGAATTAATGTTTTATCATTTGGGTTTAGCTGTTTTTGATTTAAAATAGAATCTCTTCTAATTTTTGGAAATGTTTTAAGCTGACCGGTTAACACCTTGCGTATAACTTCTAGATAGGCATCATTGGCTTTTAAAACCTGTTCTAAAGAATCGGTTTTATAAACCAAAAAACTTGCTTTTTGCTTTAAATAGGTAGAAGAATAGCCCGGAATATATTCTTTTATAGGACTATAAGCAATGATTACAGAAGTTAGCGTTACTAATAAAATTGAAAAAACACCACCATAAACCAGAATGTTTAATCGGTTTATTTTAAAAGATAAGCGCTCTTCAAAAGTTTCTTCGTCTAAAACAACGAGTCGAAATTTTCGAATTAAATGTTGTTTGATATTTTTTTTTGTTTTTAAATCTAGCGCCATAGCTCACAAAGATAATTGAATTTTAAATCGCTCGGATTCTATTTTTTAGATTTATAAAAATTCATCTCATCAATATAACTCCAAACTTTATAGGGCAAAAGTGGTTTTACTTCTCTTTGATCGGCAATTGCTTGACGGATTTGTGTTGCCGAAATTTCAATGACGGGCGCTGAAATAAAATGAACAGAAGGATGTTGCGCCAATCCTTTATTTTCGGGTGTTGAAATGAGTCGTGGGTAAACATAAAGCTGGTAATTTTCTAAAATAAACTCATAGTTTTTCCATTTGTTAAAGCTGTTCAAATTGTCAGCACCCATGATTAAATTAAATTGATGTTGCGGATAAGCTTCTGATAAATAAGTCAATGTATTTATGGTAAAAGACGGCTTTGGCAGGTTAAATTCTATTTTAGAGGGTTTTATTTTAGAATAATTTTCAGTGGCCATTTCAACCATTCGGTAGCGATGGTAATCGGCTAAGAGTGTTGCTTTTTGTTTAAAGGGGTTTTGTGGACTAACCACGAGCCAAATTTCATCTAAATCGGTATATTCGGCCATGTGATTTGCAATAATCAAATGCCCAACATGAATGGGATTGAAAGTTCCAAAATAGAGTCCGATTTTCATTTATAATTTATTGTGTTACAAAGTTTTTCACCAGCTGATAGGCTTGCTTTTTTGCTTGTTCTAAAATATCGTTGAGCAAGATTACATCAAAATTTGTGGCGTATTTCATTTCTTTTTGAGCTTTAGCCACGCGCTCTTTTATTTTTTCTTCAGAGTCGGTTTTTCTTCCGCGCAAGCGTTGCTCCATCACCTCTATTGATGGTGGTTGAACAAAAATAGCGAGGGTTTTGTCGGGAAATTGCTTTTTAATATTAAGTCCACCCTCTACATCAATGTCAAAAATAACATGTTTGCCCAAAGCCCAAATACGGTCGATTTCAGATTTTAAAGTGCCATAAAAGTTATTGGTATAAACCTCCTCAAATTCAATAAAATTGCCTTGAATTATGTGCTTTTTAAAGGCTTCGATGCTGATAAAATGGTAATCTTTACCGTCAATTTCGTCGCCGCGTTTTGGTCGGGAAGTTGCCGAAACCGAAAATCCCAAATTGAGTTCGGCTTGCTTTGCAAGATATTGCACAATGGTAGTTTTGCCCGACCCCGAGGGTGCTGAGAACACGATAAGTTTGCCTTGTTTCAAAACAGTAATGCCTAATTTATAAAATATTTAAGAGTTGTTCTTTAATTTTTTCGAGTTCGTCTTTCATATTGACTACAATTTTTTGAAGCACAGAATCATTGGCTTTTGAGCCAATGGTATTAATTTCACGTCCCATTTCTTGTGTTATAAAACCAAGCTTTCTCCCGTTAGATTCCACTTCATTAATAACCTTTAAAAAATAGTTTAGGTGGTTTTCTAAGCGCACCTCTTCTTCGTTAATATCTAATTTTTCAATATAATAAATCAGCTCTTGCTCAAAGCGATTTTGGTCAACATTTTGAATTAAATCATCAATGGCTTTTCGCAATTTTTCTTTTTTGTTGCTAATACGGTCTTTATCTACCAATAAAACTTCTGCCAAAAGCGACTTTATACTAGTGATGTTTTGAATGATATCTTTAGCTAACGAAGCGCCTTCGGCTAGTCTGTAATTGTTAAATTTTTGAATGGTTTCGTCAATACCTTTGGCAATGAGCAGCCATTCATTTTCGTCTAAATCTTCGTGTTCAACTTTTAAGGCGTCGGGGAGTTTAATGGCTATTTTTAAATATTCAATGGCGTCGCCTTTTACAAATTCTTGTAACTGGTTGATATAGTGATTTACAACTTCTTTATTAATACAATTGAGGCTTGCTTGTGAGGCTTGTTCTATATAAATTGAACAATCTAATTTGCCACGTTGAACGGCTTGGCCGATAATTTTTCGAATTTCGAGTTCCTTTTCTTTATAAAGCGTGGGGACTCTTAAATTTAAATCAAGGCTTTTTGAGTTGAGCGATTTTAGCTCTATGCTAATTTTTTTGGTTGGTAATAAAATTTCGGTTTTACCATAACCGGTCATTGATTGTATCATCTGTGTGATTTAAAGCATCGCAAAGTTACGGAAAATCTAAAAAAGGAAATTTTTTAAAAAAGTTAAAAAAACCGACTTAACTATTGCTTTAGTTTACTCCATCAATCCGCTTTTCTCCTTTGTTTACTACTCACCATATAAACGCCTGTAAAAATAAGGACGCTCGCCAAGATTTTATGAATGTTAAGCGTATCGCTTTGCATCATTAAAGCAAAAACTGTCGCAATAAAGGGCTGAATATAAATAAACACACTTACCGTTGTGGGCTTGAGGTTTCGCACGGCCAATAAATTAAACAGATAGGTTATAAAGGTGGCGAAAACCACTACAAACAGAATTTTGTATAAAATATCGAGTGGCATTGTTTGCCAAGAAATCAGCTCTAATTCTTGAAATCCGAAAGGTAGCACCATAAAAAATCCCAATAAATAGAGCCATTTAGCAAAGTTTATGGGGTGGTATTTTGAAGTCAGCTTTTTAACGAGAATTAAATACAAACTATACGAAAAGGCATTGATAAACACCAAGAAATTTCCCCACTGAATGCGCGCGCTATCCAATTGTAATCCGTTGCCATAAACAATTAAATAAATTGCGCCAGTCAAGCCAATAAAAATTCCCATTATTCGCCATTTTGCAAGGTGTTCTTTAAGAATCAGTGCCGACAAACTCAGCACAATAATGGGTGTTGTTACCATTACCACCGAAGCGTTTATGGGTGTGGTATAGGACAATCCTTTAAAAAAAGTCAGCATATTTAAACCCACTCCAAACACGGCAGCTAAGAAAATGCGCATATAATCGGAGCGTTCAATAAACTCCCTTTTAATGAACAGAGAGGCCACCCAAAACAGAATTGTAGCGCCAAAAACTCTAAAAACTATAAAGGCATAAGGCTTTACATATAAGGGCATCACGTCTTTAGCAAGGGTAAAAGTTACGCCATAAATTACGGAGGCAATAAAAGCTGCTATTAAGGCGAAGTTGCGTGAAGTCATTAATTTAAAAAAAAATAAGCCGTCTTAAAGCAATTGCTTAGAGACGGCTATATTACTGAATTCTTTTGTTTTTTTATTTATTTGCAGCGTAATTTTTGGCTACTTCATCCCAGTTTATAACGTTAAAAAACGCGTTGATATAATCGGGACGGCGGTTTTGATAGTTTAAATAATAAGCGTGTTCCCAAACATCTAAAGCCAATATCGGAAAACCTTGACAGGTTACGCCTGGCATCAACGGATTGTCTTGATTTGGTGTTGAACAAACCTCAACTTTTCCACCTTTATGCACGCAAAGCCAAGCCCATCCTGAGCCAAATTGTGTAGCAGCCGCTTTAGAAAACACATCTTTAAAGGCTTCGAAAGAGCCAAACGCTGCATTTATGGCCGTAGCCAACTCGCCTTTAGGTTCACCACCGGCATTTGGCGACATTACTTTCCAAAACAAATCGTGATTAAAATAACCGCCGCCGTTGTTTCTAAGGGCTTTGTTATTCATATCTAATCCGCTAAAAATTTCTAAAATCGTCTTGTTTTCTAGGGCAGAGCCAGCAAGGGCTGCATTTAAATTATTGGTGTAGGCAGCATGGTGTTTACTGTGGTGTATTTCCATGGTTCTGGCATCAATATAAGGTTCTAATGCATTGTAAGCATACGGTAATTTTGGAAGTTCAAAAGCCATAATATCTAAATTTTAATTGTTATCTTTTCTAAAATTCAAAAGTACGCATCTTTTTTAGCCTAAAAAGTGATTTGATATAAAATGTTCTTATGCCGTGATAAGTTAAGGCTATAAGGTGTTTTTTTGTTTGCGAATAGCTAATAAAGCCTCGTTAACCGCAGCATAATTAATGGTTTTATCTTTAAAAAGCAGTCGCAATTGTTCCTTTTCGGAGGGACTTGTTTTTAAGCTTGCCAGCAAATTTGTAAAGTGCATTTTCATATGACCATGTTGAATGCCTTTGGTTGTTAAGGCGCGTAAAGCGGCAAAATTTTGAGCTAAACCGGCGGCAGCAATAATCGCCATCAATTCCTTAGCGGATGGATTTTGTAAAAGCGCTAAAGCTATTTTTGCCAAAGGATGCAAAGCCGTTAATCCACCAACGGTTCCAACGGCAAGTGGCAGTTCAATCCAAAATTTAAAGCGGCCATCTTTAATTTCGGCATCGCTTAAACTTTGATAAGTTCCGCTTCTAGAAGCGTAAGCGTGTACGCCGGCTTCTATGGCGCGAAAGTCATTTCCAGTGGCAATTACCACGGCATCAACACCGTTCATAATGCCTTTGTTATGGGTTACGGCTCTATAAGGTTCTACCTTTGCAATTTTTACTGCTTCAATAAATTTTTGAGCATTTTCTAGGGCATTTTCGTGATACAATTCAGTTACGGGGCAGCTCACTTCGGCACGCACCAAACAATCGGGCACATAATTAGATAAAATGCTCATCACAATTTTAATGTTGAGCGTAGCCGATTCACTTTTAAAAGTTTCGGCCATTTTTTCTAAACACGAATTGATAAAATTTGCGCCCATACTGTCTTTGGTATCAAAGCTTACGTGCAATTGATAGTAATTTTTCAAAGACGCGGTTTTGTCGCGCAATTCAATAGCTGAAATTCCGCCTCCGCGCTGTTGCATATTTTTAGTAAGCGATGAGGTAGCGCTAAATAATTTTGGTTTTATCTGATTAAAATAGGCTTCTAAATCGGCTTTAGCCCCAATATATATGAAATGAACTTGTCCTGTTTTAACAGTTGAAATAACGGTGGTTTTAAAGCCACCGCGTTTGCTCCAAAATTTAGCAACCATAGACGCTCCAGCCACAACCGAGCTTTCTTCAATCGCCATGGGCACAACATACTTTTTGCCGTCAATCAAAAAATTGGGCGCAACAGCAAAAGGTAAATAGAAGTTAGAAATAGTGTTCTCTACAAAATCGTCGTGCAGTGCTTGTAACGCTTTATTTGCATTCCAATATTGGTGCAGGGTGCTTTTAAAATCTTTAAAATCGGGTAGAACTTCAGACGCTAACCAGTCGATTTTTTCATCTTTTGTACGCTTAGAAAATCCAGAAATGGCTTTCGACATTTTAAATAGCTTTTTAATAGGAACAAAGATACTAATATTTTGAGGTGTTAAAATTGAGCAACACTCAATATTTCCACCCAATAAAACCGTTTTATTGCATAAATTTCACTAAAATTGGAGTTGAAAAAAAACTCAAACTCAAATGAAAAAATTATATCTTATGTTTTTAATGTGCACTGCTGTTTTGAGTGCACAAAAACAAGCCATTACCCTAGAAGATATTTGGGCGAACGGCACTTTTAGAACACAGTATATGAACGCGTTGAACTCAATGAGTCACGGCGATTTTTATACCGTTTTAAATTATAACCGCGAAACCGAAAGCACATCGGTTGACAAATACAGCTACAAAACTTTAGAAAAAGTCGCCACATTGGTCGATAGCAAAGACTTGCCAAATTTAGAATCTTTCGATAATTACATTTTTAGTGAAGCTGAAAATCTTTTGGTTTTAGGAACCGATACCGAACAAATTTATCGCCATTCTTTTTTAGGTAAATTTTATGTTTATAACATTGCCACCAAGCAATTAATCTCGGTTTCAAACCATTTAATTCAAGAACCTACTTTGTCGCCCGACGGTTTAAAAGTAGCCTTTGTCTATCAAAATAATTTATTTGTAAAGGATTTAAAAAGTGATGAAACCTCACAAATTACTTTCAATGGCAAAAAAAATAGCATTATAAATGGCTTAACCGATTGGGTTTATGAGGAAGAATTTGCCTTTGTACGCGCCTTTCAATGGAGTGGTCATTCCGATAAAATTGCTTTTATGCGTTTTGACGAAACCGACGTTCCAGAATTTACGATGATGAAATACGGCGAATCACTTTATCCCGAAAAGGAAAGCTTTAAATATCCAAAAGCAGGTGAAAATAACTCAAAAATAAGCTTGCATCTTTACAATTTAAACACAAAGAAAACCAGTGACATAAACCTTGGTGCACTAGACCAATACTACATTCCGCGTATGAAGTTTACCGCCGAAGCCGATTTGCTTTGTGTTACCACACTTAACCGTCATCAAAATAATTTGAACCTCATTTTTGTTGATACAAATACTCTAAAAAGTAAACTCATTTTAAATGAAACCGATGCCGCTTATATAGATATTACCGACAATTTGACCTTTTTAAAAGACAATAGTTTTTTATGGACAAGCGAAAAAGACGGATTTAACCACATTTATCACTATGATAATAACGGAAAATTAATCAAGCAAATTACCAGCGGCCCTTGGGAAGTAACCGAATATTACGGTTACAATTCCGAAAACAAACAAATTTATTACCAATCAGTTGAAGATGGCTCTATAAACCGAACCCTTTATACCATTGGCTTAAACGGTGAAAACAAAAAACGATTGGGGCTTAAATCGGGTACTAACAGCGCCGCTTTTAGCAACAGTTTTAATTATTATATCAACACCTTTACGGATGCTAATACACCTTTTATTTTTACTTTAAACGACGCTAAAACAGGTGAGGTAATCAAGGAAGTAAAAAACAACAATCAATTGTTAAAAAACCTTGAAAATTACATCACTTCGCCAAAAGAATTCTTCACACTTAAAACAAAAAATGGCGATTTTAATGCTTGGATGATTAAGCCTTCCGATTTTAATCCAAACAAAAAATACCCACTTTTTATGTATCAATATTCTGGTCCGGGTTCACAAAGTGTGTCGAATAGTTGGGGTGGCAGCAACGATTATTGGTATCAAATGCTTGCCCAACAAGGCTATATTGTTGCTTGTGTAGATGGCCGCGGTACCGGATTTAAAGGTGCTGCATTTAAAAAAATGACCTATAAAGAATTGGGCAAATATGAAATTGAAGATCAAATAGAAGCCGCCAATGAACTGGGCAAATATGCCTATATCGACAAAAATAATATTGGTATTTGGGGTTGGAGTTTTGGAGGCTATATGTCGTCTTTAGCTATCACAAAGGGTGCTGATACCTTTAAAATGGCTATTGCCGTAGCGCCGGTAACTTCTTGGCGGTTTTACGATACCGTTTACACAGAGCGTTATATGCAAACACCTCAAGAAAATGAAAGTGGTTATGATAATAATTCACCCATTAATTTTACCGATTCGCTAAAAGGCAAATTCCTTTTAGTTCACGGCTCTGGCGATGACAATGTCCATTTTCAAAATACGATGCGCATGATTGAATCGCTGGTAGGTTCAAATAAGCAATTTGACTTGTTTGTATATCCCGATAAAAACCACGGCATTTATGGTCGCTATCAAGGCAAAGGAAATGTGCGCCTCAATCTTTATGAAAAAATGACTACTTTTATCCGTCAAAATTTAAAAACTAACAATTAACA
>PFPU01000131.1 GCA_002793215.1 Flavobacteriales bacterium CG_4_10_14_0_2_um_filter_35_18
TAAATCCATTGCAAAAATATAATCAAAATCATCGAAATCATCAATCGAAAATTGTCGGCCACGTTGTTCAGAGATATTTAAATGGTGGCTTTCGGCTACTGCAATAGCGCGTTTATCGGGTTGCTGACCTATGTGCCAAGCGCCTGTGCCGGCTGAATCTACAAAAAATTTTGTGCCATCTAATTTTGACTTTAAAAGTCCTTCTGCCAAAGGCGAACGGCAGATGTTGCCTAAACAAACCATAAGAATCCTCACCATAACCAAAAGTTTTTTAGAACGTCAGTTTTTTAGTAATGTCTTCAACATATTTTCTAAATTGCTTGTCGGTTTCAGTTAGATTGTCAACAGTTTTACAAGCGTGAAGAACGGTAGCATGGTCGCGTTTACCAATTTGCGCACCTATACTTGCCAAAGATGCTTTGGTCATTTTTTTAGCAAAATACATAGCTATTTGTCTAGCCTGTACAATATTGCGTTTTCGTGTTTTAGATTGAAGTGTGCTCATATCCAATTCAAAATATTTTGAAACCACTTTTTGAATTTGCTCAATTGAGACTTCGCGTTTGGTATTTTTAACAAATTTATCTACAATTTGTTTGGTGAGCATTAAGGTAAATTCTTTTCTGTTAAAGGAAGCTTGGGCAATTAATGAGATTAAAACGCCCTCTATTTCTCTTACATTGGTTTTGATATTTTTGGCAATATAATCCACAATTTCTTCGGGCATAACCACGCCATCGCGGTAGAGTTTGTTTTGAAGTATTGACACTCTGGTCTCGTAATCGGGTGCTTGCAATTCGGCCGACAAGCCCCATTTAAATCGCGATAATAAGCGCTGTTCAATATCTTGCATATCAACAGGTGGCTTATCGGAAGTCAAAACCACTTGTTTGCCGTTTTGGTGCAAATGATTAAAAATATGAAAAAAAACATCTTGAGTACCTGTTTTACCTGATAAAAATTGAACGTCGTCAATCAACAACACATCTATCATCTGATAAAAATGAATAAAATCATTTCTTGAATTGGTTTTAACCGCATCTATATATTGCTGGGTAAATTTTTCGGCAGAGATGTATAAAACTGTTTTATCGGCATATTTATTTTTAATTTCAACGCCAATGGCTTGAGCCAAATGCGTTTTACCTAAACCAACACCTCCATAAATCAACAGGGGATTAAAAGAAGTACCTCCCGGTTTATTTGCAACTGCTAAACTTGCCGAACGCGCCAAACGGTTAGCATCGCCTTCAATAAAATTATCGAAATTATAATTGGGATTTAATTGGGATTCTATTTTAACTTTTTGAATGCCGGGTATTACAAATGGATTGCGGAGTTCTCTTTTATTGAATTCAACGGGCATCGAAACATCTTGTCCATACATTGGCTTGCGGTTTGAACTCGGAATTTTAACGGTGTGAGGTTGGCGACTGCTATAAGCGTTCTCCATTTTAACATCATAAATCAATTTGGCATCAGCTCCAAGCTCTCTAACCAAGGTTACGCGCAACAACTTAATATAGTGCTCTTCTAACCATTCGTAAAAAAACTTGCTTGGCACTTGAATGGTTAGGGCGTCGCCCGATAACTTAACCGGAACTATCGGCTCGAACCAGGTTTTGTAGGCTTGCGTTTTAATGTTATCTTTTATAAAAGACAGACAGGCGCTCCAAACTGATTCAGCAGTATTAGTCATTGGTTGTTATAAAATGTATTTGGTTTGTTAATTAAACTGTTAAAAAGATTTTTATTTTCTTAAAATCGTTTTACAAAAGTGTGTATAATTTTTGTTATAAAAAAATCTATTTGCTATTGATTTATAATTATTTTTTGATTATTATGGTACGATTGAATTTTAAACCTATTTTATGATAACACATTCCATAACTATACGCGTAAGATATAGTGAAACCGACCAAATGAAGTACGTTTATTATGGCAATTATGCTCAATATTTTGAAATTGGCCGTGCCGAATGGCTTCGCAATTTAGGAATTTCGTATAAAAGTTTGGAAGATTCCGGCATTATGTTACCTGTCATTGATTTACATATAAAATATTTAAAACCTGCAACTTACGATGATTTAATCACCCTTACCAGCAAGGTTACAAAACTGCCAAGTGCAAAAATAACCTTTGAACACAGCATTTATAACACAGCGCAAGAATTGCTAACTACCGGTGAATCTTCTTTGGTTTTTATCGATATCAAAAAAAATAAACCTACTCGAGTTCCAAAAGCCATTTTAGAATTGATGAAACCTTATTTTTGAGGCTATAAAATTTTAAAATTAACACCTTGCATTTCAGTTAAAAGAATTTCAATTTTTGAGACTTCGCTTTTGCTAATTAAAAGTTTTATTTCGCAAACTAGTTCCATTTTTTGCGTTTTAAAAGTTAGCTTATATTCCTTTATAAAGTGCATAACCTTGTTTAAATATTTATAATCAAATTTTAGGAGCAATTCCGTTTGTAATGTTTTTTTAAGTATGCAAACTTCATTCAAACAATTTTGTGCGGCCGTTTTATAAGCGTGAATTAAACCGCCAACACCTAAATTAATGCCACCATAATAGCGCACAACAACTACTAAAATATTGGTGAGATTTTTAGATACAATTTGCCCATAAATAGGTTTTCCTGCACTGTTACTGGGCTCTCCATCATCGTTTGTGCGATAAATTATAGTTTCAACACCCAATTGCCAAGCATAACAATAATGCCTAGCTGCGTGATGTTCTTTTTTTAAGTTATCAATAAGCGGTTTTATAGCTGCTTCAGACTGGATTGGAAAGGCAAATCCCAAAAACTTACTTCCTTTATCTTTAAAAATAGCTCCCGAAACTGGTGTATCTAAAGTAAAATAGTCGCCTTCATTCATTCTTTAGAATAGACAATTCGTCTTCGAATATTTTTTGTTTACTTATTAAACTTCCCTTTATTTGAGGGGCTTTTACGCCGGTTTTTAAAATGATTTTACCCTTAAAAAGGCGCGCTTCATCCCATAAATTAGCATCGATAAAGCTTTGTAGGGTTTTGCTACCACCTTCAATAATGAGCGATTGAATTTGATGTTTAACTAAACTATTACAAATTTGCATTGGCACATTTTGGCTAAAATCAATGGCTTCATAAATCAAAATATCATCACTTAATGGCACAATCGTTATTAAATCGGTAAACACAATTGTTTTGATACTTCTGTCAAAAAGATGACTCTTAATTGGGATTCTAAGTGTGCGATCTAAAACCACCCTTATCGGATTTTGTCCTTTAACATGGCGCACATCTAATTTTGGATTATCGGCAAGAGCCGTATTTGTTCCAACCAAAATGGCAGATTCTTCTGAGCGCCATTGGTGAACTAACTGCAAAGACTTTTGGTTTGTAATAAAAAAGGCTTCTCGCTTGTGTTCTTTATCTTGCCTTTTTGCAATAAACCCATCTGCGGAAGCTGCCCATTTTAAAATAAGATAAGGCCGCTTTAAATTATGAAAGGTGTAAAAACGTTTGTTCAACGCCAAGCAATCTTGCTCTAAAACGCCCACCGTAACCTTGCAAGCATGGTTCATTAAGTGCAAAACGCCTTTGCCTGCCACTTTTGGATTGGTATCTAAGGCTCCAATAACCACTCTTGGAATTTTGTGTTTTACAATTAAATCGGCACAAGGCGGCGTTTTTCCGTGGTGAGAACATGGCTCTAAATTGACGTAAAGCGTCGCATTTTTTAATAAAGTTTTATCTTTTACCGCATTGATAGCGTTGACTTCAGCGTGTGGATTGCCCGCTTTTTGATGCCAACCTTCGCCAATAATTTCATCCTTATAAACAATCACACAGCCCACCAATGGGTTGGGATAAGTTGTTCCTAATCCGTTTTTAGCCAATTCTAAACAACGTTTTATGTATTTTTGCTTTATATCCACAACACAAAAGTAGGACTTTAAGATGAGTAATAAAATAGAAATCCGATTGGTAAGGCCAGAAGACAATGACAAACTCGCCCAAATTATCCGACAAGTACTCACTGAATTTAATGCAAATTTACCAGGAACGCCTTTTACCGACGCAAAAACAGATTCCCTTTATGAGACTTTTCAAGCCGAAAATAGTGCCTATTTTGTGGCTTTAAGCGATAGAAAATTGCTTGGTGGCTGTGGCATTTTGTCGCTTGACCATACTTTACCTCAAACCTGCGAGTTGCAAAAAATGTATTTATTGCCACAAGCGCGTGGCTTAAAAATTGGTTACCAGCTTATTTGTAACTGTTTGGCGTTTGCCAAACAAAAAAACTTTAAACAATGTTATTTAGCAACTTTTCCAACAATGACAAGCGCGCATCGGCTATACAAACAAATGGGATTTGAATTATTGGATAAGCCTTTAACAAAATCGTGCCATAATGCCTGCCACATTTGGATGTTAAAACAACTTTAAAATGATGCTCCAAGACTTAAAATCAAATTTTAAAAAAGCGCTAGTCAAACTTTATCCCGATACTGAAATTGAGGTATTTTTTTATAGACTCACTGAGCATAAATTAGGTTTAAAGCGCATAGACTTAGCTTTAAACCAGTTGTTAACTTGCGATGACTTTACCAATCTTTTTTTTGAAGATGCCTTAACACGTCTAAAAAATTACGAACCCATTCAATATATTTTAGGTGCTACCGAATTTTATAGTTTGCCTTTTAAAGTGGATAAAAATGTGTTGATTCCCCGCCCTGAAACCGAGGAATTGGTAGATTGGATTTTGGAAACAACAAAAAACCAAAAGCAAATAGCCAAAACTATAAAAATTTTAGATATTGGCACTGGCAGTGGTTGCATTGCTGTGGCATTGGCAAAAAACTTGCCACAAGCCGAGGTTTGGGCTTTAGATATTTCGAAAAATGCCTTAAATATTGCAAGACAAAACGCCGATTTAAATGAGGTTTCTATTCGCTTTATTGAAGCAAACATTTTAACACTTGAAACACTTTCTACAAAATTTGATGTCATTTTAAGCAACCCGCCTTATGTAAAACAAGCTGAAAAATTGCTAATGAAACCTAATGTGTTAAACCACGAACCTCATTTGGCTTTGTTTGTAAACAATGAAAATCCGCTGATTTTTTATGATAAAATTGCCGATTTTGCCAAAACAAATCTCAGTTCAGATGGCACTTTATTTTTCGAAATAAACCAATATTTTGGAGCAGAACTAAGCGCTTTACTAAAACAAAAAGGATTTACAAATATTGAATTAAAACAAGATTTGTTTGCGGTTGACCGAATGGTAAAGGCGTGGGGGAAATAAATGAATTATGAATTACAAAAACCAAAAACCAAAAAACAGATAACAAATCAAAAATAGCTCAAAATCCCTATCTTTGCGCTATGCGTATCGATATTATTACCGTTGCTCCCGAATTAATTAAAAGTCCGTTTGAATATTCTATCATTAAACGCGCTATTGACAAAGGCTTTGTAGAAGTCCACTTTCACAATTTAAGAGCTTATGCGCTCAATAAATACGGGCAAATAGACGATATGCAGTTTGGCGGTGGCGCTGGCATGGTGTTGATGATTGAGCCACTTGACAAGTGTATTTCTCAACTTTTAGCCACACGCACATACGACGAGGTAATTTATCTCACACCCGATGCGCCAACTTTAAATCAGCATATTGCAAACAGTTTATCTCTAAAAGAAAATATTCTTATTTTAACCGGTCATTATAAAGGTGTTGATCAGCGTGTCCGCGATAAATTTATCACTAAAGAACTTTCTATTGGCGATTATGTTTTAAGTGGTGGTGAAATTGCCGCAGCCGTTTTATGCGATGCGATAATTCGATTAATTCCAGGGGTTTTAGGAGATGAAACCTCTGCCCTAACCGACTCCTTTCAAGATAATTTATTAGCACCACCTGTTTATACACGCCCAGCCGACTATAAGGGTTTAAAAGTCCCCGAGGTTTTATTGTCAGGAAACTTTAAAAAAATAGACGAATGGCGTTTAGAACAATCCTATAAAAAAACACAAACGTTAAGACCCGACTTGTTAAATGACTAAATTTCTTTTTGTTTTGTGTATGACCTTAACCTTGTTTAATCAGCGTAGTGGCTATTGCCAAACCGACAGCATTCCTACAAAAAAAGATAATTTTCTAAAAAAATCAATTGTACCGCTATCGCTTATTGGCGCTGGTATTTATGTAAATTATGCAGGCGGAAGTCTCGGCAAAGTTAGCCTTCAAAACCACATACAAAACGGATTAAATTTTAACACACGTGCCGAAGATTTTATTCAATTTACACCCCTTGCCATACTTGCAGCCGCCGACGCTATTGGATTAAAAACTAAAAACAATCTAAAAACGCAGGCAAAAAATGTAGTCATTATTACGGCTACAAATTATGTCCTTGTAAAATCTTTTAAGCTCATTACCAATGAAACCCGACCAAATGGCAGTAAAAATTCTTTTCCGTCAGGTCACACCTCAAACGCCTTTGCCTTAGCGGGAATTTTGCATCATGAATTAAAAAATTCAAGTCCTATTTTGAGTTATAGTGGTTATGTTCTTGCTACAACAACCGGCGCTTTTAGAGTGCTCAATAACAAGCATTGGGTTTCGGATGTTTTGGTTGGTGCGGGTGTTGGTATGTTGACAACCGATGTGTTTTATAAAATTCAAGATCATCAAACTACGCTTAAAAAGGAACGAAAAACAACGGCTATTTTTGTACCTTCGTTTCGAGAAAAATCAGTTGGCTTTACCGGAATCATCAATTTTTAACCGTGAAAAAATTAATACAAAATCAGCCACTTCTAGTCATAGTTTTGGCCTTTCAAATCTTTCGGTTTTCGCTATTACCCTTAATGGGATTGATGCCGCAAGATGCTTATTATTATTTTTATGGACAACATTTAGCGCTTTCCTATTTTGACCACCCTGGCATGATTGGCTATGCATTGCGCCTATTTTCCGAACTTTTTGGAACCTCGCCTTTTGTGGTAAAACTAACCGACTTTACAATTACTTCGCTTACTCTGGTAGCTTTTTATAACCTGTCAAGCTTATTTTTATCAAAACAAAAACAACAACATGCCTTGGTGTTGATGAGCACCAGCGCAATGATTTCAATACTTTCTATCATTTCAACACCCGATGTGCCTCTGCTGCTATTTTGGACACTTTCATTAATCACCTTGCACAAAGCCATTTTTGAAAACCAACTTAAACACTGGATTTTAGCCGGTATTTTTATGGGATTGGCTTTCGACAGTAAATATACTTCCATATTTATACAATTTGGCTTGATTGCCTTTCTTGTTTTATCAAAAAAACACCGCAAATTATTACTGTCTAAAGGATTTTTCGCAGCGCTAATTTTATCCGTATTAGTAGCCTTTCCGGTGTTGTATTGGAATTTTGAACATCAATTTGTATCCTTTTTATTTCAATCAACGCAACGTGCCGAAAGCGTCAGTTCTTTTGGATTAAAACCCTTATCATTTTTAGGAACCATCGGTCATGAGTTACTCATTTTAATTCCTACATTATTCGTTTTTATAGTCATCTTAACTTATAAAATACTAAAAAAACAAGTCCTAAAATGGCGCATTCCAAAGGACTCTCAACTGTTTTTATTATGCTTTTTTCTACCTACTTTTTTAGGATTTTTTGCCATTTCGCTATTTTATTGGGTTAAAATAAATTGGCTAATGCCTGGTTATATTTCGGGATTAATTTTAGCCAGTATTTACATTTCAAAAAAATGGATTAAAGTCAATACCTTGTTATCCATAGGCGTTCATCTCGCTTTGGCGATTGAAATAATTTTCTATGTGGTTCCTATAAAAGGCGATGATACCTGGTTTGGATGGAAAGAATTAGCCCAAAATGTTGCGATAATACAAAAGGAATACCCTGATGCCTTTGTGTTTTCGGCCGATAATTACAAAACCACTTCTGTCTTAAATTTCTACCTCCATCAAAAAGTATATGCACAAAATGTTATTGGCGAATTTGCCCTGCATTACAACTTTATAGGTGATGATTTATCGCATTTAAATGGTAAAAATGCCTTGTTTATAGACTCTGATAAAAAGCTCAAAAACGAAGCACAATCGGGCGTCATTCCCCTAGAATTAGAACCTTATTTTACACAAATTACCGAGTTAAAACCAATCCTGATAAAGCTTCGCGGAAAAACAGTTCGCAAATTTTGGGTTTATTATGCTACCAATTATCAAAATATCCCAAAAAAATAGCGCTAATTAAAAATTAATTTTTAAATTTGCGCACTCAAAATCAACCTCTGGCGAGAATCGTAAATGTTGTTTTATGATTAACTTTTAAACCATTTAAAATGGAAGCATTATTAAAATTTGTACAAGACGAATTTGTAACCAAAAACGAATTGCCATCTTTTTCAGCTGGCGACACCATTACCGTTTATTATAAAATTGTGGAAGGTGCCAAAACAAGAACCCAGTTTTTTAGAGGCGTTGTGATACAAAGAAGAGGCGCTGGTAGCTCCGAAACTTTTACCATTAGAAAAATGTCTGGAACCGTAGGTGTTGAACGTATTTTTCCAATAAATTTACCAACTATCGAAAAGATTGAAGTGAACAAAATTGGCAAAGTAAGACGCGCTAGAATATTCTACTTTAGAGATTTAACAGGCAAAAAAGCCCGAATTAAAGAAATTAGAAAATAGATTTTTTTTAAAATCGCATTTAAAAACCTGTAATAACAATTACAGGTTTTTTTTATACCTAACACAATGTTAAAATACCTTTATAAATTTGAAATAAATTGGATTATCATTACATTTTTCTTAGCATTTTAGTAAATTTGCGACACTTAAAACAAACTTATAATCATGACAAAAATAAAAGTTGCAAATCCCGTTGTTGAAATGGACGGCGATGAAATGACCAGAATCATCTGGAAATTTATCAAAGACAAACTGATTCTTCCTTATTTAGATTTAGATATCAAATATTACGATTTAGGAATTGAATACCGCGATGAAACCAATGACCAAGTAACCATTGATGCCGCCGAAGCTATTAAAAAATATAATGTCGGAATTAAATGCGCTACCATTACGCCTGATGAAGCACGCGTAAAAGAATTTGGTTTAAAAAAAATGTGGAAATCACCTAATGGAACCTTGAGAAATATTGTAGGTGGAACTATTTTTAGAGAACCCATTATTATGAAAAATGTTCCGCGCTATGTTCAAGGTTGGACCAAACCTATTTGTATGGGCCGTCACGCTTTTGGCGATCAATATAAAGCTACCGATTTTGTTACAAAAGGCAAAGGTAAATTAACCTTGACTTTTACGCCCGAAAATGGGGCCCCTCAAGTTCACGAAGTTTACAATTTTGAGAGCGATGGCGTTGCACAAGCTATGTATAATGTCGACTCTTCAATTTATGGATTTGCCCGTTCAAGTTTTAACCAGGCTTTAGTTAAAGGATGGCCTTTGTTTTTATCGACAAAAAATACCATTTTAAAAGCTTACGACGGACGCTTTAAAGATATTTTTCAAGAAGTTTACGAAAACGAATATCAAGATAAATTTAAAGCGGCTGGCATCACCTACGAACACCGTTTAATTGACGATATGGTTGCCAGTGTGATGAAATGGAATGGCGGTTTTGTTTGGGCTCTTAAAAATTATGACGGTGATGTTCAATCGGATACCGTTGCACAAGGTTTTGGTTCCTTGGGATTGATGACTTCGGTTTTGGTAACACCTGATGGCAAAACAATGGAAGCCGAAGCCGCTCACGGAACGGTTACGCGCCACTATCGCGAACACCAAAAAGGCCATGAAACTTCTACAAATCCCTTAGCATCAATTTTTGCTTGGACGCGCGGATTAGAACACCGTGGTAAATTAGACCACAATCAAGCTTTGGTTAATTTTTGTCACACCTTAGAAAAGGTTTGTATTGACACAGTTGAAAGTGGCGAAATGACTAAAGATTTGGCGCTATTAGTCCATAAAGAACATACCACTTCTAAAGATTATCTCAATACCCAAGATTTTCTTGAAGCTATCAAAAGCAACCTAGATAAAGCCTTGGCTTAAGCTAAATTCAATTATAAATTTAAAGCGTCAATTTTTATTGGCGCTTTTTTTATTACTTTTGATTGATGAACTTTATAAAAACTACTGAACAAGAATCGCACTACCGTCATTTAGAAAAAATGACCGTAGCCGAATTGCTTTTCAACATCAATGCCGAAGATAAAACCGTTCCCTTGGCAGTTGAAAAAGCCTTACCGCAAATTGCCATATTAGTTTCAAAAATTGTTGAAAAATTAAAATTAGGCGGACGCCTTTTTTACATCGGCGCGGGAACCAGCGGGCGCTTAGGTATTTTAGACGCCTCTGAATGCCCACCAACTTTTGGTGTATCACACGATTTGGTTATCGGACTCATTGCTGGAGGTGATGCCGCCATTCGCAAAGCGGTTGAATTTGCCGAAGATTCTAAAACACAGGCTTGGCAAGATTTAAAACCATACAATATTAACCAAAAAGATGTCCTTATTGGATTAGCTGCTTCGGGCACAACACCTTATGTTTTAAACGCCCTTGAACAAGCAAATTTTAATAAAATCCTTACTGGATGTATTACGTGCAATGCCCATAGTCCACTGGCAAAATTGGCGACATATCCTGTTGAAGTTGTGGTGGGGCCTGAATTTGTAACCGGAAGCTCACGCATGAAAGCCGGCACAGCACAAAAGCTCGTGCTGAACATGATTTCTACTGCGACGATGATTATGTTAGGCAGAATTAAAGATAATAAAATGGTTGACATGCAACTGTCAAACAATAAGTTAGTTGACCGTGGCGCAAACATGCTTATGGAAAACTTGCACATCAATGAAAGTTTAGCCAAACAATTACTACTAAAGCACGGCAATGTTAGACAAGCCCTAATTCAATATAAAAATGACAGAACCTAAAAATTATCTCAAACAAGGATTTAGCTTCTTTTTATATGCGCTGCCCCTATTATTTGGCGCTCCCGTAGTGATAACCATTGGTTTTAAAGCTCTTAAACACGACGGTAATTTAATATTTTTAATGATTGGTTTTATATTGGCAATAGCCGCCATGATTTTGTTGTCTATTGCCGTCAAACGGATTTTACAACACCTTTTTAATCAGTAAACGTGACGGTAAACAGTTTTTTTTCGAATGTGAAAGATAAATTTAATTGGGAATATTGGCCTACCTATATGTTCTACATTCCCTTGCTTCCTCATTATTTTTATTACGCTTTAAAATCGGGAAGTTTTGCCTATTTCACGGCTGCCAATCCCGCCATAAAACACGGTGGCGATGCAACTGAATCTAAGTTTAAAACCCTAAAATTATTGCCAAATTCACTGACTCCAAGGTCCGTTTTTGTACCTAAAAATGAAGCCTTAAGCACCGTAATTGAAAATTTGAGCGCACAAAATCTAAATTTTCCACTTATTATAAAACCCGATATCGGCTACCGCGGTCTGTTGGTAAAAAAGCTAAACGAGCTTTCGGATTTAAAAGTATATTTGAGTAAATATCCTTCTATCGATTTCATCATTCAGGAATTTGTTAACCATCAAAATGAATGCGGAATTTTGTATTACAGATATCCAAATGAAAAACAGGGAAAAATCACTTCTATTACCTTAAAAAAATACCTTTGTGTCAATGGCGATGGCGTTTCAAATTTGGCAAAACTCATCCGCGAAGACGCTCATGCACAACGCTATGAGGCTATTTATCAAGAACGTGTAAAAGATAATTTAGATTACAAACCACAAAAAGGGGAAACCTTTTTGTTAAATGAAATTGGCAACCATTGCAAGGGCGCTTCTTTTTTAAATGGAAACAACCATATTAGTGAAAAGCTTACGGCTACTTTTGACAAAATTAGCCACCAAATTGATGGGATTTATTTTGGCAGATTTGATATTAAATACGACAGTTTTGAGGCTTTAGAAGCCGGTAAAAGTTTTAAAATAATTGAATTAAATGGCGTGATTGCTGAGCCTACACATATTTATGACGCCCCAAATAGCTCTTATCCTTATGCTTTGAAAAACATCGCTCAACATTGGAACTACATCTATAAAATTAGCAAAATTAATCACAAACAAAAAGGTGTAAAATACACAAAAATCGCCCCGGTACTCAAAGACTTATTCGCCTTGCGACCGTATAACAAAATGATAGAAAAGTTAAGCCAAAATTAACTGTTTTGCGCGTGGTTTTTTGGGGTGGTAGGATTAAAACCGAAATCTGCATCGGGAAGTTCAATACCCAATTGTGCAATAATATAACCGATACTGGCAAAATGATGAATGGCATGGCTATGAGCCTGAATCAACGCGCTTGCCAAGGTGTAATTGGCGATAACTTCGCCCATTCCTAAATCATCCCTAACTTGATAAAGCTCGTTAAAATCGGAATTTTTTAGGGCGTCAAGTTTTTTGAGAATGCTTTCAAAATACAACAAACCGTGAACGGTATATTGTTCTACCAGCTCATTTCTTTTACGCGCAGCTAAATCAATTTTTTTGGTTGGAATACCTTCAAAAATACAATCAAAAATATCTAAAATGTGACGGATATGACCGCCAATGCTTGAATAATACGGTGCTACCGATTGGTTATTATATTGCGCTTCTGAAATAGAATTTAATAATTTTATACCTCTTTGCAGATTCTTTTCTATGGCATTTATCATAAGTTACGGTTGAATTTATCATCTTTGGTCGCAAATATAATAAATAATTACAGCTATTTTTTTTACCCCTTAAGTTTTTGAAATTTAAACCGAAGCCTATAAAAAATAATCTTATTTTTGACTGCTAATCTAAATTTATTACTTATGAAAACCCTAAAACTTACCCTTTTACTACTTGCTGTTAATTTCTATTTTGTTGGTTGTAAAGAAGCAGTTGACAATCAAAAAGACGAAACGCAACAAACTGGAAATAGCCCTCTGTTCGCTAAAAAAGTCAACGCTAAAGCTGTTAAAAATATTATCGCAACCGATTCTGTTTTAATTATCGATGTGAGAACGCCCAACCAATTTATTAAAGGTCACATTCCTGGTGCTATTAATTTAGATTGGACCAATCAAGAGCGCTTTAACGAAAAAATAAAAACCCTTGCCAAAGACCAAACGGTGCTACTTTATTGTAATTCTGGACATCGCAGCACTTTAGCAACCCAATATTTAAAAGAACAAGGTTTTGAGAAGCTATACAATCTTGAAACTGGCATTGAAGGCTGGAAAGCTGAAAATTATGAGGTTGAAAAATAACTTAATAAAATTGCCTGATTGCCTTTTTTAAAACTTGCTCATAAATATTATAACTTAATAGTAAATTGATGCCAGCACAACAAAATAAGCCAACCAATTTTTGTCCGCTTTGCCATTGTGTTGGCGAACCTTTTTATCGCAATTTGTTTTTTGTTTGCAGCAGCTGTTTCGGAATTTTTAAAGCAAAAAAATTTCTGTTAAATAAAAAAGACGAACAAGCGCGCTATGAAAACCACCACAATGATATTTTTGACCCAAATTACCAAAAATTTGTTGCACCCATCACTTCAAATGTTTTAAAAAATTTTACTAAACAAAGTCTAGGTCTTGATTTTGGCGCTGGCACTGGACCTGTAATTTCTAAAATTCTTCAAGACCAAGGCTATACCTTAAATCAATACGACCCTTTTTTTATAAATACACCAAAAGTACTTGAATTAAAATACGATTATATTGTATGCTGTGAGGTGATAGAACATTTTTATCATCCCGAAAAGGAATTTAGACTTTTAAAAAATCGGTTACAACCAAATGGACACTTGTATTGTATGACACATATTTACAACCCAAAAATTGATTTTGAAAATTGGTATTACAAAAATGACCCAACCCATGTGTTTATCTATCAAGAAGCAACCTTGATTTGGATAAAAAATAATTTTAATTTCACTTCTGTAACAATTGACAACCGACTGATTTTATTTGTAAACTAACAAGAATTTTATTTAAACGGTTCGCAACAAACGAGGTTTTACTATAACACTCTTAAACAAATTCTACAATTTTCTACAAACAGATTTCTGAGCGCCCGTTACCTAATCAATTGTAACTTTATAAACCGAAGTGCGAGCGGTAATAAACAATTCGTTTTTATCGGCTCCAAAAAAGGTAACATTAGAAGGTATTTCGGGAACTTTAATTTTGGCTATATTAGTACCTGAAGCATCAAAAACAGAGACAAAATCATTAGTAAGATAAACATTTCCGTGTTTATCAATGGTCATTCCGTCGGAGCCTTCATTGCAAAACAAGGTTTTTTCGGTTAAACTTCCATCGGATGAAATTTTAAATCGATACGTTTTAGAAGCGCCAATATCGGCAACATATAAAAATTGACCATCGGGTGTGCCAATTAGGCCATTTGGCTTTACAAAATCCCCTTCCGTTTTGCCCAGCTTACCTTCAGGCGAAATGTAATAAACGTCTTCGGAAGGCAAATCTGCTTTAGTTCGCTGCCAATAAGGGCGTTGGTAATAAGGATCGGTAAAATAAATTCCGCCATTTGGTGCTATCCATAAGTCGTTTGGTCCATTAAACTGTTTGCCTTCAAAATTTTGTGCCAAAACGGTAAAACTCGTATCTTGATTAATTGAGATAATTTTGCCCAATTCATCGGCGCAAGCCAACAAATGACCGTTTTTATCAAAATACAACCCATTAGCACGCTCTGCCGATTGGTGAAATATAGAGATGCTATCTGTTTGGGGATTGTATTTAAAGATTTTATTATCGGGTTGATCGGTAAAATAAACTTGACCATTGGCATCGGTTGAAGGACCTTCGGTAAACATAAATCCTGATTTTATAAGGTTTACTTCGCCATAATTTAATTTAGGCGTTTGTTTAGAGCATCCAATTGAAAGCAATAGAATGACTACCACTGCCGATTTTAAAATTATTTTCATGGTTTTTTTGTTAATTTTAGGTTTACTTTAAATTGTTCTTTAAAAATTCCAAAATATTGGTTTCAATACGTTTCAATATATTTGTGGTATCCTCTTTTTTAAAAGGTTCACCTGTAATATTTTCGAAAAGTTCAATATAGCGTTCCGAAATTTCGTTAATTTTAGTATCGGTCATCAGGGGAATTTGTTGTCCTTTTAAACCTTGAAATCCATTTTCAATGAGCCATTCTCGCACAAATTCTTTTGAAAGTTGTTTTTGTTTTTCACCTTTATCTTGGCGGATTTGATAGCCATCGGCATAAAAATAGCGCGACGAATCAGGGGTGTGAATTTCGTCAATCAACACAATTTTTCCGTCTTTTGTTTTGCCAAATTCATATTTGGTATCTACCAAAATAAGTCCGCGATGCGCTGCCAATTCGGTTCCGCGTTTAAAAAGGGCGTATGTATATTTTTCTAAAACTTCATAATCAGCTTTAGCTACAATTCCTTGTTTAAGAATGTTTTCTCGGCTGATATCTTCATCGTGCAAGCCATTTTCGGCTTTGGTACTCGGGGTAATAATCGGTTCCGGAAAACGGTCATTTTCATTCATACCATTTGGCATATTACATCCGCAAAGCGTCCTTTTTCCTGCTTGATATTCGCGCCAGGCATGACCCGACAAGTAGCCTCGAATTACCATTTCAACTTTAAATGGCTCGCACAAATGGCCAATGGCTACATTGGGATCGGGAATGGCAATCAACCAATTTGGAACAAGATCTTTGGTTTGTTCCATCATTTTTTGCGCAATTTGGTTCAATATCTGACCCTTATAAGGAATTTGTCTTGGCATTACCACATCAAAAGCCGACAATCTATCGGAAGCAATCATCACCAAATAGCGATTGTCAATATTATAAACTTCGCGGACTTTACCTTTGTAAACTGATTTTTGGTTTGGAAACTTAAAGCTAGTTTCATTAATGGTTTGCATCATGATTATGAGGTTTTATTTAGGTGTTATTTCTTTATAAGCTTCAATTATTTTTCTTACCAAATGGTGTCTAATCACATCTTTTTCATCGAGGTGAATTATAGCAATGCCTTTTACCATTTTTAATGCTAAGAGCGCTTCTATTAAACCTGAATCTTGACGCGGTGGTAAGTCAATTTGGCTAGGGTCGCCGGTGATGATAAACTTTGCACTTTTGCCCATTCGGGTCAAAAACATTTTCATTTGTGGGTGGGTGGCATTTTGGGCTTCGTCTAAAATCACAAAGGCGTGGTCTAAAGTTCGACCGCGCATAAAAGCCAAAGGGGCAATTTGAATGATGCCGCGTTCAACATATTCTGTTAGGCGTTCAAAGGGAATCATATCGCGCAAAGCATCGTAGAGCGGTTGCATATACGGATCGAGTTTGTCTTTTAAATCGCCTGGCAAAAAACCGAGATTTTCGCCAGCTTCAACGGCAGGACGCGTTAAAATAATGCGTTTTACTTCTTTGTTTTTTAAGGCTCTAACGGCAAGTGCCACAGCGGTATAGGTTTTTCCTGTTCCTGCCGGGCCAACAGCAAAAACCATGTCGTGATTTTCGGATGCCGTAACCAACAATCGTTGGTTTTGAGTTTGGGCTTTAATCAATTTTCCAGAAACTCCGTGAACTAGAACCTCATTAGTTAGGTCTTTATTAATTGTTTCGTCAAGCACAATGCGCTCAATAATATTTTCGTCTAATTTGTTATAGGTATTAAAATAATTTATTAATGCATCAAAGCGTTTTTCAAAAACATCCAATACATCTAAATCGCCATAAGCCTTAATTTCATTGCCACGAGAAACAATTTTTAATTTTGGAAATAGGCTTTTTATATGGATAATATTTTGGTTATGTGTTCCTAAAAACTCAAAAACATTGATATTTTCTAAAATTAATACCCTTTCATTCAACAGATTTACATTTTAAAATTCTAAGTCCAAAAGTACTTTTTTATACACTTAATTTAACTAAATTTGCTTAAAATTTTTTAAAAATAAAAACCGAGTTGGTGTTTAATAAATTATACCTAAACTACTAATTAAGTCTTTTATTTTGAGTATTTTATTTTTAATTCGTCTTTAAAAAATGCCAATTATTACGCTTACCACCGATTTTGGAACTAAAGATCACTTTGTTGGTGCTGTAAAAGGGGCTATTTACTCTGAGTTAAACACCGCTGTAGTTGTTGATATTTCGCACGAAATAGACGCTTTTAATATTGCCGAAACTGCTTATGTTTTAAACAATTCATACAAGAGTTTTCCCGATGGCACCATTCATATTATTGGTGTAGATTCTGAATTTAATGTCGAAAATAAACACATCGCTCTTTTGCTCGACAAACATTACTTTATCTGTGCTGATAATGGTGTGATTGCTATGATTGCCTCAAAAATAAAACCCGAAGAAATTGTGGAAATAACTATTCACAATGCATTTTCTTCTAGTTTTCCAGTTTTGGATATTTTTGTTAAAGTAGCGTGCCATATTGCCAGAGGTGGCAAATTAAATTTAATTGGCGAACCAATCACCGACTTTAAAATAAATGTAGAACTAAGCCCAATTGTCAATAAAGAACAAACCGAAATAAAAGGAAATGTCATTTATGTTGATCATTACGGCAACTTAATAACTAATATTACCAAGGCGCTATTTAATGACATTTCACACAATAGGCCTTTTGAAATCAAAGCCAGAAATTATACATTCACAAAAATTCATAATTGCTATAGCGACTTTGTTAACTTTAATATTCCTAAAGCAAATCGCAATGACGACGGCGAAAAATTAGCGCTTTTTAATTCAGCCGGCTTTTTAGAAATTGCTACTTATCGAAGCAATTTGAATTCTGTTGGAGGTGCTTCAAGCTTGCTTGGCTTAAAATATCGCGACAACATCATTTTAAACTTTTATTGATTAATGCTTATAAGAATTGTAAAAATGGATTTTAAATCCGATAAAATTGTTGACTTTATAGAGATTTTTAACAGCCATAAAACAAAAATAAGAGCCTTTGCGGGATGTCAATTTTTAGAATTATATCAAGACAAAAATAACCCAAATATATTTTTTACTTATAGCTTTTGGGAAGGTGAGCAGGCGCTAAAAAATTATCGAAATTCTGAACTATTTGTTCAAGTTTGGTCGCAAACAAAACTGCTTTTTAATAATAAACCCGAGGCTTGGAGCGTTGATAAAGTGGCGAGCTTAAACTAATTAAACCCTTACTGATGATAAGTCTTATTAAAAAAGAACTGGCAGCATTTTTTTCATCTCCAGTTGGTTATTTGGTTATCGGATTATTTTTGGTTGCAAATGGCTTGTTAATGTGGGTTTTTAAATCAGAATTTAATATTCTAGATTCCGGCTTTGCCGATTTAAATCCGTTTTTTACCTTGAGTCCGTGGCTATTTTTTTTCTTAATTCCTGCCATTACCATGCGCAGTTTTGTAGATGAAAAAAGTTTAGGCACTTATGAACTATTAAAAACCAAACCACTCACAACAGCACACTTAGTTTTGGGAAAATATTTTGGTGCTTTGTTGCTCATTATTTTGGCAATTTTACCGAGTATTTTATATGTTTATAGTATCAATAAATTGGCAAATCCCACTGGTAATATTGACCTTGGCCCTATCATTGGCGCCTATTTGGGGCTTATTTTTATAGCCAGCAGTTACACCGCAATTGGCCTTTTTGCTTCGGCTGTTAGCCAAAATCAAATTGTAGCTTTTTTAATTGCCATTTTAATTTGTGTGCTGTTCTATTTTGGTTTTGATGCCTTGGCAAATTTGCCTCTTTTTAACGGATTTCACCTTGACCTTATGGGGATGAAAAATCATTATTCAAGTATTGCCAGAGGTGTTATAGACACTCGTGATTTAATTTATTTTGCCAGCATCAGCCTCATTTTTATAGCAATTACCCATAAAATTGTTGATACCCATTGAAAAAAATGAGCAAATATATCGCCAAAATTCTCGCCTTTTTTATCCTACTAAACCTTGTTAGTTATCAGTTATACAAACGCTTTGACTTAACCCAAGACCAACGTTACAGTTTTTCAAAAACAACTAAAGACGTTTTAGATAAAATTGATAAACCATTGGCCATTAATATCTATTTAGAAGGTGATTTTCCCTTAGATTTTAAACGTTTGCAAACTGAAACTGAACAAATTCTTCAAGAATATTCACTGTTAAATAAAAATATTATCTATCGGTTTATCAATCCCTTAACGGATAAAGATTTAGGACAGGATTTGATAAAAAAAGGATTTCAACCCAGCCGATTAACCATTCAAGACAAAGGTGAAATCTCCGAAAAAGTAATATTTCCGTGGGCTGAAATCAATTACAACGGCAAACTCCAAAAAGTTAACCTATTGCCCGAAAGCCAAAGTTTTTCGCAATCAGAACAAATAAACCACGCCATCTCTAAATTAGAATATAGTTTTACCGATGCTTTTACCAAAATAAGTCAAGCAAAAAAATACAATATTGCTGTTTTAAAAGGCAATGGCGAACTAGACGATTTGCATTTATACAGCTTTTTAAAAAGCCTTGGTAGTTATTACAATTTAGCGCCTTTTACCTTAGATTCCGTTTCAAGTCAGCCACAAAAAACACTTATCGAACTCGTTAATTTTGACCTCTTAATCATAGCAAAACCATCCCAAAAGTTTTCTGAGGCCGAAAAATACACCCTCGATCAATACATTATGAATCAAGGAAAAACACTTTGGCTTTTAGACCAAGTGCAAGCCGATTTAGATAGTTTAGCCGAGCAAGAAGGCGAACTTTTAGCGTTTCCTAACGACTTAAATTTAACCGATTTATTGTTTAGTTACGGCATTAGACCCAGCTACGATTTGGTTCTTGATTTATATGCCGCTAAAATCCGTTTAGCTTCGGGCGAAGTCAATGGTAAACCACAATATCAAAATTTTGATTGGCCCTATTTTCCTTTAATTACTAGTGATAATCATCATCCCATCACCAATCAAATTGCGCCAGTTCAGCTTAAATTTTCTACGGCAATCGACACCTTAAAAAACAAAATCTCGAAACAAGTTTTGTTGCAAAGTTCAAATTTGAGCAAAAAAGTGGGAACACCCCGTTTGGTGAGTTTGCAAGAACTTAATGCAATTGAAAAAGATACCTATACTAATGGCAATCAAATTCTTGGAATTTTGCTTTCGGGCGAATTTAATTCGGCTTATAGCGGTCGCGTTAAACCTTATAATTGGAAAGGCAATCAAGATTTAAGTGCTCAAAATTCGATGATTATTATTGCCGATGGCGACATTGGTTCTAACCAAATCTATCAAAATCGTCCCACCGATTTAAACCAAAATTTTTTAACAGGCGAGCAATTTGGCAATAAAGATTTTTTGTTAAACAGCGTCAATTTTTTATTAGGCGATACCGGACTATTATCATTGCGTTCTAAAACATTAAAAATTAGTTTTTTAGATAAAGAACTGGTCGTTAAAACGAGTGTATTTTGGCAAGTTTTAAATGTCATTGCGCCTTTAGTTATTTTATTACTTTTCGGATTAGGCTTTCGCTTTTACAGAAAATTAAAATATGCCCGCACCTAAAAATGCTGTCATCTTAAATATATTCTGCACCGGCAAGCACACAAGTTTTATAAAAACCCTTAGCTTTTATGATAAACTACTTTTTTAAAACCTCGTCAATAACAATTCCAAAACTGGCGCTAGGAAACTCAATTCCTAACAAAGTTGAAATGGTTGGCGCAATTGCTGTGATGGGATAATAAGCATTTGAAACACCTTTTTTAATGCCTGCTCCATAAAAAATTAGTGGCACGTGGGTATCATCATTATAACCAGAGCCGTGTGTTGAGCCCGTAAGAGAATAGGCAATGGTTAACGGAAAAGGAATTAACAAAACATCTCCCGAAAATTTTTGATTATAACCGTTTTGCAATAATTGCATTACCCCTCCATTAAAACTGGTAGTTTGCAAGGTATGAGCGGTAATTGTTTTATAAACACCATCATAAGTTATTAACTCATCTGCCAAAACATTTTCTACATTAATGATATTTAATCCCAAATCTTTAATTTTTTGGTAATTCAAAAAAATCTGATAGTTTGAAACATTTTCAAATAAATCTGTTGCGTTAAAATAAGCTTTAGTAATTTCGTTGATTCTACTTTCTAAGAGTTTTGGGTTTAGGTAACCCGCTGGAATTTTCAAAGAACTTAAATAGGCAGGAACTTGAACTGCAGCGTGATCGGCGGTTAAAAATACGGTGTAATTGCCTTTACCTACATGCTTATCTAAAAACATTAACAAATCGGCAATATCAGCATCTAAACGGATGTAAGTATCTTCAACCTCTTTTGAATCAACACCATATTGATGCCCAATATAATCAGTACTCGAAAAACTGAGCGCTAAAAAATCGGTATCGTTGCTTTTTCCTAAATTTTCAGATAAAATAGCCACTTCGGCAAAATCTTCAACAAGGGCATTTCCTTGAGGTGTTGCTTTTAAAATATCATACCCACCATTAGTTTCCTGTAATTTTGGAATGTTATGTGGAAACGTTGGGCTGGTTTCTCCTTTAAACATACCTTCAAAAATATTGTCATCGGCAATACTTTCGGTATAGGTATTTATAGGATATTTTGTTTCCCAAGGTGTTTCTAAATATTTTTTAGCAACGCCCGATTGGTTAAAATCGTTTACCCACTTTGGCAATGCTTTCATATAAAAGGTACTCGTAATAAAATAGCCATATTCCTTTCCTTCAAACCAATAGGCCGCATTGGCGGTGTGCCCTACAGGTAAAATAGCAGAGCGATCTTTGATACTAATACCAATGGTTTTGCCATGCCTATTTTGTGCTAAATGCAACTGATCGGTAACGGTTGTTGTAAGCATTCTAAACGGTGATTTTTTACCGCCTTGTAATGCCCCTACCGTTTCATATCGCTCATCATCAACACAGTAAATTGATTTTTTTAAATATTTATCATACCAATCATTGCTAATAACGCCGTGATAAAAAGGGGTTGTTCCTGTATAAATTGAGGTGTGACCCACTGCAGTATAGGTTGGAATATAATTAAAATGAGTATTGTTTAGGGCATAACCTTCGTTTAAAAGCTTCTTAAATCCTTGGTTTCCAAACTTGTTATCAAAACGTTTTAAATAATCATAACGCATTTGATCAACTACAATTCCAACTACCAATTTAGGTTTAGATGGTGCGTTATTTTGAGCATTTAAGCTGAAGTTAAATAAAAAACAAATTGCAACTAATTTTAATAGTTTCATAGCACGATAAAATTTTACCAAAAATAGAAGTTTTAAACTTAACGTATTTTATTTTAATGCTATTTATTTTAATGTTGCTTATATTTTTAATATTTTAGCCTAATATATCGAAGAAATGAACTACATTGAACATTTAGGGAAGTATTTTTCTATGCTAAAGCAGGTTTTGAGGAAACCTGACAAATGGTCTGTTTTTAAAGATTCATTGTTTAGAGAAATTCAAGATATGGGAATTAGTTCGATTGGCATTGTTGCTTTTATCTCCTTTTTTGTTGGAGGTGTTGTGGTAATACAAACTGCTTTAAATCTTGAAAACCCCTTAATTCCTAAGTACCTTATCGGATTTGCTTCAAGAGAATCATTGATTTTAGAATTTTCACCTACGCTTTTATCAATCATTTTAGCCGGAAAAGTAGGCTCTTTTATTTCATCGAGCATTGGTACGATGCGCGTTACCGAACAAATTGACGCCCTAGAAGTGATGGGCGTAAACTCTCTAAATTACTTAGTGCTCCCTAAAATTATTGCCGCCGTTTTTTTCTATCCTTTTTTAATTATCATCAGCATCTTTTTAGGAATTTTTGGTGGTTGGATTGCCGGAAACATCACAGATTTAGTATTATCATCCGATTATATAAATGGTTTGCGTTATGACTTTGATCCTTTTCACGTTACTTATTCGTTGATTAAAACTTCGGTATTTGCTTTTGTGATTGCCACCATTCCATCTTATCATGGTTATTATGTAAAAGGTGGGGCGGTTGAAGTTGGACGTTCAAGCACCAAAGCCGTGGTGTGGACAAGTATTGTGATTATTGTCTTAAATTATTTTTTAACACAAATGCTTTTAGGAAAATGATAGCAGTTAAAAATTTATGTAAATCTTTTAATGGCACTCCTGTTTTAAAGGATATTTCAACAATTTTTGAAACGGGTAAAACCAATTTAATTATCGGACAAAGTGGTTCGGGAAAAACCGTACTATTAAAATGTATGTTGGGGCTTTTTACGCCCGATAGTGGCGACATTTGTTATGATAATCGCTCATATAACGAAATGGTTTTGAAGGAAAAACGTCATTTGAGAAAAGAAATCGGCATGCTTTTTCAAGGCGGCGCTTTGTTTGATTCTTTAAGTGTTGAAAACAACATCATGTTTCCCTTAAATATGTTTACAAAAAAGTCGTTTTCAGATAAATTAGAACGCGTAAATACGGTATTAAAGCGGGTAAATCTTGAAAACACCAACCGCAAATTTCCTGCAGAACTCTCAGGTGGGATGCAAAAAAGAGTTGCTTTAGCACGCGCCATTGTGATGAATCCTAAATATTTATTTTGTGATGAACCCAATTCGGGCCTTGACCCAAAAACAGCCATTGTCATTGATAATCTAATACACGAAATCACTCAGGAATTCAACATTACCACGGTAATTAACTCGCACGATATGAATTCGGTAATGGAAATTGGCGAAAAAATTGTATTTTTAAAAGATGGCGTTAAAGCTTGGGAAGGCGATAACAAAGAAATTTTAAAAACAGACAATGAGGTGGTAACAGATTTTGTGTACTCATCTGAATTGCTAAAAAAAGTAAGAAAAGCCTATCTTTAAAAGCTTTACTCAAGTTTATTTTGTTTGACCTGGGCTACTATTTGCTTAATATCTTGCTCTTTAGAACGCGGACAAATCAACAAAACGCCCTCCTTTTCAACAACAATGAAATCATTTAAACCCTGTATAACCACTAATTTATTTTTGGTAGTTCGCACTAAATTACCTGAGGCTTCTCTAAAAATGGTTTTGGCATTTATAACCGCATTTTCTTGTGCTTGTTTCGGCAATTTTTGATAAAGAGAATTCCATGTTCCCAAATCATTCCAACCAAAATCTACCGGCAAAACGAAAACATTTTTTGAAGATTCCATGATGCCATAATCTATTGAGATATTTTGCGCCTTTTGATAATTTGAGGTGATAAAATCTGCTTCCTTATCGGTATTGTAACAAGCCATTCCCTTATAAAAAAGGGCATGCAATTCGGGTAATAAATTTGAGAATGCCTCAATAATCGCCTTGGCACTCCAAATAAAAATACCGGCATTCCACAAATAATCACCACTTTTAATAAAAATTTTGGCCATTTCTAAATCGGGTTTTTCAGTAAAATTTTTAACTTTTTTAATGGCATTAGTCGAGTTTTCAAATTGTATATAGCCATAACCCGTATTTGGCGAATTCGGTAAAATTCCCATGGTCATTAAAATTGGCGCTTCTTGACAAGCCTTAAAGCAGGCTTCAACATTATTAATAAATCTTGTTTCATCATCAATCCAATGATCGGAAGGGGCAATAATCATTATGGCATCAGGATTTTGATGGTAAATTTTTAAAGCCGCATATAAAATGCAAGGCGCGGTATTGCGCATAGCCGGTTCTAGCAATAGTTGCTGATCGGTTATTTTTTTAAGCTGTTGTTTTACAAGTGATTTATAGCGTGTATTGGTAGAAATAAAGATATTTTCTGATGGAATTAAATTGTGAAATCTGGCAAATGTTTTTTGTAGCAAAGAGCTGCCTACACCGAGCATATCGTGAAATTGTTTTGGATATTCTTCGGTGCTCATAGGCCAAAACCTCGAGCCGATGCCACCTGCCATAATAACGGCATAATAATTTTTATTTTTCATGAATTGAATTTTTAAACAATTAAAAAAACCTCAGCGTTTTGTTGAAAAAGATAGGTTCGTTTGGTTTGAACTTCTGTACATACATAACGTGTTTTTCGCTTCTCACCTCTTTTAAAAACCCTATTTTGGTGTTGAAATAAAGTTCCTAAATCTAGTTCAAAGATAAGTTTCTTATCGGTAACTTCATCATATCGGCGTAAAGCCAAAGATAATTTTAAATCGGCATCGGTTCGTGCTTTGGCATTGATGATATAGTTTGCCAGTGGTGATAACACATCCGAAGGGAAAATTTCATCATTTAAATAGGGCAACATCAAATGTTTAAAGGTTTGTTTCCAAGTAGTGCCGTGTGGTTTGACCCGTCCAAATTTTTTAAAGGTCATTAAATGCGCCATTTCGTGAATGAGCGTAATTAAAAACCGATATTGATTAAAGTCTTTGTTAATGCTTATTTTATAAATGCCATTAGATGCGGTTCTAAAATCGCCATGCTTTGTTTTTCTAATATTTTTTATGTGCAACTCAAAGGCATTTTGAGTCATAAAATCTGACACCAAATCGTGTGAAGCCAGTGGCAAATATTTTTTTACTTTTAAAATCAAACAGTTGTTAATTAAGGCGTTGTTGTTGAAACTTCAATTATTTTTCCGTTGAAATATTTTTGTCCGGTGAGTGCAAAATTAACAATATAAGCCGCCATATCTTTAGCAGAAGTCTGCGCTTTATAATCAGGAAAAGCTTTATTCAACATTTCGGTTTGTACTGCACCAAGTGCCAAGGCATTAAATGAAATTTGCGTGTCTTTATACTCTTCGGCCAAAAGCTCGGTCAGTGTATTAACAGCGCCTTTAGAGGAGCTATAAGCTGCTAAACCTGGAAATTTTAAACTACCTCGCAAACCGCCCATACTTGAAATATTAACCACATGACTTCCCTTTTTAAAATAAGGCATGAGCAATTGAATAAGCTGTGCCATACCGAAAACATTGACTTTATAAACATCTATAAAATCTTGAGTATCTAGTTTAAAAAAAGGCTTGTTAACCAAATAACCCGCATTATTGATTAAAATATCTACCTTATCCCAATGTTGTTTAACAAAGTTTTTAATTTTTTTTAATTGAGGCTTTTCGGTAATATCTACCGAAAGCACGGTAATATTTTTATGATTAAAATTTGTAAGTGGTTCTATATTTCTAGAAACTGCCAATACTTTATGCCCTGCTTGTGCCAATTGCTTTGCCATTTCAAAGCCAATGCCACTGCTGGTTCCCGTAATTACAATATGTTTATAAGGCGTCAATTTTTAAAACATTTTAACCCTATAAAAATACAATATATT
>PFPU01000097.1 GCA_002793215.1 Flavobacteriales bacterium CG_4_10_14_0_2_um_filter_35_18
TGAAGTTCCGCTATTTTTTGCGGATTTTTAAAGGCGCCACCATAGTACGTGGTAATTGTGGTTGACGTGTCATCTTTAATTCCTCTTGAACAGACGCACAAATGTTTGGCATCAATAATAACTGCAATATCTTCAGTTTGTAAAATATGCTCCAAATCTTTACCTATTTGATTGGTTAGTCGCTCTTGAACTTGAGGTCTTTGCGCATAATACTGCACAATTCTGTTCAGTTTAGACAAGCCGATGACTTTTCCCGAAGAAATATAAGCCACGTGCGCCTTTCCGAAAATTGGTACAAAATGATGTTCACAATTTGAATAAAACGTGATGTTTTTTTCTACCAACATTTGATTGTATTGGTATTTATTTTCAAACAAAGACATTTTAGGTTTGTTCTTCGGATTTAAACCCGAAAATATTTCATCAATATACATTTTTGCAACTCTTTTAGGGGTGCCTTTTAAGGAATCATCATTTAAATCCATTCCCATAACATTCATAATTTCAGCGAATAACACAGCAATTTTTTCTTTTTTCTCGTCGTCGGAAATTTCAAAAGCATTACTTTTTATAGGTGTTTCCAAATTGGTGTATAAATGATTATCGCCAATGTCGTTGATAGAAAAATCTTCGAAAAGGTTGTCTTCATCAAGATCAAGCAGGGTATTCAACATAATTTTTTCTTGTTTCATAAAGTCTGATTTTAAGATCTAAATTCTTAGGAAGCTTGTTTACTAATAAGGTGTAAATCACAAATGCGATATTCTCGGCAGTTGGATTTAAGTTTTTAAATTCGGTAACTTCAATGTTTAAATTTTTATGGTCAAATTTATTTATGACCTCATTTTGAATAATATCTGACAAAATCTTCACATCAATCACATAACCAGTTTCAAAATCGGAAAATCCGGTCACGCATACTTCCAAGTCATAGTTATGACCATGAAAATTAGGATTGTTGCATTTGCCAAAAATCAGTTGATTTTTATAATCGTCCCAATTAGGATTGTGCAACCTATGTGCGGCATTAAAACTTTCTTTTCTAAAGACTGATGTTTTAAATTGCTTGTTCAAAATATATTTTGTTTAATTTTTGTATGACAAAGTTAAACAAAATTAATATAATAACAAATACGCTCATTATTAAAAATCTATCTTATGATTGATAAAATTTATAATTGAAAATTAGATGGAATAGATTGGAAAGTAATCTGGATTAAAAAGTTTTTTACCCCCGATCTTTAAATAAAGTATAGGCAACAAACAGCAAAATATAAACGGATAAGTAAAACCTATAAAAATTTCTGAACTTTAAATATGGCTTGTTTTTAGGATATATATTTCCGTAAAGCGCTTTGATTTCTTTGAAAAACACAGGTTTTATATTAATGGTCCAGCTGTTGGTGTCATAAACAATCTTGCGGAATTTGCTCCGATACATCGTAAGCGGAAGACCCCATACGATAAATAAAATCAGCCAAATATGTTTTGTAATTTCCATTTAATAACGGTTAATTTTTAGGAAACCAAGGAAAAAATGCCGGTGTTTTCTCCACATAATCTTTGTATTGTGGCTTGGTGTTTTTCAAGGTTTTCTCCAGTAAGGAAACGCCTGAAACTTTCACAATTAACAAAGTCATTAGCAACGAACTTAAAAGTGGTAAATAACTTTCTGCGGCTACAGAAAACAATCCGTAAGCCCACCAAACAGCAGCGTCACCAAAGTAATTTGGATGGCGGGTGTATTTCCAAAATCCGGTATTTAAGACTTTCCCTTTATTTTTTGGATCTGATTTAAACCTGGCCAATTGATAATCACCGCCAGCTTCAAAAGAAAATCCGATGATCCAAATCATGATGGCCACATAATCAATATAGGTTAAATCACTTCCCCCAGAATAAAACTGAGCGCTCAACAAGGGCGCTGAAATTAACCACAACAAAACGCCCTGAAGCAAAAAAACCTGGAAAAAGCTAATCCACCAATACCGTTTTTCACCAAAGTCTTTTCTAAATTGTTGGTATCGAAAATCTTCCCCTTTGCCTAAATTACGCCATCCCAAATAAATAGAAAGACGCCATCCCCAAATAATCAGTAAGGTTAAAACAATTAATTTTCGAATTTCCAATCCCTCAGCATTGTAATAATAAAATACGCCTGCAATAACAAATCCCAATCCCCAAAACGGATCGACAATACTCGCGTTTTTTATGAATACACTCACCAACCAAAGCAATGTCATCGCCATTACAATAATCAATAATCCGGAAAAATAAATCTCTAAATAGCCCATAACTTAAAAAGTTAGTTTTTGAATTTTATGATTTAACATCAAAATAAAACCTTATTAAAATTTATGCAAAAGTATAGAAATGTTTAATTAAATAACATTATGTTTAAACAAAATAATTATATATTTGCAAATAACTTTTTTATTGATATAAAAATAGTGAATAAATTATTAAAAATAATAATTTCTCTAAATTAAGTGATAATAATAAGTTTATTTCTTTGTAAATTTAAATTATGAAAATATTACTTACCGGAACCACAGGTTATATAGGAAAAAGGTTATTGCCAATTCTGCTAAAAGAAGGCCACGAAGTCGTTTGCTGCGTACGCGACAAGAAAAGGACGGATTTAAGCAACTTCGATGGCGAAAACATAAAGATTATTCAGCTCGACTTTTTGGATGAAAAATCGTTAGAAATTATTCCCAAAGATATTGATGTTGCTTATTATTTAATTCATTCTATGTCGGTAAGCACCAACGATTTTGACACCTTGGAAGAAATTTCTGCCAATAATTTCAGAAACAGCATTCAAAAAACGAATGTAAAACAAGTAATTTATTTGAGTGGCATTGTGAATGAAGCAGAATTGTCGAAACATTTGACCTCCAGAAAAAATGTGGAAGATATTCTTGGATCTGGAACTTATAATTTAACCACGCTGCGTGCCGGTATTATTGTGGGTTCAGGAAGTGCTTCTTTCGAAATTATGCGTGATTTGGTTGAAAAACTACCCATTATGGTTACGCCAAAATGGTTAGACACAAAATCACAGCCCATCGCCATAAGAAATGTGCTGGAATTTTTGAAAGGAGTGATACTCAATGAATATACCTACAATAAGAGTTTTGATATTGGCGGACCGGAAATTTTCACTTATAAAGAAATGTTATTGACATTTGCCAAAGTTCGCAAATTGAAAAGAACCATCATCACCTTACCCATTATGACGCCAAAACTTTCCTCCTATTGGCTTTATTTTGTGACTTCCACTTCGTATAAATTGGCAATTAATTTGGTCGACAGTATGAAGGTTGAAGTGATTTGCAAGGAAAATGACTTGGCCGAGCTTCTTCAAATAAAATTAATTCCTTATAAAGAAGCCGTTAAACTGGCTTTTGACAAAATTGACCAACAAGATGTGATTTCAAGCTGGATTGATGCACAATCGAGTAACGTGCTTGCCAACGGAATTTCAAGTTTAATTGAAGTCCCAACTTTTGGTTGTTTTCAAGACAAACGTGAAAAAGCTGTTAGAAACGAAAAAGAAACGGTTGATAAAATTTGGGCTATTGGCGGTGAAAATGGCTGGTATTACGGAAATTTTTTGTGGGCGATGCGCGGGTTTATGGACAAGCTATCCGGCGGAATCGGTTTAAGAAGAGGGCGTAAAAGCCATACCAAACTTTCTGTTGGCGATGCGCTCGACTTTTGGCGGGTTTTATACGCCGATAAAGAGGAAAAAAGATTGCTGCTTTATGCCGAAATGAAACTGCCCGGCGAAGCTTGGCTTGAATTTAAAATAGAAAACAATATTTTGTATCAGACGGCCACATTTAGGCCGCTAGGGCTATGGGGAAGAATTTATTGGTATGCAGTATTGCCATTTCACGGACTTATTTTTAAAGGAATGATGAATAAATTATCGGAATAATTATGGGATTTTACCAATATAAACAAACGCAAAAAATACAAGGAAACATTGATGAGGTGTGGAATTTTATTTCTTCTCCTGCCAATTTAAAGAAAATTACGCCCGATTATATGGGTTTTGACATCACTTCGGGCGATTTGCCCGAAAAAATGTATGCGGGTATGATTATTTGTTATAAGGTAAGTCCGCTTTTTGGCATAAAAATGAATTGGCTCACAGAAATCACGCAGGTTAAAGAAAAGAAATTTTTTATTGATGAACAACGCGTTGGCCCTTATAAAATATGGCACCACCAACATCACATTGAACCAACTGAAGGTGGTGTTTTAATGACCGATATTGTAACTTATCAGCCGCCATTGGGTTTTATGGGTTCCATCGCAAATAAGCTGATTATCAAAAATAAATTAAATGAAATTTTTGATTACAGAAGAAATGTGCTTAACGAAATTTTTGGGGAATTGACATAGTTGCCGCTATAAAAAGCAAAAAAAAATAGTTTTAAATGATATTTTAATCCAAATTTTCTTCAAATTTAGTGAGCATTGCATTGGTTTGATTTTGAAGTTTCTTTTTAAAAAAAGAAGTCCAGCCCAATAAATAGCCACTAACACCAAAAGCCTGTTTTGACCAGCGGTACAAATTAAAATTATCGGTATGTTTGATGATGAGACCATCCCTAAATTCAAATTTAGCTTCAATAATATTATGAACGTGCCTACTTGTTTTACTAAAAGTATAAAAGGCTTCCCAATGGGCGCTGCCAATTTTATCAACAAAAAGAATAGCTGCAAAAGTTATTTTAAAATTTTTTCCCTTTTGATTTGCACAAAGCATTCGCCACATATTTTTAGCGTGGTCTCCATTTAAAACGCCAAAAGCAGGGTCGTTAAAAACAATATCACGATGATAACAAGCCGCCATGGTTTCGGAATCTAAGTTTTTAAAAGCGGTGTAAAATTTTTCGATAATAGTTTTCATAAGCGATGCGTTTTAGGGATGCTATTAAATTAAATTCCCAGTTTATAAAAAGCTCCTTTGTTTTCTTTTCGCTGTTGCGATTGACTTATAATAATTGATGCAACATCAATCATATTGCGCAATTCAATAAGCTGTGGCGAAATAACCGATTTTTTATAAAGCGTTTCGGTTTCTTCAAATATAATTTGAAGTCGTTTTGCAGCGCGTTCAAGGCGTTCATCTGAGCGAATAATGCCAACATAGTCATTCATCAAAACTTGCAACTCATGCCGGTTATGGGTAATTAATATTAATTCTTTGGGATTAGTTGTGCCAGCATCATTCCAATTTGGAATATTTTTAGGTGCTTGAATGTCGCCAAGCAAAGCAAGGGATTTTAAATAACAGCGTTGAGCAAAAACAAGGGCTTCTAATAAAGAATTTGATGCCAATCGGTTAGCGCCATGCAAGCCGGTACAAGAACATTCTCCACAGGCAAATAAATTAGTAATGTTGGTTTGGCCATCTAAATTTACTTTTATACCGCCACATAAATAATGCGCCGCCGGAACTACGGGAATCATATCGGTTTTCAAATCAATTCCGATATCATTGACTTGTTTTAAAATATTAGGAAAATGTTTTTTAAAGGCTACTAAATCTAAATGGCTGCAATCTAAATAAACGCAATCATCGCCACTTTGCTTTAATTCACTGTCAATAGCGCGCGAAACAATATCACGTGAAGCCAATTCACCTCGCTCATCATAATTGTTCATAAAACGCACGCCGGCTTTATTTTTAAGCAGCGCGCCAAAGCCTCTAACAGCTTCCGAAATTAAAAATGACGGACTTATTTGTGGATAATATAAGGCAGTAGGGTGAAACTGAATAAATTCCATATTTTCTATTAACGCGCCAGCGCGTTTTGCCATAGCAACGCCATCACCGGTGGCAATTATTGGATTAGTGGTATTTTGATAAACTTGACCCACGCCACCCGTGGCAAGCAAGGTAATTTTTGATAAAAAGGTGTCGATTTTACCCGTTTTTGCATTGAGGATGTAAGCGCCGAAACATGTTTTAAGTGCGCTGTTTTCAGCTGAATTTTTTAGATGATGTTCAGTAATAAGTTCTACTGCAAAATGTTGTGAAAACATTTCTATATTTGGGGTGCGATGCATTTCGGCGAGTAATTTTTGCTCAATCTCAAAGCCTGTTATGTCCTGATGATGCACCACGCGGTGTTTTGAGTGACCTCCCTCGAGTCCAAAATCTAAGTTTCCTGCTTTGTTTTTATCAAAATCAACGCCCCAAGTAATTAGCTTTTCTAGCATCGCCGGACCTTCGGTTACAACAGCCGTTACCGCTTCTAAATTGCAAAAACCATCTCCTGCACGCAAAGTGTCTTGAATGTGGCTTTCAAACGAATCTTTAAGTAGGTCTAGTACCACGGCCACGCCACCTTGGGCATATTTGGTATTGCTCTCATTTTCATCGGCTTTGGTTATGATGGCAACGGTATAGTTGGGTGATTTTTGCGCCACTTTTAGGGCGTAAGTGAGTCCGGCAATGCCTGAACCAATAACTAAAATATCGTAATTATACATGAATTTTTATTTTGAGAGTTCAAGCATCCTGTTAATGGGGATCAAGGCTTTTTTTCTAATGGCTTCAGCAACATCAACCACTGGCGCTTCATTTTTTAAACACTGGTAAAGCTTTTCTAAAGTGTTCATTTTCATAAAAGCACATTCGCTGCACGCACAGTTATTATCTTCGTTTGCCGGAGCAGGAATTAACAATTTATCAGGAACTTCCATCTGCATTTTATACAAAATTCCCGCCTCGGTGGCTACAATAAATTCTTGCGATTGACTTTCTTTTACATATTTAATCAAGCCACTGGTTGAGCCGATATAGGTGGCGATTTCTAAAACCTGTGATTCCGATTCGGGATGGGCAATGAATTCTGCCTGAGGATGTTTTTTGTGCAATTTTAAAATTTTGTCAATCGAAAAAGCTTCATGAACAATGCAAGCGCCCTGCCATAAAACCATATCGCGCCCCGTTTTTTTTATCATATAACGTCCCAAGTTATAATCGGGTGCAAAAATAATGGGTTGGTTTTTAGGAACAGAGTTGATAATTTTCTCGGCGTTAGACGAGGTGCAAACCAAATCGCTTAAAGCTTTAATTTCGGCCGAACAATTGATATAGGTAATGACGGTGTGCCCCGGATGGGCATCGATAAAAGCTTTAAATTCTTTTGGCGGACAAGATTCTGCCAAAGAACAAGAAGCCTTTAAATCGGGAACGATAACCGTTTTATTGGGATTGATAATTTTAGCGGTTTCGGCCATAAAATGCACCCCTGCAAAAATGATGATTTTGGCATTTGTGCTTGCCGCTTGCCGCGATAATTCTAAGCTGTCGCCAACAAAATCGGCGAGTTCTTGAATTTCAGGCTCTTGATAATAATGAGCCAATAAAACGGCATTTTTTTCATTTTTTAGCTGAAGAATTTTGGCACTTAACTCTGTATTAGCTAACTTATTTTTGGTGATTTGTTTAGTTATTGCAATCATTTTAAAGCCTTATAAGGTTTATTAAAAATGACTTTTAAAAGTCAGGCAAAAATAAGAATTTAAAAAAAGATAAGCCAAACTTTAACATTTTATAAAGGTTTAAAAATTGGCTTTATTCAAGTAAATCACACAGATTTTTATAATTATTTTTGATTGTCTTTTTTGAGCAATGGCTTAAATCGACTTTAGGTGCTTTAAAACTAGGAATTACTTTTTGTATCACACTTGAAAATTTTTGTGGATGCGCAGTTTCTAAAAACAAACCAAGTTCATCATTTTTTAGCGATTTGTCTAAGGCTAATTTTCCAATTGCACCGTGTGGATCAAGTAGGTAATGGTTGTTTTTATAACAATTTTTAAGTTCATTTAGCGTGGCTTGGTCACTAAAAGTAAAGGCAGAAACATCCAATTTAAGCGCTTCTAATTGCTGGTTATAAAGATACATAATACGTTCAAAATTACTCGGAGCACCAACATCCATAGCGTTTGACAAGGTCTGAACGGATGGTTTTGGTGTGTAAATTTCTGTGGTTAGGTAATTAAAAAATGTGTCGTTGGCATTATTTGCTGCGATAAATCGGCTAATGGGCAACCCCAATTTTTTAGCAATCAATCCGGCGGTAAGATTTCCAAAATTACCACTTGGCACTGAAACAACTAATTTTTTATCGCCTAAAGCGGATTTTAATTGTTTATAAGCTAAAAAATAATACAACATTTGAGGTAACAAACGCGCCACATTTATAGAGTTGGCGCTGCTTAATGCTAATTTTTTTCGCAAATTGGTATCATTAAAAGCTTGTTTTACCAGCGCTTGACAATCATCAAAAGTACCTTCTATTTCAATAGCTTGAATATTGTTGCCTAAAGAGGTCATTTGAAATTCTTGATAAGGACTAACCTTTCCTTTTGGAAACAAAATTTTGACCTTTATTCCCGAAACATTATAAAACCCATTTGCTACCGCACTGCCCGTATCACCAGATGTAGCCACCAAAACGATTACTTCTTTACCCTCATTAAAATAAGACAAGCAACGCGACATAAATCGTGCACCAATATCCTTAAAAGCCTGTGTGGGTCCGTGAAAAAGTTCAAGTGCATAACTGTTTTTATTCACTTGAACGGTTGGGAGTGGAAACGATAAAGTTTGAAAAATAACCGATTTTAATTGCGTTTCAGTTAAAGAATCGCTTACAAAAGGCTTTAAAACGGCAAAGGCAATTTCATGATTAGAATACGTTTCTAGTTGGTCAAAAAAAGCCTTTGGCAAGCTGGGAATATGGTTTGGAACATACAAACCACCGTCTTTAGCTAGGCCGTTTAAAGTGGCTTCTTTAAAGCTAATAGTTTCATTTTTTTGTCGTGTACTGATGTATTTCATAAGTTTTTAGATAATTTTTGCACCACTTTTTTCACTCAATTTATTGATATAAGATTCGGTTATAATTCCCGTATTTTCATAAACTTTTTCCAAAGCATTTTTAATGCTAATTGCGGTGGCTTCATCTCTTGCAAAGGCAAATACCGATGGTCCCGAACCCGAAATGCCAAAGGCTAACGCCTTGTTATCTAGTGCAGTCTGTTTCAATTCATCGAATTTTGGAATCAACAATTTTCGCATCGGTTCAACGATTAAATCATGCAAAGATGCCGAAAATAAGTCGAAATCATTTTGATATAAACTCACCACAAAAGCACCCATTAGCGCCACCTGCCTACTTACGGTGGTCATAGGAATGGTTTCTTTTAAAAGCTTTCTTGAATCGGAAGTTTTGACTTTAATATTAGGAAAAAGGGTAACCACATACAAGCCTTCTAAAACGGGTAATTTTATATAATCTTTAGGATTTTTTCCTTTAGATAGCACGATTCCACCCAAAAGTGCGGGCGCTACATTGTCGGTATGAGCCGCACCGCAAGCTACGCGTTCGCCCTCGGCGGCAAAAGCGATGAGCTCTTCACTTTTAAAAGGTTTGCCAAGATAAGAATTATAGGCAAAAGCCGCAGCGGCACTACTTGCACTGCTTGACCCGAGACCGCTGCCAGCTGCAAATCCCTTTACGATTTTTATATCGACACCCTTAAAGTTATTTAAAGCTTCTTGCATTTTTTTAATAACCACAGAGCAGCAATTTTCATCCACCTCAAAGGGTAAATTAGCGCCATTTTTAATTTCGATAATTTTATTCTTATCTGAATGGTTATCAATAAGTTCAACGGTATCGCCAAGCTCATTTAAGGCCAAACCTAAAACATCAAATCCTACATTGATATTGGCAATGGTTGCCGGAGCAAATGCGCGAATTGTTTTCATAGCTATCTATTTACAATGTACATTAAATCAGAAAAAACACCACTTGCCGTTACCACAGCGCCCGCACCCGCACCTTTAATAATCATGGGTTCGTTAAAATACCGTTCGGTGTGTAAAGCAACCACATTATCTTTTCCTTCAAGATTATATAAAGAGCTATCGGACGAAATCTCATTTAGGGCAACCGATAATTTTCCGTTTTCTAGAGTCGCTACCACCTTTAGTTTACAGCCTTTTGAAAGGGCATGTTGATAAATTTCCTTAAAATGCGCTTCATTTTTGAGCAATTCTTTAAAGAATTTTTCTAAATTCGAAGCGTCATTGCAGCTATCGGGTAAAAATCCTTTAAAGCTAATATCGCTCATTTCTTTTTCAAAACCAGCTTCTCTAGAAAGTATTAGTATTTTGCGCATCACGTCTAAACCACTTAAATCAATTAATGGATTTGGCTCGGTATAACCTTCGTTTTTGGCTTTCAAAACAATCTCCGAAAAGGGTTTTAATCCGTTATATTCATTAAAAATAAAATTTAAACTTCCCGATAATACCGCCTGAATTTTGATGATTTCGTCACCGCTTAAAATTAAATCCTGAATGGTTTTTATAATAGGCAAAGCCGCGCCAACAGAGGTTTCGTATTTAAAATGTGCGTTGTGTTCTTTTGCCAAATGCAGCAAATATTTGTATTGCTTAAAGGGACCGCTACAAGCAATTTTATTGCAAGTAACTACCGAAATGCTATTTTGCAAAAGGTACTCATAAGTGTGGCTCACAATTTCAGAAGCCGTGTTGTCGATAAAAATGCTATTCCGCAAGTTATACGATTTGGCTTTGCGTATAAAATCGTCAAACGACTGATAGTTCAATCCTTTATCTTTAAAGTTTTTAAGGTCAGTGGCATTTAATCCTTCATCGCTAAAAAGCATCTTTTTGCTGTTTGCTAAACCGATAATTTTAATGTTAATTTGATGTGCTTCAAGCAAATGGGCGTGTTGTTTTTCAATAACTTTTAAAAAGGCACTTCCAACATTACCAACGCCTGCAATGAATAAATGGATTTGTTTAATGGTTTTTTCAAAGAATTTTTCATGAAGCACATGCACGGCTTTTGCCTCGTCAATTTTGTTGACAATAATTGAGATATTGCGTTCAGATGAGCCTTGTGCAATGGCTGTAATGTTGATGCCATTTTCGCCCAAAGCCCTAAAAACCTGTCCGCTTAAACCCACGCGATTTTTCATATTGTCGCCAATTACGGCCACAATGGCATAATCGTTAGAAATTTCTAGGGGATTCATCAATCCAACACTCAATTCATATTTAAAGGCTTTGTTTAAAGAAAGTTTGGCGCGTGTAGCATCACTGTTGCTAATTCCCAAGCAAATACTTTGTTCAGAGCAACTTTGTGTGATTAAAATGACGTTGACTTCAGCTTCTTCAATGGCTTGAAAAACCCGTCGTGCAGTGCCCTTTTTTTGCACTAATCCCACGCCGGTAATATTCAAAACACTAATATTGGCCAGTGATGAAACACCTTGAATAGTTTGCTCAATGTCGGAGCCGTTGATGCTAATAAAAGTTCCAGCCTGTTCGGGATTTAACGTGTTTTTGAGATAAAGCGGAATATTTTTATCGCGTACGGGCCTTATGCTGGGAGGATATAAAACTTTAGCGCCAAAATAAGCCAATTCAAAAGCTTCTTTATAGCTTAACTTTTCAATGAGCATTGGGTTTGAAACCAGTTTTGGATTGGCGGTTTGCATACCGTTTACGTCACTCCAAATTTCAAGATGGCTCGCATTTAAGGCATAAGCGTAAAGTGCTGCCGTATAATCAGAGCCACCACGACCTAACAATACGGTTTCGTCACGGTTGTTGGTAGCGATAAATCCACCCGTGATGTAATTTTTTTGTTTGACATAAGTTGAAATTAATGCTTCAGTTTTTTCGAGGTTTACTTCAGCATTCAGGTAGTTGTGATTAGCTTTAATAAGCGGACGGCTGTCTAAGAGTTCAATTTCTAATCCTTCTTGAATCAAAAATTTATGAATGATAAAAGCCGAAAGTTGCTCTCCAAAACTCAGTATGCGGGCTTTAATTTTATCGGATAATTCAGATAAAATATAGATACCTGCGCAAATATTTTCGAGCAAATTAAATTGTTGTTGAATGTAAACCACCACCTCGGTTTGATGTGCCGGTTGCAAGAGTTGGTAAACCAAATTGAAATGTTTTGATTTAAGAGTTTCTACCAAATCTTGGTAATTGCCCGCTAAAGCCGCAACGGCAATTTGTTCTAAGCTATCGGTAGTGCCCGATAAGGCCGAAACCACCATAATAAATGGCTCTTTTTTAGCAAGCGCAATAGCGTGAATGTGTTTTATATTTTTTAAAGATGAAACGCTGGTTCCACCAAATTTCATAACCATCATAATAAAAATATTTTAATAAATAACTGTAAAGTTTTAGGATTAGATTAAAATCCTTGAGAATTAGCATTCAAGATGCCTGCTATGAATTCGCTACCCCCATAGGGGTCATTGTGCCTGTAGTGGTCATCATGGTAGCACAAAAACACATCCCAAAAGCAATTTGGAAGCGACACGAAGAAGCGGTCAATATATTTTTTTTGTTTTGCAATTCCATAATGGCGACAAATTTATCAATTAAAAGTTATAAGACTAATTTTTTGGTAAATTTTTTTAAAAAGAATTGAGTTTATCCTTGAAAAACATAATAATTACAAATCCTTATTCCTTAAAAGCTTCTAAAACCGGCAAGGCTTTGTTGTTAAAATCAAATAAGGCTTGGTTTTCCCAAGGCGACGCATCGGTTGCCATTTTGCCTTTATAGGCAACAAGTTCTGCGCCCCAATAACAAAAGCCTACCCCTTTATCTGTTAAACGGATGAGCGCTTTTATTTTTAGCACAAAGTCTTTTTGTCCTTTGGGAGTGGCTGGATAATCTGGTAAAATGAGTTGCGATTCGGAGCCTAAAATATTGGTAGTGTTATCATTCCAAGCTAAGGTAAATGGATAAGCGGTTTCGGCAATAACAACTTCTTTATTAAAAGTATGACTGGTATGATTAATAATTGTGCTTAGTTGGTTTAAATCCTTGCCGTGCCAAATAGGATAATAAGACAAACCAATAAGGTCATAATCGGTGTTCGAAAATTTGTTAAAAAAGGTATCAACCCCTTCTAATCCTGCAAAATGGAGGATAATTTTAGTTTTTGGAGCAGTTTCTTTAACCGCTTTAACACCTTGGTTTATAAGGGCTATAAACTGCGTTTGGTTGTTATTAATGGTTCCGTAAGGGTATAAAAAACCATTATTAATTTCATTGCCTATTTGGATGTAATCGGGTTGCATTTGCAGCACAATTTTTTTAGTATAATTGTAAAGGCTGTCTTTTAATAAAGCAAATGAAAGGTTTTGCCATTTTAAGGGCGTTTTTTGCTGACCCGGATCAGCCCAAGTATCGGAATAATGAAGGGTAAGCCACACCTTAAAACCCATAGCGTGCAGGCGCTTTGAAAAATTTTTAACTTCTTCAAAACCGGCGTGGGCATCGTTAGGTGTGTGCCAAAGTTTTAGACGAATGGTATTTACGCCACTGTTTTTTAGGGTTGTTAGCATGGCTTCCGCTAGACCAGCGGCATTATAAAAAACAGGATTTTGCAATTCAATTTTGGGTAAATCAGAAATATCGACGGCTTTGATAAAATTATTAGTTGGCGTTTGAGGTTGCACGGGATTTGTTTGGGAATTGGTTGCACAGGAATCTAAAATAACCGTTAAAATACTGATTGCTAAAATTTTTAAATTCATTTTTAATTACAAATTAGTGAACCATAGTTCCATTGATAAAAGTGCTGAGAATTTTGATTTTTTCTAAATCGGAAGTTGGAATTTTTAAAGGATTTTTATCAACGACAATAAAATCGGCGTATTTACCAACTTTTAAAGAGCCCAATTTGTCTTCTTTGTGAATTTGCCATGCGGCATTAATGGTCATGGCTTTTAAACCTTCTAAAACACTGTTTTTTTGATTGAAACCAATGGTGTCGCCTTCTTTAGTTTGGCGTTCAACGGCAGTTTGAATGAGTCTAAAGGGTTTGCTTTCAAACATAGGTTGATCGGCGTGAAGTGAAACCGTTAAACCGGCTTTTATTGCGGCGGCAACCGGGAGCATTAACTGGCTTCGGTCAGCCCCAATAATTTCATTTTTAAGGGTTTTTCCGTAATAATAAATATGATTTATATGAAAATTTGGCGTCATATTTAGCTGTTTTAATTGTGCCATATCAAGCTCCGACAACAATAAGCAATGCTCTAAACGGTTTCTTTTTTGAGTTAAATCTTTAATTTTATTGGCTTTTGCAAAGGCTTTAATAACCTCATCGGTAGCGGCATCGCCTTGAGCATGAACGGCAATTTGCCAATCTTTAGCATTATAATTTGCGATGATGTCAACTAAACTATCCTTGTCAATCAAGGCTGCACCTCTCGAATTTATTGGCACTCGCAAGCTATTTAAACAAAACTCGGAATTTAAATAGGGCTCATTTAAAAACATAGATCCCGTATAGGGCGAACCGTCGTACCAAAGTTTTACCCCTAAAATGCTGTAGAAATCGTTTATTGTTGGTTTATCGGGTAACAAAAAATCTTTATCTTGACGGATGTAAATAAAATGTCTTGGCAAAGGAACTCTTTGTGGTAAAATGCCCAATTTAGATAAAAATTGGTCTATAAATTTTGGTTTATCGCTTGCTAAAAATTCATAAAGTCGCAATGGTTTGGCATCGTTAATTTGGATGCCCGCCGAAACCACCGAAGTATTGCCATTTTTAGCATAGGCATTTAAAACTTTAACGGTTGCATTCATCATAATTTTTGGCGTTAAAACAGCTTTTTGAAGCTGCTCTAAAATGGGTAAAAACGCTTTTTGCTCGGCTATTAAACCAGTTAAATTTCCCAAGCTATCTTTTTCATAAAAACTTGAGGGCGATGGGTCTTTAGTAAATTTATCTAGGCCTACTTTGTTAAGTGTTTTGGTGTTAACCCAATAGGAATGCAGACTTTGTGAAATGAGCACCAAGGGATTATTTGGAACCAAACTATCTAAAAAGGCAAGGTTTGGCGCGGTTAAATCTTCAACCAAAACAGGGTCAATACCTTTGCCAACAACCCATTCGCCAGGCTTTTTTGTTTTTGCCTGTTCGGCTAAATAGCGCCAAACCGCTTTCGCCGTTTTGTGTTTAAATCCCGATAAATCAATCATGGGATCTAAAAATGCCGAAATGGCTACATGCGTGTGGCTGTCAATAAACCCCGGTAAAATGGTTAAGCCTTTTAAATCAATTATTTTAGTTCGTTTGGTTTTTAGTTTTAAAATAGTTTGTTTAGTGCCGATGGCTTTAATCAAACCGCCTTCGATGAACATGGCTTCTGCCGTGGGTTGTTCTGTTTCTAAAGTAATGATAGATGCATTGATATAAATGGTACTTGGTGTTTTTGGATAATCTTTTAGAATGTATATGTAGCTTAAAAGGAGGCTAAAAAAAAGGATTGATAAAAAAATAAATTTACGATTCATCGTATGTAAAGTATTAAAAGTTAACAGTTTGTCATAGCCATTTTTTGCGTTTAAAATAGCGTATCATCATAAGGATAATGCCAATCATAAGGCCCCAAATATAAAAATAGCCATATTTAAAGTGCAATTCAGGTAAGTTGTCAAAATTCATTCCGTAAACGCCTACTATAAAGGTTAAGGGAATAAAAATGGTTGCGATAATGGTTAGCATTTGCATGATTTTATTCATTTTATTGCTGATGCCTGAAAGGTATAAATCGGTTAAACTTGACAAGGATTCTTTTTGTAGTTCTATGGTTTCAATGACTTGGATAATGTGGTCGTGAACATCGCGAAAATAATTGAGGGTAAAATTATCAACTATTTTGGTCTCATCTTTTTGTATTGACGATAGCACATCCCGCAAAGGGACAACCACTTTTCTGAATTTAATAAGTTGTTTTTTAAGTGCTTGAATTTCAATCATAACCGATTCTTCAGGATTTTTTATAACCTGTTCTTCAATAGCTGAAATGGTATCACTCATATAATCGGTAACAAAAAAGTAATTATCAACCACTGTATCAATTAAACGGTATAAAAGATAATCGGAAGATTTGAGGCGTATGTTGCCTTTACTTTCTTTTAAGCGCAACTGGATATCATCAAAAAGATCGGCCCGTTCTTCTTGAAAGGAGATGAGCCAATTAACACCTAAAACTAAGCTAATTTGTTCTGAAACAAATGATTTTCCATTTTCTTTTAATCGTAACAACTTTAATGATACAAACAAATAATTTTCAAAATCCTCAAATTTTGGACGTTGGTGTGTGTCTAAAACATCTTCTAAAAGCAATGGGTGGAGCTTGAATTTTTCGCCTATGGCAGCAATGGCTTTGGTATCGTGCAAACCATTAATATTTAACCAGGTAACATCCTTTAGGGTTAAATTTTGAAGACAATCATCAGCGGAAGTAAATTCAGAAAATTTATAATTTTCTTGGTTATACTCAATTAATTCAAATTTAATTTGTTCAATCTTTTTTTTGCCAACATGCACGAGTGTGCCGGGAGGCAGTCCGACTTTATGAGTTGATTTGATGTTCATTTCGCTCATTATTTTAGATTTTGTTTAGTGGCAGTTAAAGTATCCTTTTTAATGTAAAATAAAAAGTAACCCATACAAATTAGGGTGGCGCAACCGGTCATAAAAAAAGTAACTCCAGCGCCGTAATAAAACCAAATTAGCCCGGCCAATGAGCTTGCCAGCATACTGCAAATACTTTGAAAACCCGCATAAGTGCCTATGGCGGTACCTAAGTCATTTTGTTTAACCGAATTGCTAATCCAAGCTTTAGAAATGCCTTCGGTGGCGGCAGCATAAATGCCGTAGATTAAGAAAAGTATGCCATATAAATAAAGATTTGTATTAAAACTCATCGTTATGTAAACTATTGCAAATAAAGCGAGTCCAAAAATAAATAGCCGTTTAAATCCGATTTTATCGGCGAGAATTCCTAAAGGCATCGAAAATAAAGCGTAGATGAGATTGTAAAAAATATAAACGCCAATAATAGCGGTATCATCTAATCCTAGAGCCTTGCCTTTCAATAATAAAAACACATCTGAGCTGTTAAAAACCGCAAAAATTAATAAACCAATTACCACTTTGCGATAAAGTGGCGGACTCATTTTCCAATAATTTAAAAATGAAAAAAAAGAGGTTTTGGTTTGTGCATTTGCTGATACATGATTTTTTTCTTTTAATAAGGATGAGGCCACTATTGCCAATACACCCGGAATAAAAGCAATGTAAAACAAAGCGATATAATTTTCGGGATAAAAATAGAGGTAAAGCAAGGCCAATAAAGGGCCTAAAACAGCGCCGAGTGTATCCATAGCTCGATGAAAACCAAATATTTTTCCCTTGGTTTGTGGAGTTGCTTCATCAGATAATAGGGCATCGCGTGCGCCTGTTCTAATACCTTTACCAAATCGGTCAAGGGTTCTTGCAAAGAAAATCCACAAGGGATAAACAAAGACTGCCATCATTGGTTTTGAAAGCGCACTAAAGGCATAACCCAATTGTACAAATGGAACGCGCCGACCCATTTTATCAGATAATTTGCCAAAATAGCCTTTACTCAATCCGGCAGTAGCCTCGGCTAAACCTTCTAAAACGCCGATTAAAACAATTGAAAAACCAATATGCTTTAAGTATATTGGCAAAATTGGATACAACATTTCACTGGCAGTATCGGTAAACAAACTGATTAAAGATAAAATCCAAACGGTGCGGGTAATGGTTCTCAAATGAATTGATTTTTTGTTGAGGTTAAAGTATAAAATAAAATTTGATTAATAACGCTATTAAAAAATTAAAATTTACTTTTGATAAAATTTAATTTTTAAAAATCACGCCTATTATATGAAAAGAAAAGCCATTTTATTTGTAAGTTGTTTGTTTATTTATGGTTTAAGCATAGCTCAAGACCTATATATGCCACGCGACGTTCAGCGTGCTATCAATAATAAAACAAGAGATTTATCGGGTAATCCCGGAAAAAATTACTGGCAAAACAAGGCGGTTTATTCCATAAAAATAAAAGTAACCCCTCCTAATAAAACCATTTATGGTTCAGAAGAAATCTTCTATACAAATAATAGTCCGGATACCTTAAAGGTGCTGAACTTTAAATTGTATTCAAACAACCACAAATCAGGTGCTGCCCGTTTGTGGCAGGTGGATAATGATTATATAACTTCAGGCATTCACATTGATAATTACCTAGAAAACGGGTCTCAAAAAGAGTGGAAGAGTGATCGCGATGGCACTAATAAAATTATAAAATTAGCAAATAAATTGGCTCCAAATCAAAGCATTAAGTTAAATTTTGATTGGCACTACGATATGTCAGTTCAAAGTGGCAGAGAAGGGGCTATTGACTCCACTACGTTTTTTATTGCTTATTTTTATCCACGCGTGGCTGTTTATGACGATTATAATGGTTGGGATACTATGTCGTTTACAGGTTCACAAGAGTTTTATAATGATTTTAATGATTACACGGTTTCGGTAACGGTACCAAAAAATTATATTGTTTGGGGTACCGGAGACCTTGAAAATACCGATGAAGTTTTACAATCAAAATATGCCGACCTCTATAAAATAGCTTTAAAAAGTGATTCAATTTTTAGCATTGCAAATCCCGAAAATTTAAAGCAAGCACAAATAACCAAACAAAATGCATTCAATACTTGGATTTTTAAAGCAAATCATATTACCGATGTAGCTTTGGCATTGAGCAACCATTATAATTGGGACGCCGGCAGTGTGGTAGTTGATAGTTTAACAATGCGTCGGGCCAGTGTTCAAGCGGCTTATGATGATGTTTCGGCCGATTTTCACAAAATGGTTGAGTTTGGCAAACACGCTTTAAATTGGTTTTCAAATTATTATCCCGGAGTGCCTTATCCCTTTTCAAAATCGACCATTGTTAGGGGTTTTGCCGATATGGAATATCCTATGATGGTTAACGACAATTCTGAATCCGATTTAGATTTTTCGCGTTTTGTGGCAGAGCACGAAATTGCACATAGCTATTTTCCTTTTTATATGGGAATTAACGAAACGCGTTTTGCCTTTATGGATGAAGGTTGGGCTACTACCTTAGAGCACCTTATCGGAATAGCAGATTTAGGAACTGAACGCGCCATAAACGCCTTTAAAAATTTTAGAGTAAATAGGTGGATTAACGATAAAAATATGGAAGAAGATTTGCCTATAATAACCCCTTCCAATATTTTAACTGGCGTTGCTTATGGCAATAATGCCTATGGAAAACCAGCTCTTGGCTATTTAGCTTTAAAAGATATGTTGGGAGATCAAACTTTTAAAAATGCCTTAAAAGCTTATATGGAAAGCTGGCATGGCAAACACCCCATTCCTTGGGATTTTTTCTATGCTATCAATAACCATTCCGGAAAAAATTTAAACTGGTTTTGGAGCCGTTGGTACTTTAGTAATTATTATATTGATTTAGGAATCAAATCTGTAAAGGTAGATAAGAAGAAAGTTGTTATCATTTTACAAAATATCGGTGGAATGCCAGCGCCATTTGATGTTATCGTAAATACTAAATCGGGTGCTGAAAAAATTTACCATAAAACTTCACAAGTTTGGCAAAACAACAATAATGAAACAACCATTATAATTGAAGGCCTTCAAGAGCTTATTTCAGTTAAAATAGATGGCGGCATTTTTATGGATGCCAATACCGCTGATAACACTTGGCAATTGAATTAAACTTTTATCGGTCTAAAATATTGAATTAGAAAATAAAAGGAAACGGCACTCCAAACAGTTTCTAAAATAATAAATGGAATGTACTTTAACAATATTGAGGCTGTTAGCGCCAACAAAGCACCTATTAAATTTAAAACGATATAAAGTAAATCTCCATTTTTTATTCTGCCACTTAAGTTTAAAAAATAGGCGAGTAGTATAAAAAAAGTACCTATAAAACCAATCCAATCCGTAAAGTTCATATTGCAAAAAAAAAGCGATTATTTAGTGTCAAAATTGAGGATGATTGCTTAAATAGTTTCTACAAAAATAGACCAAAAAAGTAGCTTGTAAACAGAAAAAAAAATATTAATAAATATTTAAAATAAATTTTTCTAGTTCACTGTTGAAATATTTCTTATAACTATCACAAATACAGCGTTATATATTAAAATTTTGTTAAGAAAGATGGTATTAAAAAGTTTAAAATATTTATAAAAAGGAATGATTATTTGCTATAATTTTGTTTTAAAGTTTATGCAAAATTTAAAACGAATATTTTAAAACTAACGCTTAAAAATTTATAAAAATTTAAAGAAAATGAAAGAACTCATGCCTCAAGAATCTGAGCCTCCGCTGGGGGTCGATTTAGGTACCTCAGAACTTGTTTTAGAAACAAATTCTACCAACAAAAAATTATTTACCGAAGCTGAATTATTAAATTCAGATTTTGAAATTATCGGAGCCGCGGCTTCAAACTTCAGAGACAAATACTTCCCTACGGTTTCTGATAAAAAATGGAGTAGCTGGAAATGGCAAATCCAAAATAGTTATACCAATTTTGATGAACTTTCCCAAATATTAGACACCAGTAGCGTTTCTGATGATGTTGATTTCATTTCAAAATCTAATAAATTACCACTTAGAATTACCCCTTATTACGCAAGCCATTTTGAAGGTAAATCAAATAATTACCCGTTGATTAAATCGGTAGTACCTACAAAATTGGAGTTTATTGTTACTGAAGGTGAAGAAGAAGACCCTTTACATGAAGAGTCTATGTGCCCTACCGAAAATTTAGTTCACCGTTATCCTGATCGCGTTTTAATGCTTTCAACAGGGTTTTGTTCAGTGTATTGTCGCTATTGCACCCGTTCGCGCATGGCAAACAAAGACCCAAAATCGTATGGCGTTAAAGTTTGGGAAAAATCAATTGAATACATTCGAAACACGCCTACAATTAGAGACATCGTTATTTCGGGAGGAGATCCATTGACCATGCCCGACAAGCAAATTGAGTATTTGTTATCGCAGTTACGCGCCATTCCTCACGTAGAAATTATTAGATTAGGTACAAAGGTGCCAATGGTGTTACCACAACGTATCACCCATAATTTGGTTAATATGATTAAGAAATACCATCCCATTTTTATGAGCGTTCACGTTACCCATCCCGATGAATTTACACCCGAAGTAAAAGAAGCTTGCAACCGTATTGCTAATGCCGGAATTGTTATGGGAAGCCAAACAGTGCTATTGCACGGCGTTAATGACCATGTTGAAACGATGAAGAATTTAATGCACAAAGCCTTGATGTCGCGTATAAAACCCTACTATATTTATCAATGCGATCCCATTCCGGGTTCTTCACATTTTAGAACGCCAGTGAGCAAAGGACTCGAAATTATTCAGGGTTTACGTGGCTTTACAAGCGGTTATGCCATTCCTCATTTTGTGATTGATGCACCTGGTGGTGGCGGTAAAATACCGTTATTACCCGAATATTATCAAGGTCGCGAAGGCGATTATGTGGTGATGAAAAACTTTGAAGGTAAAACTTATAAATATTATGACCCAATAGCGGTTGATAATTTAAACGGGTTATAATCTTTTATCAAGTTGAAATTATTAAAATTAACTTTTTAGCTTTATTAAACTTAGTTTCCATCTGCTAAAAAGCGGGAATTAAATTTTATAGAAATAAAAGCTTCTAATAAATTAAAATAAAAAATGAAAATTGGATTAACCTACGACCTGAGAACAGATTATTTAAAACAGGGTTATAGCGAAGAAGAAACCGCCGAATTTGACAAGGAAAGCACCATTGAAGGTTTAGAACAAGCCATTCAAAAGGCAGGTCATAAAACGATTCGTATTGGTTGCGCGCAAAATTTGATGAAAGCCCTTTTAAAAGGTGAAACTTGGGACTTGGTTTTTAACATTTCAGAAGGCTTGTTTGGCGAAGGGCGAGAATCATTGGTTCCAGCTTTGCTTGATGCTTATAAAATTCCCTATACATTTTCGGGACCTGTAACACTTGGCATTTCATTAAACAAGGCCTTTGCCAAACAAATTGTGCGGGATAGTGGTGTAAACACACCCGCTTTTTTTGTGGTTTCAAAACTCGAAGATATTGCACTTGTTAAACTAGAATACCCGCTTTTTGCAAAACCAATTTCAGAAGGAACTGGCAAAGGTATTGATGCTAAATCTTTTATCATTTCTAAAGAGGAATTAACAAGAGTTTGTAGCAATTTGTTGTCAAAGTTTAATCAACCCGTTTTGGTGGAAGAATATTTGCCGGGAAGGGAATTTACAGTAGGTGTTTTAGGAACAGGCGAAAACGCTTTTGTGCCAGGCGCTATGGAAATTAGTTACAATAAAAATACACATAATTTTTATTCATACGATAATAAAGAAAATTATGAAGGACGCATTAATTATGAGGTCGTTACCGGAGATTTACTTGAGCAATGCAAAGCGGTTGCACTAAATGCTTGGAAAGCATTAAATTGCTTTGACGGTGGTAGAGTAGATGTTAAAATTGACCGTTTTGGCAAGATGAGTTTTATTGAAGTAAATCCCTTGGCGGGTTTAAATCCTACCATATCTGATTTGCCAATTCTTTGCGGAATGAATCAGGTAAGTTATCAAGATATTATTGACGAAATATTAAAATCGGCCATACAAAGAAATTTTACTGTTATCACAAATGAAAATTGTAATACTCTACAATCAGGTACTTAGCAATAACCCCGACGAACTAGATGTTTTAAACCAGCGCGACTTGGTTTTAAAGGCATGCGAATCGCTTCATTATGAGGTTTGTTGTTTATCAGTTGGCGAAAATTTAAAAGCAGCTATCGATAAAGTGCGGAACGAAAATCCGGATGCTGTTTTTAATTTAATGGAAGCTTCTTGGGGAATTGCAGAGTTGTGTTATGTTGCTCCGGCACTCTTAAATGCCTATAAAATTCGCTATACCGGCGTGCCACTCGATGCTTTATTCGTTACCGGAAACAAGGTTTTAGCTAAAAAATTAATGCAATTTAACAAGTTGCCCACAGCCGATTTTTATTCAATTTCAGACCTCAATCAATTGAATCCGTCAAAAACCTATATTGTCAAACCTATTTGGGAAGAAGCATCGGTGGGCATTACGGCCGATTCTATTTTTAAAATAGCCGATAAGGAAAAATTTGAAATCATTAAAAAGTTGCCAAATTCCCATTATTTTGTTGAGGAATTTATTGACGGAAGGGAACTGAATATAAGTATGTTAGCCAATAAAAACGGTGTTGAAGTGTTGCCTGCGGCCGAAATTATTTTTTCCAGTTATTATAATGATAAACCAAAAATTGTGGGCTATCAGGCAAAATGGGACGAAGAGAGTGAAGCATACAAACATTCTAATCGGGCTTTCAACACCTTAATAAATTATAAAAAACTTGAAGAAAAACTGGTGATAATCTGTAAAAAATGTTGGGAAGCCTTCAATTTAAAGGGTTACGCGCGTGTAGATTTTAGAGTCGATAAAAATGAGTCGGTTTTTATTCTTGAAATTAACGGAAATCCTTGTATCGCTCCCGATAGCGGTTTTGTTGCCGCCATTGAGCAAAAAGGATACAGTACCAAAGTGATGATTGAAAGAATATTGTCGGATTTAAATTGAAATAAAACATGAGATATAGAAAACAATTGCGAAAAAGCGACCTTCCTGTTCTAAAAAAAATATTGGCATCTACGGGCTTTTTTTATGATTCTGAAGTAGAAATGGCTTTAGAATTGGCGCAAGAAAATTGGGAAAATGGTGAAGAAAAAAGCGGCTATATTTTTATAATTGCCGAAAAAGATGACATGCCGGTCGCTTTTGCTTGTTATGGCAAAACACCTTGCACCGAAAGCAGTTTTGACTTGTATTGGATTGCCGTAAACCAAAGTTTAAAAGGTCATGGTATTGGTAAAATATTGATGAAAATGGTATCAGATGATATTGCAAATTTAGGCGGTAAAAATATTTGGATAGAAACCTCAGGCCGTCCGCTTTATGAGCCTACTCGCCAATTTTATTTAAAGTATGGTTGCAAATTGGTTGCACAAATGCCCGAATTTTATGGTTTAAATGATGATAAAGTGGTGTATTTGTTAAAAGTTTAACAAGGTAGTCTTAAAAGATATTCACAAAAATTAACTCACAATTTTCAGTGGCATTTAATTGAAGCATTTGATTTTCAAATTCGGTTAAAACCAATAAATCACCTTTGTTGATGACTATTTTTTTTGAATCAATTTCAGTTTCTACAATTCCTTTATAAATATAAATAAATTGCCATTGACATGTTTTGTCTAAAGGCAAATCTAAATATTGGCTTTTGAGAATTAAAGCTTTAGATATAGAACCATTTACACCATTAGCTGACATTAAATTAAAATCGGTACATGTACCTACTGATGAGGTATTCCAAAAACCTTCAAACGCGGTGCAATCAAATTTTTCTAAAATTTTAGCCCGTTTATTGTCATGTTTTAGGGTGATTTTACCATCTAAAACCATCATTTTACGGTGTATATTTGGTAAAGTCGTAAAATCAGACTTTTCGGCTAATACTTTTGCGGTGCTCAGCCTGAATTTAAAATTTCTAGCAATATAATTGGCAGTTTTTGGGTAGATAAAAAGCTGAGTGGTAGTGCCGCCCGACCAATTATTTATCTCAAAACTTTCTGATTTTAGAAGTTCAAAATTCATTAAGGGATACTTTTTAGGCAATGACAATTTAAATGATAACAATAATTACCTATAAATTCCAAAGGTACTTTTATCTTTGTAAAAATATCAAAAAATGAAAACCATAAAATATTTAGTAAGTCTGTTTCTAGTTTTATTATTAGCCTCCTGCAAAAGTAACAATGTAAATGTTACCCTTTTGCAACTAAATGATGTCTATGAAATTTCGGCTTTAGAAGGAGGAAAAGTAGGAGGTATGGCGCGTGTTGAAACCGTTTATAAGCAGTTGCTCAATGAAAATCCCAATACGTATATTTTAATGGCAGGCGATTTTTTAAACCCTTCTTTATTAGGTACTTTAAAATATCAAGGTCAAAATATTCGTGGCAAGCAGATGATAGAAGTGATGAATGCACTTCCAATAAAGTTAGCCACATTTGGAAATCACGAGTTCGATTTGAATGAAGCTGATTTGCAAAAACGCTTAAACGAATCGACTTTCGACTGGGTTTCAGCCAATACTAAACGCATTAAAAATGACAGCATTAGTTTGTTTTATAAGGAACAAAACAATCAAATTACACCTCTTTTTGAAACCTATATTTTAGAGGTAACACAAAAAAATCAGAAATTTAAAATTGGCTTTTTAAGTCTGACAATTGATGATACTAAAAAAAATTACGTGAGCTA
>PFPU01000106.1 GCA_002793215.1 Flavobacteriales bacterium CG_4_10_14_0_2_um_filter_35_18
GAGCAGAATTAAACGAATTTATAAAAACAAATCCGCTGATAAAATTAGTACGTGGAAAAGGTTTGCTTAATGCCATCGTGATTAATGATATAGAAACCAGTGAAACGGCTTGGAATATTTGTTTAAAACTTCAAGAAAATGGGCTCTTAGCAAAACCTACACACGGCAATATTATTCGGTTTGCGCCACCACTTGTTATGACTAAAGCACAACTATTAGATTGTGTTTCAATCATCAAAAAAACCATATCAGAGTTTGAAAAGTAAATTCTAAAACGAGAATGAAATTTAAGTAAATTCATTTGAAATTTGACTTTATAAGATAAGATTAGCCCCACTCATAAAATTATTCTCCTAAAAATAACAGCTATTATTTGTGCATTCGTAGCAAACTTTTCATTTTTTTTTATGTAAAAAATAAAAGCTATTAAAAATAGGATTTAAAATCCGTCAGAAATATGAATTAATTTGGGCTTATCTAATAGTTTAATTTGTTTTCCGTGCAATAAAATAAAGCCATCGTGTTTAAATTCTGACAAAAGTCTAATAGCCGATTCGGTTGCGGTACCAATAGCATTCGCAATTTCTTCTCTAGTTAATTTCACAGCGATAAAACCTTTTTCATCTACGCCAAACATCCTTTCAAAGTATAATAAAAACTCCGCCAAGCGCTCTCTAACATTTTTTTGTGCCATTGTAGCCACTGTCAAATTTGCTTTGTCTAAACTTTGACAAAGAGAACGTGTTAATTCAAGCGAAAATTCTTTATTTTTGGCAAATAAATCTAAAAGCTCTTGTTTAGGGATAAAACAAACATCCATATCCTCTAAAGCGGTAACCGATAGCTTGGCACTTGTGCCGCTTAAAATAGATTTATGCCCAACAATTTCACCTTCTTTTATAAATCTCACAATTTGATCTTTGCCATTTGGCGTTAGCTTAGAAACCTTGCATTCACCACTTTGCAAGCAATATATACCATTTAAAACCGTGCCCTCTACAAATAAAGGTTGACCGCGTTTTACATGGATTATCGTTCTTTTTTCATCTAATGAAACTAATTCATCTCTGGTAAGCGAATTAAATGAATTGAGTTCTCTAATCATGCAATGATCACATTTTGTCATAAATACTTACTTTTTAATTCTTTTGTTAGTCGTATGCAAATATAAGCAAAATTAGCTGCTTTTTTATGTGATAATTATTACATAAAAATGTTAATCTTTGTAAACTTTTAGAGCGCTTATGTCTGATAAACCTTGTTTTCATTGTGGAGCCGATTGCGATTTATCAAAAATAATTTTTGATGATAAAAACTTTTGTTGCAACGGTTGCAAAACGGTTTATGAAATATTAAACCAAAATGAATTGCAATGTTATTACGATTTAACAAAAAACCCGGGAACCATTCCAAAAGAAATTAAAGGAAAATTCAACTACTTAGACAATCAAGATATTGTTTCTAAATTAGTTGCCTTTGATGATGGCGATACCATTGTTGTTGAATTCAATATTCCTAATATGCATTGCAGCAGTTGTATTTGGGTTTTAGAAAATCTTCATAAATTAAATAATGGCATCAAATCATCGCAAGTTGACTTTCCTAAAAAAACCGTCAGATTGACTTTTAGTGTAAGCCAAATTAGTTTTAAGACGGTTGTAGAATTGATGACTTCAATAGGATATGAACCCAATATTAGCCTTGAAGATGCTTCTTCTGGCAAGAAAAAAATTGACAGAAAATTAATTTATCAAGTTGCAGTTGCTGGTTTTGCCTTTGGAAATATTATGTTGATGTCGTTGCCTGAATATTTTCAACTTGACGAATTTTGGCTCAACCAATACAAACCATTTTTTAGGGCAATTATGTTTGCTTTTGCTATTCCTGTTGTTGTTTTTTCGGCAAGAGATTATTTTATTTCAGCCCTTAAAGGTTTAAGCCATAAAATATTAAATATTGATGTTCCCATAGCTTTAGGAATTGGCATTTTATTTATTCGCAGTACTTATGACATTGTTTTTAACTTGGGACAAGGTTATTTTGATAGTTTAGCCGGTTTGGTGTTCTTTTTGCTTTTAGGAAAAGTTTTTCAACAAAAGACCTATCATTTTTTGTCATTTGAGCGCGATTATAAATCCTATTTTCCCATTGCCGTAACCATTATTGAAAATGATAAAAGCGAAAGTTATATTCCTGTTTATGACGTAAAAAAAGGTGACCGATTACTTATTAGGCATCAAGAATTGATTCCTGTTGACAGCATTATTATAAATGGTGAAGCCTTGATTGATTACAGTTTTGTAACTGGAGAATCTGCGCCAATAACAAAACAATCTGGTGATAAAGTCTTTGCCGGAGGTAAACAAATAGGTGGTAGCATCGAGATAGCCGTTGTTCAAAAAATGTCGCAGAGTTATTTAACACAGCTTTGGGGCAATGCCGTTTTTAGTAAAAAATTGACTAAAAATATCAAATCGCTAACCGATGCCATTAGCAAGAACTTTACAATTATAATCATTGCCATTGCTTTTTTTGGAGCGCTGTATTGGTTTCGTATTAATGCAAATACCGCTTTTAACGTTTTTACGGCGGTGCTTATTATTGCTTGTCCATGTGCGCTAGCACTTGCCGCACCCTTTGCTTTAGGTAATATGTTGCGACTTTTTGGCAATAGTAAATGCTATTTAAAACAGGCTGATGTAATAGAAAGTCTTTCAAAAATTGATGCCATCGTTTTCGATAAAACAGGAACTTTAACCACAAGCGAATCTAAAATTATATACAGTGGGCTGCCCTTATCGGAGTTTGATTTTGGAGCTATAAAAAGCTTATTACGACAATCTAATCATTTGCTAAGCCGAAAACTCTACGATTATTTAAAATATCCGGCAGTAGAAAAAGTAGCCGATTTTAATGAAATTGTTGGCGGTGGCATTAAAGGAACAATCAACGAAATTGAAATTTGTTTAGGTTCGGCTAAGTTTGTAGGCGCAATTGAAGCTGATGCCATTTTACAAACTAAAATATGGATTAAAATAAACCGTGAAATAAGAGGAAAATTTATTTTTGAAAATACCTATAGAGCCACTATTCAACAGGTGTTTAAACAATTACATGCTCACTATGAATTGATTATTTTATCTGGCGATAATGAAGGTGAAAAAGCAAAACTCAGCCAGTTATTACCTTTAAATGTTCAATTTTACTTTAATCAAAAACCACAACAAAAACTTGATTTTATAAAAGATTTGCAATCAAAAGGCAAAAATGTTTTGATGATTGGCGATGGCTTAAATGATGCGGGAGCTTTGGCGCAAAGCAATGTTGGTTTGGCGGTTTCGGAAGATATTAATATTTTTTCTCCAGCCTGCGACGGAATTTTAAAGGCCGAAAAGTTTGGGTTTTTACCAAACTATCTGATTGCTTCAAAACAGACTTTAAATCTTATAAAAATAAGTTTCATTATTTCATTTGTATATAATTTTATTGGAATTTATTTAGCGGTTCAAGGCCTATTATCGCCTATTATTGCTGCTATTTTTATGCCATTAAGCTCCATTTCGGTAGTGCTATTTGTAACATTTGGCACAAATTATATTTTTAAAAAGCTGACATTTGTCAGTAAATAAAATTAATCAATGCGTTACTTTTGACGCAACTATTAATAAAAAAATCAAATTTTCTAACTATGGATGTCATTTACATCATGATTGTGGTGAGTCTAATTATCGCTTTGTTATTTTTCATTTTGTTTTTAAGAACAGTCAAAACTGGTCAATATGATGATGTTTACACGCCGTCGGTTAGAATGCTTTTTGATGATGAGATTGTCATTGAAAATAAAAAAGAAAATCAGAAACAATTATAAAATATACTAATAACTAATTAATCAAATTAATATGGAAAAAGAACAATTCTATTATGACAATAAAATTGTGAAGCTATTTCTATACGCAACAGTTCTTTGGGGCGTTGTGGGAATGCTTGTAGGCTTAATGGTGTCTTTTTTATTTATTTTTCCAAACTATCTAGAGGGTATTTCTTGGCTTAGTTTTGGCAGATTAAGACCTTTACACACCAATGCTGTAATTTTTGCCTTTGTTGGAAATGGCGTTTTTTTAGGAATCTATTATTCTATGCAGCGCCTCCTAAAAACGAGAATGTTTAGTGATACCTTGAGCAAAATCCATTTTTGGGGTTGGCAACTCATCATTGTTGCAGCAGCAATTACCTTGCCTTTAGGATTTACATCATCAAAAGAATACGCCGAATTAGAATGGCCAATTGACATTGCCATTACCATAATATGGGTGGTGATGGGTATCAATATGATTGGCACCATTTTAAAACGTCGTCAACGTCATATTTATGTAGCCATTTGGTTTTATATCGCCACCTTGGTAACCGTTGCCGTTTTACACATTTTCAACAATTTAGAATTGCCTGTTTCGGCTTTTAAAAGCTATTCCGTTTATGCAGGTGTTCAAGATGCTATGGTTCAATGGTGGTATGGGCACAATGCCGTGGCGTTCTTTTTAACAACCCCAGTTTTAGGACTTATGTACTATTTTGTACCCAAAGTCGCTAACCGCCCTATTTACTCTTATCGCTTGTCAATCATCCATTTTTGGTCTTTGATATTCATTTATATTTGGGCAGGACCACACCATTTATTATATACCGCTTTGCCAGAATGGGCACAAAATCTGGGAACTGTATTCTCAGTGATGTTAATTTTTCCATCTTGGGGTGGTATGATTAATGGTTTAATGACGCTTCGCGGTGCTTGGGATAAGGTGAGAGAAAATCCAATTTTAAAATTCTTTGTTGTTGCCATTACTGGATATGGAATGAGCACCTTTGAAGGGCCAATGCTTTCATTTAAAAGCTTAAATGCCATTGCTCATTATACCGATTGGATTGTAGGGCACGTTCATATTGGCACTTTAGCTTGGAACGGTTTTATAATTTCAGGTATGTTGTATTGGTTGGTTCAAAAACTTTGGAAAACGGAATTGTATTCTAAAAAACTAGCTAATACACACTTTTTAATTGGCACAATTGGAATTCTATTATATGCCGTACCGCTTTATGTAGCTGGTTTTACACAGGCTTCAATGTGGAAAGAATTTAATCCTGATGGCACATTAGTTTATGGTAATTTTTTAGAAACCGTAACTAAAATTATGCCGATGTATATGATGCGCGCAGCAGGAGGAACGCTCTATTTAACGGGATTCTTATTGTTGGCCTACAATCTTATAAAAACCATTAAAATAGGACACTTTGTTGGAGATGAACTTGCCGAAGCAGCACCACTATCACCCATTAGCGCCGGTAGATTACCTGGTGAAGGATTCCATTCTTGGCTCGAAAGAAAAACCATTTTATTCACTATTTTAGCTACGGTTGCTATTTTAATTGGCGGTGCTGTTGAAATTGTGCCTTTAATTGTAGTGCCTTCAAATATTCCAACCATCACAAGTGTTAAACCTTACACGCCTTTAGAATTGGAGGGTAGAGACCTTTACATTAGAGAAGGCTGTAATAATTGTCACTCTCAAATGGTGCGTCCGTTCCGTTCAGAAGTTGCACGTTATGGCGAATACTCTAAAGCTGGTGAATTTGTTTATGACCACCCATTTTTATGGGGCTCAAAACGCACCGGACCAGATTTACATCGCGAAGGTCAAAAATATAATGATAATTGGCACTTTAACCACTTATTAGACCCACGATCAACCTCGCCTGGTTCAATTATGCCACGATATACTTGGTTAATTTCAAATGATTTAGATGTTTCACTCACAGCAGATAAAATGGAAGCAATGGTCAAATTAGGGGTGCCTTACACCCAATTTCAAGTTGATAAAGCCTTGTATTTGTTAAAGAATCAAGCATCCGAAATTGTCAATAATTTAATTCAAGACCCTGAGTTTAAAAAAGCATACGGCGAAAGCAACATTCAAGATAAAGAAATTGTTGCAGTGATTGCCTATTTACAAAGATTAGGAACCGATATTAAGGCTAATAAAACAGCTTTAAAATAACATTATGATACGTTTTGTAAAACACTATTTTGAAGGTATTAATGGAATTGAAATCTATCCCATTATCTCATTGTTCTTATTTTTAACCGTATTTGTAACAATGATTTTCATTGTTGTTAAAATGCCAAAAAAAAATGTTGAATTACATAGTGAAATCCCTTTAGATACAGAAAATTAAAAAAATATGACAACAAATAAAAACCAATCATTTTTTAAACGAATTATAAAATCGTTAACTAAAGCAAATGATCTTGGCAAAGAAGCCGAATTATTGACCGACCACGATTATGATGGCATTAAAGAATTAGATAATGTTTTACCGCCTTGGTGGCTTTACGGATTCTATATTACCATCGCTATCGGCATTTTTTATACCACAAAAGTGGTCTATTTTGGAGCTTATAAACAAGCAGATGAATTAAATGCCGACATTACTGAAAGCAATGCTCAGGTAGAAATTTATAAAAATGAACACCCAGAGTTGTTTAAAACCGATGTGGTTTTATTAACGGATGCCGAGAGCTTAACTTCAGGGAAAAAAATATTTGAAACTACCTGCCTAGCTTGCCACATGATTGATGGTGGCGGTGGCATAGGACCAAATCTTACCGATGACCATTGGATTTTAGGCGGTGGCATTGAAACAATATATCATACAATATCTGAAGGAGGAAGACCTGGAAAAGGAATGATTGCATGGAAAGCAACCTTTAATCCAGAAGAACGGCAGCAAGTTGCGAGCTATGTTATTTCTTTACAGGGAACAAAGCCAGCTAATCCTAAGGCTTCTGAAGGGGATATTGTATGGACAAAACAGTAGTGTATTCTCCTTCTGAGACTGCATTAATGTGTTTTTGATTTTTTTAGTTAGTAGTAGGAAGGCTATCAAGGTTCTGTTATAAATGTTGCAGAAGTTGCCGTAAAGGTGTTGTACATTTGTAATCTTAATTTTTGATAGCCTTTTTTTTAGAAAATGATGAAAGAATTTAATAACGAAAAATTTAGAGATTCCATTGGAACCATTACCGAAGAGGGCACTCGCAATTTTTTGCACCCCAAAAAACCAAAAGGAAAATTTTATAAATACCGCAGTATTTTAAGCTATTTTTTGTTGACTACATTGGTGGTTTCGCCCTTTTTAAAAGTCAATGGAAATCAATTTTTACTGTTTAATGTTTTAAAGGGAAAGTATAATATTTTTGGACAACCTTTTTGGCCACAAGACTTTTATCTTCTTGTGATTTCAATGCTCGTAAGTGTTGTTTTGGTAATTTTATTTACCGTTATTTTTGGCAGAATATTTTGTGGCTGGATTTGTCCTCAAACCATATTTATGGAAATGGTGTTTCGCAAAATTGAATACCTTATTGAAGGCGATCGCAGCAAACAAATAAAACTTGAAAAACAAGCTTGGAATGCCGAAAAAATATTTAGAAAAGGAATTAAATGGCTTATTTTTTACTTCCTCTCTTTTGCCATTGCCAATGTGTTTTTAGCCTATTTTATTGGCAGTGATGACTTGTTGAAGTATATTTTTGAAGGACCCGCAAATCACCTCGACATTATTGTAAAGTTGCTCATTTTTTCGGGCGTATTTTTCTTTGTATTTGCGTGGTTTCGAGAACAAGTTTGCATTATTGCTTGTCCTTATGGCCGACTTCAAGGGGTGTTGTTAGACGATAATTCGGTGGTTGTAGCCTATAATTACAAACGCGGTGAAGCCGAAAATGGCCGTTCAAAATTTAGAAAAGGTGAGCTTAGAGCTGAAAAAGCCTACGGCGATTGCATTGATTGTAAACAATGCGTAAAAGTTTGCCCAACAGGTATTGATATTAGAAACGGTACGCAGTTAGAATGCATTAACTGTACCGCCTGCATTGACGCCTGTGATGTCATAATGGAAAATGTGGGTTTTGAAAAAGGACTTATCAGTTACTATTCTGAAAACAATATTGCAAAAGGGGAGAAATTCTTATTTAATACTAGAATAAAAATCTATGTAGCTTTATTTACCTTTATGTTTGGTGCGCTTATTACCTTATTATTGTTGAGAAGCGATATCGAAGCGACAATATTAAAGATTCCGGGACAAATGTTTACCACAACTGATACTTCTGTAACAAATGTTTACACCTTTACTTTGGTCAATAAAACCGTAAATGATTATCGCAATTTAAATATTAAATTACTTTCTGTTAAAGGTGATATTAAGGTTGTTGGAAATTTGGTGAGCCTAGAAAAAGAAAGCCTTAAAGAAGGTACTATATTTATCACTATTGATAAAGCAAATCTTAAAACGGATAGAGAAGCACTCAAAATTGGCATCTTTCAGGGAACTAAGTTAATTGAAACAACAACAACTAACTTTCCGTCACCTTTAAAATTAAAATAGTACTTTTATAAAAAATTAAAATACATGAAAATAAAAATTAATTGGGGTACTGGTATTGTGATAGCCATGGCTTTATTTATGATTTTTATTCTACAATTTGTATTTCGGGCTGCAGTTAATAAAAAATATGATTATCAATTAGTTGCGGACGATTATTATAAAGAAGAACTCAACTATCAAAAAGAAATTGATAAAGAAAATAAAGCCAATGCCTTAAAACAAAATGTCAAGTTAATCAAAACGGATAAAGGTTTGGAAATTGTTTTTCCAAGTGAATTTGAGTTTTCAAAATTAAAAGGCACAATTAATCTAATGAGACCTTCTAATTCTAAATTGGACCTTAAAAAGAATCTGATATTAACTTCAAATACCTATTTAATAACTGATAAAGAATTGGTTGCTGGCAATTATAACATTAAAATTGATTGGTCTTATCATGACGATTTGTACCTCTATAAATCATCTTACGCCTATTAGTAATGTTTTTAACCGCTGTTATTTTTGGACTTTTAGGGAGTTTTCACTGTTTGGGAATGTGCGGTCCAATAGCTTTTGTTTTACCACTTGACCGAACGCATAAATGGGTTAGTTTTACTCAAGCAAGTCTTTATCATCTAGGACGCCTTTTAAGCTATGCCACCATTGGACTAATTTTTGGTTTGCTAGGCAAAGGACTTTATCTTGCTGGTTTTCAACAATATTTATCAATTTTTATGGGTTTATTAATGATTTTATTAACCATTTTACCTGTAACAATATTTCATCAATTTAAAATTACCAAACCATTTTATTTGCTAATTTCAAAAGTAAAAGTAGGGATGGGTTTGTATCTCAAAAAATCATCTTATAAAGCCTTTTTATCAATGGGTTTGTTAAACGGATTTTTACCTTGTGGATTGGTTTATATGGCATTATTGGGAGCCATTTCTATGGGTTCAAGTTTAAACGGTGCATTGTATATGTTTTTGTTTGGATTGGGCACAGTACCGATGATGACAGGCGCATTAATTTTTGGTAATTTCATAAAATTGTCAATTAGGAATAAAATTCAAAAAGCAATTCCTATATTTGTAATAATAATAGGTTTACTATTTATTTTAAGAGGGCTAGGCTTGGGAATTCCTTATTTGTCTCCACCCGCCGATAAATTAAATATTTCATCTAAAATGACTAATTTTAAAACCTGTTTATTATTAGATAAAAATTGTAATGAAGAAACAAAAAATTACGGGTGAAGAGTTAATTAACTTAAAATCAGTTAGTCAATTAAGACAACTACTTTCCGAAAAAGAAATTGATACGACTGCCGTTGATCGGATATTAGATTACGAGTCCGATTTAAAACTGCTTCAAATAGAACTTGTTAAACTGCAACAATGGGTTTTAAATAATCGCAAACGCGTTATTATTATTTTCGAGGGTCGTGATGCCGCCGGAAAAGGAGGGATTATCCGTCGCTTTACCGAACATTTAAATCCCCGTTCGGTAAGGCAAGTTGCCCTAAATAAACCTACTGAAATTGAACGAGGGCAATGGTATTTTAGACGTTATGTAAAGCATTTGCCCAATCGCGGTGAAATTGTTTGCTTTGACAGAAGTTGGTATAATAGAGCTGTGGTAGAACCTGTTATGGGATTTTGTGACGAGCAACAATACAACCAATTTATCCATAAAGTACCCGAATTTGAACACATGCTTTATGAAGATGGCGTTACCATAATTAAATTTTGGTTGTCTATCTCAAAAACAGAACAGTTAAAACGCTTTAATTCAAGGAATGAAAGTCCGTTAAAACGTTGGAAATTTAGCCCTGTTGACCAAAAAGGTCAGGAATTATGGGATAAATATACCTATTATAAAGAACAAATGTTCAGCAAAACACACGCATCATATAGCCCTTGGATTATCGTTAAAACCAATGATAAAATGGCAGCGCGTTTAGAATCAATTAGATATGTGCTCTCTCAATTTGACTATGACAATAAAAAGGAATCTAACATGCAACTAATCCCTGATCCAAATATCATTATTAGATATTTTAGATCATCAAGACACAACAAAGACTAGACTTATGGAACCTAACTTTTCTCAATCGGATATTGATAAATTAAATTCTAGTAAAGGTATTTTGTCTTTATTTAATACCATTCCTTTTAATGTTGAAAAAGCTTTGCGTTATATAGAATATAAAAAAGAGCTCAAAAAGTTGCAAGTTGAACTGATTAGAATGCAAACTTGGGCGATTGATAAAAACAAACGCATCATCATTATTTTTGAAGGACGTGATGCCGCCGGAAAAGGAGGCGCAATTAGGCGAATTACCGAACGCCTAAATCCTAGATATTATTTTGAAGTAGCCTTGCCAAAACCATCCGTTGAAGAACAAGGACAATGGTATTTTCAGCGTTATTTAACCGAATTTCCTAAGGCTGGCGAAATTGTTCTTTTTGACAGAAGTTGGTATAATCGCGCTGTGGTTGAACCTGTTAACGGATTTTGTACCGATCATCAATACAACATCTTTATGAATCAAGTCAATGAATTTGAACGTATGATTGTTGAATCTGATATCCAAATTGTAAAGATTTATATGTCGATTTCTAAAGATGAACAAGCCCGACGTTTTGAAGACATTAAAACAAGTCTGCTAAAACAATGGAAAATTACGCCGGTTGACGAAAAAGCTCAAGAGCTTTGGGACCAATACACCTTTTATAAACGCGAAATGTTTTCAAAAACAAGTACGGCGCTCGTACCTTGGAAAGTGATAAAAGCTAACAGAAAAACAACCGCTCGCATTAATGCTATAAAATACATTTTGAGTGTTATTCCTTATGATAAAAATTTAAAAATCTAATAAGGAGCTAACCAAATAAATGGCTTAAAAGGCAGGTTTCTTAAAATCCAAAATAAGATTGCTATTACTAATAAAAAGTAAGGTGTTTTTTTGTGGTTTAATAGGCTTTTCCAAGTTTTATTAAAATAGGAGTTTGCTAAAATCACAACTCCGTGATAGATTAATAGCAAAATCAATAGTAATAATAAGGTGTTTTGCCTGATAAATCCCAAAAAATTTAGATGTAAAAGTTCGTGAATGGCGCGCTGACTTCCACATCCCGGACAATAAATTCCAGTACTTGAATAAAGTGGACATTTAGGTAAATAGCCAAACTGATAAGGATTGATGTAAAAATAAAAAAGCACCAAAAAAGCCGCTGTTATAAAAATAATTATTTTGGATTTTTTTTTCAAAGGCTAATTGTCAAATTTTATTTTAAGGGCTTCTAAACTGTTGTGAGAGCCAACCATAGTTACCACATCGCCAAGTCGCAACTGGGTGTAACCGTGTGAAATAATAAATTGGTCGTGTCGTTTTAAAGAAAGCACAATGATATCAGAAGGCATGCGTAAATCGCGCAAACGCAAGCCGGCAACGTCTTTATTTCTGATTTCAATATCGATGGAATCTTGACCTTTATCAATGCCCAACAGCAAATTAGTTGCATTAGGAGAGCGCACAAAATGGTCTAATAAACTAACAATGGCGGTAGAAGGATCAATAATTTTAGCCCCCAATTCATTGAATTTATCAAAATATTCTCGATTGTTTAAACGCACCACAATTTCTTTTGTGCCAAATTGCTCAAAAATAAGTGTTGCCAATTCAAAATTGCGTTTGTCGTCGAGCATTAAAATGGCCGTTTCGGTTTGTGCTAAGTTTAAAATACTCAAATCGGGTCTTGATAAACTGTTTACAACAATGATATCCAAATCATCGTATTTAGTTACTAAATCGGCTATTGAGGTTACCATTTTTACCTTCCAATAATTCTTTATTAACTGATGAGCTAAGGCAATAGATTGATTTTCAATTCCAAAAATAATGGCAGTTCTTGTAATATCAGCTTCTGAATTTTTAGCTTTTAAATGGCTTTCATTTATATAATTTAGGGCAAACTTAAAAAGGAGGTCTCCAAATAATTGTCCAATAATAATAATGGCAATAATAATAGTTTCAAATTGGTAACCCCAATCGGGAAATTCTTGAGAAACAATTGTGGCTAATCCCAATGCTACTCCAGCTTGAGTGACATAGGGCATCCAAGCAATTAAAGCATATTTTTTATTATCTTTTGCAGCATAAACACCCAAACCACCGGCTATCATTAATGTTAGAAGACGTAAAATAAATAAACTCAAAGCAATACCAAAAACATTAAATAGCATATTAATATCAAGAGAAGCGCCTGTTAAAGTGAAGAAAATTATGTAAATGCTCGGCCCAATTTTATGCAATAACTCAGAAAATTCTATCCGGTGTTTACTGTAATTTGTCAATACAAATCCCGCTATAATGGCAATCAATAAAGGTTCTAGCACCACTTGATGATTAAACCAAATAAGTGAATTTGACTTTATAAAATTTGTAAAAAGGTAAATGCTATATCCTATGGCTAAAATTAGAGCCGATTTTATTCTAGGATTTGTTTTTAGGATAAAGGGAATTTGTAAAATCTTGCCAAAAAAATAGCCAAAACTGATGCTAATTAAGAGCTCTAAAAAAAGGATTAATAGAAATAAAATATTTACTTCATCCCCTTTAATGAGAGTTTTTGCTAATGAAAGGCAAATAGCAAAAACCACAATAACCAAAACATCTTTAACCACTGTAACACCCATTACCGTTTTTGTAAATGGCCCATTGGCGCGCATTTCATTGATGACAGCAATAACTGAAGAAGGCGACCGTGCAACAAAAATTGTGGCAAATAAAATTGAAATTCCCACTTTGGTTGGTGAATTAAGTGCTATCATAAAAGGAATTTGGTCAGCAACAAAGTATATTACCACGCTCGATATGATAAAAGTGATAAATAATTGACATAAAACCATCCATTTAATGCTTTTTATACGGCTGCGTAAATCATCTAAATACAACTCCGATCCAGCTGAAAATGCAATAATTGACAGCGCCAAATCATTTAAAAAATGGAGGTCTTGTAGGGTTTCTAATTTTATAAAGTTTAATAGTGAGGTGCCCGAAATAATTCCTGTTATAATTAATCCCGTTACCAATGGAAACTTTATTTTTTGAAACACTTTGGCAATTTGATACGAAGCTATGGCTACAATCAAAAATCCGATTAATAATTTCACTAATTTATAATAGTCCAAGGTGTTCAATTTTAAATTTGATAAATATATTAAAAGAATCCCTAAACATTAAAGTTCTAGTTTAAAGGTTTTTTTAAGAATTTCAATGTTTGGATTCTTCTTTTTAAGCGCTTGATATTTTTCTTGTGGTGTATAAATATAGTCTTTTGTAAATTCCTCGTTTACAACAATTTCAAAATCAAGTTTATAATTATTTAAGGCTTGACGGATTTTTGTTAAAAGCTCCAATTTCCCCTTCTGAAAAGAATGTGCCATCACCTCATTTGGCAACATAAGTTTGATAATATGACCCTTTATCTTTGGAATATTAGCGTTTAAAACCGAAACAAAAACTTTTTGATTGCTTTCGGTAAAGTGCGTCACAACTTCATTCCATACTTCAAAAAATTGCGCATCGGTAAACGGTGTTTCTGGCAAAGCAACCAGAGGCTTATTTTCCGGTTGATTTGCTTTCAAATTAGCCTTTTCTTGTAGGCTTTTAAGCGATAAAGCCGACGTTCTTCTTATGGCATTTATGCCCGTTATTTTTGTTTGATCAGTTGCATCTGTTAGCGCTTTTACAACTTTTTTATCAATTATTTTTGTAACTTTTACAGGATGAGTAGCCGCCTGTTTTTCAACTTCAACTTCCAATTTTTCAATTTGATACTCGGCATTAGTTTCGGCCACAATGACGCCACTTTTTTTAGTAGCCTCCTCAGGCAGTTGTGAGTAAAAAGAAGCCGGAATTAAGTTTAGTTTAGGTTTTTTTTTTTCGTCCAGATGGTCTGGATTAAAATTTATTGAAGCCAATTTCATCAGCGTCAGTTCAACCAATAAGCGCTGGTTTTTGCTTGATTTAAAATTTAAATCGCAGGTATTTGCCAAATCAATCGCTTGTAACAAAAAATCGACTTCACAGCTTTTAGCCTGTAACAAATAGCGCTCTTTAGCGCGTGAGCCTACTTCTAACAATTCAACCGTAGCGCCATCCTTTGCTACTAACAAGTCTCTAAAATGAGAGGCTAATCCAACAATAAAATGCAAACCTTCAAAGCCCTTGCTCAACACCTCGTTATAGGCAATTAAGAGCTGTGGAATTTGGTGTTTTAATATTAAATCAGTCATATTAAAATAGACTTCATAATCTAAAACATTTAGGTTTTCAACAACGTCGAGGCGCGTTAGTTTAGTGCCCGAAAAGCTTAAAACCCTATCAAAAATTGAAAGGGCATCGCGCAAAGCGCCATCAGCCTTTTGAGCGATAATATGCAAAGCGTCATCTTCGGCTTCTATGTGTTCTTCAATGGCAATTTTATGCAGATAATTTTTGATATCGGTAACGCCTATGCGTTTAAAATCAAATATTTGACAACGCGATAAAATGGTGGGAATGATCTTGTGTTTTTCGGTTGTTGCTAAAATAAAAATGGCGTGAGCAGGTGGTTCTTCAAGCGTTTTTAAAAATGCATTAAAAGCGGCTTGACTCAACATGTGAACCTCATCAATAATATAGACCTTAAAATGACCCGTTTGGGGCGGAATCCGAACTTGGTCTGTTAAGCTACGAATATCATCAACCGAGTTATTTGAAGCAGCATCAAGCTCAAAAATGTTAAAGGCAAAATCCTCATCGGGATTGACTTTTTCTAAATGTTCTTGATTGATGCGTTTGGCTAAGATTCTGGCACAAGTGGTTTTGCCAACCCCTCGTGGACCCGTAAATAGCAAGGCTTGCGCAAGGTGATTGTTTTTTATAGCATTTTCTAAAGTTTTTGTAATGGCTTGTTGCCCCACCACATCTTCAAAAACTTGGGGTCTATATTTTCTTGCCGATACAATAAATTGCTCCATAAATTAAGCTCAAATTGGTTGACAAAGTTAGCCTTTTAACCGTAAATTTTGGTATATAAATCGGAATATTTCTTGATGATAATATCGCGTTTTGGTTTCATGGTTGGTGTTAATAACCCATTGTCAACACCCCAAACATCGGATGTTAATTCAAAGCGTTTTATTTTTTCCCATTTGCCAAAATGCTCATTTCCCTTATCTATTTCTTCTTGAATACGTTCAATTACTTTTTCATTAAAAATTAAATCTGTATTGGAGCTAAATTCGATATTTAAATGGCGTTTTGCCCATTCTTTCACGAATGCAAAGTTAGGCTGAATGATGGCCGCCGGCATTTTTTGATTTTCGCCAATAATGAGAATTTGTTCAATAAAAAGGGATTGTTTCATCTCGTTTTCTAGCAAGGCTGGTGAGATGTATTTACCGCCGGAGGTTTTAAAAATTTCTTTTTTGCGTCCCGTAATTTTTAAGAAGCCGTCGGCATCTATTTCACCTTTATCACCGGTATGAAAATAACCGTTCTCTAAAACTTCGGCTGTTTTTTCCGCATCTTTATAATAGCCTATCATCACATTTGGGCCTTTACACAAAATTTCACCATCATCGGCAATTTTAACCTCAACACCTTCAATTATTTTACCCACTGTGCCAATGCGTTGCATGTGATTATCTTGCATATTAACCGAAATAACGGGCGATGTTTCGGTGAGTCCATAACCCTCCATAACCGGAATTCCGGCTGCGCAAAATACACGCGTTAAACGTGTTTGCAATGCGGCACTTCCCGAAACCATGGTGTTGATTTTGCCACCTAAAGCCGCTTGCCATTTTACAAAAATGAGTTTGCGCGCAATCTTTAATTTGAATTCATACCACCAACCATTTTGACCATAAGGCTCATATTTCAATCCTAAATTGAGCGCCCAAAAAAACAAAGCCTTTTTAATTCCGGTTAGCTCGGTACCTTTTGCTACGATGGCATCATACATTTTTTCTAACAATCGCGGCACAACGGTAAATAATTCAGGATGAACTTCTTTTATGTTTACACTGATTTTATCAAGACCTTCGGCATAATAAATAGACACATTTAAGTATTGGTATAAATATAAAATCATACGTTCAAATATATGACAAACAGGCAAAAAGCTCAAGGCTTTTGGCGTGCCCTCTAATATAGGAAATCGCTTGCTTGACGACAAAACATTACTAACCACATTTTGATGAGATAACATAACGCCTTTAGGTTTTCCTGTTGTTCCCGAGGTATAAATAAAGGTCGCTAAATCAGTTGGTTTAATGGCATTTTTTCGAGCTTCTACCTCGTTTTGAACAGATTCATCACTTCCAAATTCTAAAAATTCAATCCAATTTTTACAAGCTTTTATTTCATCAAACGAATAGATTTCCTTTAATAAAGGGGCATTCATTTTAGCTTTTTTAGCTTTTTGATAAACTTCATCATCCGAAACAAAACAATAAGTTACTTCGGCATGATTAAAAATATATTCATAATCTTCTGATGAAATAGTGGGGTATATGGGCACATTTTGAGCGCCAATTTGCAAAACGCCAATATCCATAATATTCCATTCGGTACGGTTGGTACTCGATATAATGGCAATACGGTCATTGACTTTAATACCCAATTTTAATAAGGCTCTGCTCGCCTTGTTTGCCTGTTTTATTAGATCTTTAGTTGAAGTTTTTTCCCAAACACCATTTTTTTTGGTTGCAAAGGCATCTTCAAGCCCTCCCTTTTCATCTTGATAATATGCAAAATCAAAAAGGCGTGTGATATTTATTGCCATTAAATTTTAATTTAAGACTTGCAAAGTAGTAATAATATATTAATAAATGAAATAATTATTGGAAACTAAAAAATGTGATAATCGGCTAAGTTTCTCTTAATTGTATTGTTTATCTTTGCCCCTTATTTAACAGAAAAATTAGATTATGAAGATTTCATATAAGTGGTTACAAGATTTTTTACGAATTGATTTAGATATTGATAAAACCAGTGAAATTTTAACCAACTTGGGACTTGAAGTTGAGGGTGTTGAAGCCATAGAAAGCATTAAAGGAAGTCTAAAAGGCGTGGTAATTGGCAAAGTTTTAACTTGTGAAAAACACCCAAATTCTGACCATTTAAGTATAACAACCGTTAATATTGGCAGTGATGAACCTGTTCAAATTGTTTGTGGTGCGCCAAATGTGGCTAAAGGTCAAACGGTACCCGTAGCAACTGTTGGAACAACTTTATACGACAAAGAAGGCAAGGCTTTTCAAATTAAAAACAGCAAAATTAGGGGAGAAGAAAGTGTCGGAATGATTTGCGCCGAAGATGAATTAGGCTTAGGGAAAGCTCATGATGGCATTATGATTTTAGAGGCTAAATTAAAAGCAGGAACGCCCGCTGCCAAAGTCTTTAATATTGAATCAGATTTTGTTTTTGAAATTGGTTTAACACCTAATAGAGCCGATGCCATGAGCCATTATGGTGTGGCACGCGACTTGAGAGCAGGTTTAATTCAAGTGGGAATTGATGTCGAATTAATTACCCCTTCAGTAAGCGATTTTCAAGTGAACGAGCATACTTTTAAAATGGCTATTGATGTTAAAGATAGCAAACGCGCCCCTCGTTATACAGGTTTAACCATTGTTAATGTAAAAGTTGCAGAATCGCCAATGTGGTTGCAAAACAGGCTTAAAGCTATTGGTTTGAAACCTATTAATAATGTGGTTGATGTTACCAATTTTGTACTTCATGATTTGGGCCAGCCACTTCACGCCTTTGATGCCAATAAAATTGCAGGTAACAAAGTAATTGTAAAAACCCTAAAAGAAGGCACTAAATTTACCACCTTAGACGGTGTTGAACGCAGTTTAAATGAAGAGGATTTGATGATTTGCGACGGCAACGAAAAACCATTGTGCATCGCCGGAGTTTTTGGTGGCATCGACTCTGGAATTACACAAAAAACAACTGCTATATTTTTAGAAAGTGCCTATTTTAATCCGGTAAGCATTCGTAAAACCTCAAAAAGACACGGTTTAAACACCGATGCTTCCTTTCGTTTTGAACGTGGTATTGATCCAAACAACACCGAATATGCCCTAAAAAGAGCGGCAATTTTAATAAAAGACTTAACCGGAGGGAAAATTTCCTGTGAAATTTCCGATATTTATCCTAATAAAATTGATGATTTTCAAATATTCTTGTCTTATGAACGCTTAAATAAATTAATTGGTCATATAATTCCAGTCGAGAAAGTCCAAAATATTTTAGCTTCACTCGACGTAAAAATTAATAATCAAAACGAAACGGGTCTCAACCTAACCATTCCGGCCTATCGCGTAGATGTTACTAGAGAAGTAGATGTTATTGAAGAAATTTTAAGGGTTTTTGGATATGATAACGTTGAATTTTCACAAAAATTAAACCTCTCAATCAATTCATCCGACGAGCAACATTATGAAAAAATACAAAAAATTATAGGCGGTCAATTAACTGGAAATGGTTTCTTTGAAATCATGTCAAATTCGTTAACTAAGCCCAATTACACGACTTATAGCGACTTGTTAAAAGAGGAAACAAATGTGTCAATTCTAAATCCGTTAAGTCAAGACTTATCAGTTTTGCGCCAGTCAATGTTGTTTAGTGGGCTAGAAGCGATTACCTTTAATAGCAACCGCAAAAACAATGCGCTAAAGTTGTTTGAATTTGGAAAAACCTATCACAAATATAATGATTCCTATCAGGAAGACAAACATTTAAGCCTGTTTGTTACGGGAAATAAAGTGCCTGCAAGTTGGAATTCTGTAACACAAACAGCCGATTTCTTTTATTTAAAAGGCATTGTAACGCTATTATTTGAACGGGTTGGAATAGTGAAAACTACGCTTAAACCTACTAAAAATGACTTGTTTTCTGAAGGTATTAATTTGAGCTTAGGAAAAATGAATTTGGTTGATTTAGGACTTGTGAAATCATCAATCACAAAAGAATTCGGTATTAAGCAAGCAGTTTTATACGCCGATATTAATTGGCTAAATGTTTTGAAAATAGCTCAAAATAAATCGTTTAGCGTAAGTTTACCACCAAAATATCCCGAGGTAAAACGCGATTTAGCTTTGCTGATAAATGAAGAAGTACGTTTTTTAGATTTATATAATTTAGCATACCAAACCGAGCGAAACTATATTAAAGCAATTGATTTATTTGATGTGTATCAGGGTAAAAATTTACCGGAACACAAAAAATCCTACGCCTTAAGTTTTACCTTGCAAGATGATGAAAAAACACTCGATGAATCTCAAATTGAGAAGATTATGTCTAAATTGCAACAGACATTTGAAAGTAAATTGGGGGCGAGTTTAAGGTAATTTGCAATAGGGTTAAGCCAAGTTTTTGCAAAAGTTGTTAAATAGCTCAAAAGCTGATAAAAAAAAGCATGTATAAAGCAGTCATTCGCCCGCTATTATTTCTGTTTCAACCGGAGCTGATACATCGCATTACCTTTATAAACTTAAAATTGTTGTTTAAAGCCCCTGGTTTTAAGGCATTAATAAATTATAAATTCACTTTATCAGATAAAAAATTAGAACGCTCTTTATTTGGATTAAACTTTAAAAACCCAGTTGGTCTTGCCGCAGGTTTTGATAAAAATGCGACCTTGGTTGATGAACTTAGCGCCTTTGGTTTTGGCTTTATTGAAATAGGAACGGTAACTCCAAAACCTCAATTGGGAAACCCAAAACCGCGTTTGTTTAGACTTAAAAAAGATGGTGCTTTAATCAATCGAATGGGTTTTAACAACGATGGTGTTGAAGCCATTGCTAAACGACTTAAACACCGCAAAACCAATGTGATAATTGGTGGAAACATCGGCAAAAATAAAACCACACCCAATTTAGAAGCGGTTAATGATTACCTTATTTGCTTTGAAAAACTATTTGAGGTGGTCGATTATTTTGTGGTAAATGTAAGCTCACCAAACACGCCAAACCTCAGGGCTTTACAAGAAAAAGAGCCATTAACTAATATTCTTGGGGCGCTTCAAAAAATAAATTTTTCAAAACTTAAGCCAAAACCAATTCTTTTAAAAATTGCACCCGATTTAACCGATAGGCAACTGTTAGATATTATTGATATTGTAAAAAGTACAAAAATTGCCGGCGTGATTGCTACTAATACCACCCTTTCAAGAGCAGGTTTAAAGTCTCAAAACTTTAATGAAACAGGTGGTTTGAGTGGAAAGCCCTTGACAAATAGGGCAACCGAAGTGATTAAATTTTTGTCAGATAATTCCGCTAAGGCTTTTACAATCATTGGCGTTGGTGGTATCAATTCACCACAAGATGCTCAAGAAAAATTCAATGCTGGCGCAGACCTTGTGCAACTTTATACCGGATTTATTTACGAAGGTCCGCGTTTGGTTAAAGAAATTAACAATTCTTTACTTTAGATTATAATTTATAAAGCACCAACGCCACCCGCTTTCATAAGGTAATAAGCAATGGGTAGGGCAATGGCCATTCCAATGAGCAATGGCTGCCAAGTGCTTCGGCTTTGATAGGTTTCTTTTGGATTTAATTCTGGCTTCAAAAAATAATAATAAAGCAAATAAACGCCTAATAAACTTGAAAAAATACTGACGAATGGAGAGGTTATTTTAAATAGTTCAATCAGGTAAACTTGTAAAAACGAATAACTTAATCCAGTAAATAATACCATTCTTGAGCGTGGTTTATTTTTGAGCTGAACAAGGTTTAAGCCGATTAAAATACTGGCAGCAAAAACCGAAAACAATATTCCGAAAAGGAAAATAAAATTAAAGCTATATAGGGCAATAGTTTCATTTTTAATTGCGATGGGTTCTTCTTCAAATTGTTTATTTTGAGCTTCAAGTTCTTGTTTCAAGGCTTGAATTTCGGGATTTAAGGGGGCCCTATTTTCGAGTTCCCAAATGGCAGCCAAAACGGCATCTTCTTGATAGTCAGTTTTATTGTCGATATATTTTTGCAATTCCACCACGCTTTTGCGAAGCATTTTTGGGGAATAAAAATTTGTATTTGTCATAAGGAATTATTTGTTTTTGTCAAGCCAATTTTTTGCATTGACAAAGGCTTGTAACCACGGACTCACTTCGTCTGTTCTATCTTTGGGATAAAAAGCCCAGTTCCAAGGAAAGGTAGCGCGTTCTAAATGGGGCATCATTACCGTGTGGCGACCATCATCCGAAGTAAGCATAGCCGTATTAAAATCGGACCCATTTGGGTTGGCAGGATAAGCATTATAAGCATATTTTCCAACAATATGATAGTGCGTTTCATCATAAGGAAAACTGAATTTTCCCTCGCCGTGTGCCGACCAAATGCCCAATTTGCTTCCAGCAAAGTTCGACAATAGCACCGAATTATTTTCGAGAATTTCAACCGATGTAAACTGGCATTCAAACTTAGCAGAATCGTTGTGCAACATTTTTGGTTTTTCTAAATGTTTTGGAGTAATTAATCCCAATTCTATAAAAAGTTGGCAACCATTGCAAACGCCTAATGACAAAGTGTCTTTGCGCGCAAAGAATTGATCTAAAGCCTTTTTTGCTTTTGGATTGTATAAAAACGAACCCGCCCAACCTTTGGCCGAACCCAACACATCGGAGTTTGAAAAGCCTCCAACGGCAACAATAAACTGAATGTCTTCTAGCGTTTCGCGTCCACTCACCAAATCGGTCATGTGCACATCTTTAACATCAAATCCGGCAAGGTGCATAGCATAAGCCATTTCGCGTTCCGAATTGCTGCCTTTTTCACGTATTACAGCTGCTTTTTGACGGGTTTCACTCAGCGCTATTTTGGGCAGTTTTCCGGTAAATCCATTGGGAAATTTAAACTGCAAGGGCTGATTTTTATAAGAGGCAAAGCGCTCGGCTGCTTTGGTTTTGCCCGATTGGTAACAATCTAACAAATAAGAAGTTTCATACCAATAATCACGGTATTCGGCAACATTAAATTGAAGCGTTTTTGCTTGGTTAATTAAGGTTAATTCCGTGCCAATTTTGGCAAAACCAATCTCGGTAAAATCAACATTTGAAGCCGATAAAAAGGTTTCAAAAGCTTCGGGCTGACTGGTTTGAATGACCAATCCGGCATTTTCTGAAAACAATAATTTTATAAGGTCATTTTCGTTGAGTTTGCTTAAATTTATTTGCGCGCCAACTTCGACATTTGAAAAACAAAGTTCTAACAAACAAGTAATTAAGCCACCAGCCGATACATCATGTCCGGCACTTATCAAATTTGTGGAAATACAGGTCTGAATGGCATTAAAGGCTTTTTTAAAATAAGCTGCATCTTTAATGGTGGGCGTGCTGCAACCTATTTTACCCAAACTCTGGGCAAAGCTAGAACCTCCTAATTTAAAGGCATCTTTTGACAGATTGATATAATAAATTCGGTTATTGGCATCCACATTTAAAACGGGTTCTATAACTTTAGTAAAGTCGCTACAATGCGCTCCAGCCGAAATGATTACCGTTCCCGGAGCAATCACCTTGCCATCGGGATATTTTTGTGTCATTGATAAGGAATCTTTCCCAGTTGGAATGTTGATTCCGAGTTCAATAGCAAAATCTGACACGGCTTTTACGGCTTTATATAAACGGACATCTTCACCAGCATTACGGCAAGGCCACATCCAATTTGCCGATAGCGAAACCGACTGTAATTGCTCTTTTAAGGGAGCCCAAACCAAATTGGTCAAAGCTTCGGCAATGGCATTTCGAGAGCCGGCTTCAACAGCTATTAAAGCGCTTAAAGGGGCGTGCCCAATTGAGGTTGCCATGCCATCGGTTCCTTTAAAATCTAAAGCCATCACCCCCACATTATTTAAAGGCAATTGCAAAGCCCCACAGGTTTGCTGTTTAGCCACTTTTCCGGTAACGCAACGATCTACTTTGTTGGTGAGCCAGTCTTTGCAAGCCACCGCTTCTAATTGTAAAACATTTTTAGTATAAGTATAAATATCAGCAGCTTGATAGAATAATTCGGCATAATTTTGAGTAAGCGTTTGGTCAGTCATCACGGTTATTGGGGCACTGCCAAACATATCGCTCAAGGCCAAATCTATCGGATTTTTGTGTTCCTTTTTGGAGGTAAAAACAAAGCGTTCGTCATCAGTAACCACGCCGACTTCATAAAAGGGTGCGCGTTCGCGTTCGGCAATTTTTTTGAGTAAATGAGCATCTTTTTCATTGATAACTAAACCCATACGTTCTTGTGATTCGTTGCCAATCAATTCCTTAGCGGATAAGGTTGGATCTCCTAGAGGCAATTTGTCAATAGCAATGATGCCTCCGGTAGCTTCAACCAACTCTGACAAACAATTCAAATGTCCACCTGCGCCGTGATCGTGAATAGAAATTATTGGATTTATGCTGCTTTCAACCAGCGCGCGAATGGCGTTGGCGGCGCGTTTTTGCATTTCGGGATTAGAGCGTTGCACGGCATTCAATTCGATGCGATTGCTCATATTGCCGGTATTGGCTGATGACACCGCCGCACCGCCCATTCCAATACGATAATTATCGCCACCGAGAATGATGATTTTATCACCCGCTTTCGGAATGGCTTTTAAACTGTCTTGTGCTTTGCCAAAACCAATTCCACCTGCTTGCATAATCACCTTGTCAAAGCCCAACATACGGTCATTTTCAGCATGTTCAAAAGTAAGCAGAGAGCCCGAAATTAGGGGCTGTCCAAATTTATTACCAAAATCAGAAGCCCCATTAGACGCCTTAATTAAAATGTCAATAGGTGTTTGATACAACCATTGCCGTTGGGGCATTATTTCCCAAGGGCGTGGTTTTAAACGCGAATAGGAAGTCATATAAACTGCAGTTCCTGCCAAAGGCAAGGAACCTTTTCCTCCCGCTAAACGATCGCGAATTTCACCACCTGAGCCTGTAGCAGCGCCGTTAAAAGGCTCAACAGTTGTTGGAAAATTGTGAGTTTCGGCCTTTAATGACAAAACACTATCTATGGTTTTAGCCTCATAAAAGTCGGGTTTATCGGCGCTTTTTGGAGCCCATTGTTCAATTTTTGGACCTTTGACAAAAGCCACATTATCTTTATAAGCCGAAACAATTCCGTTGGGGTTTAGTTGTGAGGTTTTTTTAATCAACTTAAATAGGGAAGTAGGCATCGTTATTCCGTCAAGAACAAAAGTGCCGTTAAAAATTTTATGGCGACAATGTTCGGAGTTGATTTGAGAGAATCCAAAAACCTCCGAATCGGTTAGGGGGCGCTTGAGTTTGTGGGCGAGGGCTTTTAAATAAGCGATTTCATCTTTATTTAATGAGAGTCCTTCTTGTTGGTTGTAAATTTCTAAATCGGTAATTTCTAAAATAGGCTTTGGAAGGGTTTCTATGTCAAAAATTTCTTGATTTAAATGCTTGTATTTTACCTGTAACATCGGGTCAAAATCTGCATCAGCATTGGCAACTTTGATAAATTCTTCTATGCGACTGATGCCAATAAGGTTCATGTTTTGAGTGATTTCTACCGCATTGGTGCTCCAAGGGGTAATCATTTCAACCCTTGGCCCTATAAAAATTCCTGTAATAGTCGTCGCCGTTAGGTGTTTTGCTTCGCCAAATAACCAGCATAGTTTATCAATATTTTCTTGCGTTTGGCGTTGCGACTGAACAGCGTAATAGTGATTGTTTTTATTGAAAAATAGAATCATGAGCGCAGATTGCTAGGGTTTAAAATATTTGCAAATTTATTACAATGAATGGTAAAGCTCAAGTATTTGTTGATAAGAAATGGCAAAAAAATAGCACTTGTTTTTCTTAGGACTTTTTGAGTTAGATTGGTTTTAAGCAAAAGTTTTCAGGAAGCTCACGCAAAGGTTTTTTTAGTCCTCTTTGCGGTCATTGTGTGGGATTGTTTTCATATGGCGTACCTAATGGCACGCTGGATTGGTTCGTTCTTGTTTGTTTCTACCAATATGTTGTCCCTAACGGGACATAAGGCTTTTTTGTTAATCGCTACAAGAAAAATCTCACCAATGTTGTATTTAAGGTACCTGCCTGATGTCAAGGCTGGGTTGGTTATTTTATTTTTTTGCAGGAGTTTTTTATGGATGTTTCGAAAGAATTTTATCATA
>PFPU01000166.1 GCA_002793215.1 Flavobacteriales bacterium CG_4_10_14_0_2_um_filter_35_18
AGCTTGGCGGGCATTTTTCAAATCAAAAGGCAAGTGCCAAGCTTGGTTGCGTTCATAATTTAGCTGTCCCAAACTTTCTGAAATAGTCATTAATTTTGATAAGCTTTTTGCCGATTTTTTTTTGAGTGTATTTTGAATGCGCTCAGATTGTGCCAAAAAATCAGCTTGGGTAAATCTTTGTGTTGGAACATTTGTTTCAAAATCTAGGGATTTTGCTGGCGAAACGACTATTTTCATATAAGATTACTCCTTTTGGTTAATGGTATAATGCCGCCATTTATCAAGACATTGCAGCATATCAACGGGAATGGGTGAGTCAAATTGCAAAAATTTTCCTGTTATGGGATGTGTAAATCCGAGTGTTTTGGCGTGTAAAGCCTGACGCGGCAAAATTTTAAAACAATTGTCAACAAATTGCTTGTATTTTGTAAAGGTTGTACCTTTTAAAATGAGGTTGCCTCCATAACGCTCATCGTTAAATAAAGTGTGACCAATGTGTTTAAAATGTGCGCGAATTTGATGTGTTCTTCCGGTTTCTAACTTACATTGAACCAAGGTTACATAGCTAAAACGTTCTACTACTTTATAATGTGTAACGGCGTGTTTGCCAAATTCACCATTATCGAAAACACTCATTTGAAGTCGGTTTTTTAAACTTCTGCCAATATTTCCGGTTATGGTTCCTTCATCTTCATCAATATTACCCCAAACTAAGGCGTAATATAAGCGTTGGGTGGTGCGGTCGAAAAATTGTTTTGACAAATGCGCCAAGGCAAATTCGGTTTTGGCAATTACCAATAAGCCACTGGTATCTTTATCAATGCGATGAACTAAACCCGGACGGTCATCGGTATTTGAAGGCAAATTTTCGATGTGATAAATCAGTGCATTTACCAATGTGCCACTGTAATTGCCATGTCCGGGATGAACTACCATACCGGCGGGTTTATTAACAACTATTACGGTGTCATCTTCAAAAACAATGTCGAGCGGAATATTTTCAGCAACCAATAAATTTTCGTGTGGTGGATGCGCCAAAACAACGCGGACTTCATCTTTAGGTTTTACTTTATAATTTGGTTTAACCGTTTGATTATTAACTAAAACACCCCCAGCTTTAATGGCTAGTTGCACCTTATTTCGGGTAGCATTTTCAATAAAATTCATCAAAAATTTATCTACTCTTAAAGGCACTTGCCCATCGCCAGCTATAAATTTATAATGTTCGTAAAGTTCGTCTTGTTCACAATCTTCTAGTTCTTCTTGCATACTATTCTTAGTTACCATCATCAATGCCAATACTATCAATATAAGTAATGTCAATAGGCTCATCATTGCCACTACCCAAAATAAAATTTATCAAGGTATTTTTTTTAATTTTTGAACCTTCCGATAAGGAACGATCTCCCAATTTTATGCCGCGAACAACATCCTTTCCCTTATCGGGGATGTAAGAAGGGCTGTTGCCAATTCTCAATCCTAAATTTTTAAGTTCAATCTCGGCTTGACGCAGCGTTTTTCCAAAAATTCTCGGAATGGTAACCAAACCAAACCCAGAAGGATTTATTGTCAAATATATTTTTCGATGCATTTTTACGCTATCACCTGCCATCGGATTTTGACCTGTAACCGAAAATTTAGGGTAATTAGGATCAAAACTAGATGAATCTAAAACTACTGCTTCTAAACTGAGGTTATTTAATATGTTTTCAACTTCACTAAAAGTTAATTTATCGAGATTAGGAACTGGAATTTTTTCGTCGTGACGGGTTGTAGCACTCAACCAACGCGACAAAATAAAACTTAAAATGATTAATATAATCACCATACCAATCACTGTTCTTAAAAACATTTTGCTTTTAAAATAGGCTATAAATTCCTTCATTTTATAAATTTTAACAAAGATACTTTATAAATATCAATCACCAAATGGCAAAATGTATTTGGTTAATTTTCTGTAAAAGATTTTGTATTTTTGTTCAACTTCAAAAACAAGCTGATTTGAAAAAAAATATTGCCATTGTTATGGGCGGAAATTCCACCGAAGCTGGTATTTCTTTAAAAAGTGGAGCCGTAGTTTACCAAAATCTCGACCCCTTGAAATACAAGGCTTATTCTGTTAAAATTACCCATAAAAATTGGGAAGTTGTTAGCGATAATCAAGCCTTTCAAATAGATAAATCCGATTTTAGCTTTCAAGTTAATGGCGAAAAAATAAAATTCGATTGTGTTTTTAATGCCATTCATGGCACACCTGGCGAAGATGGTTTGCTAATGGCTTATTTTGATTTGCTCGGCATTAAGCACACTTCGGCTCCCTTTTATCAAATGGCTTTGACTTTTAATAAAAAAGATTGTTTGAGTGTGCTAAAAAACTACGGTATTAATATGGCAACTTCTTATTTTTTAAGTAAAAAAGACCAGGTAAATACCCGAGAAATCATCAATAAAGTTGGCCTTCCATGCTTTGTTAAACCAAATCAAGCGGGCTCTAGCTTTGGCATTAGCAAAGTGTATCAAGAAGCCGATTTGCAAGCCGCTTTAAATATTGCTTTTGCCGAAGATAGCGACGTGCTCATTGAGTCATTTTTAAAGGGTACGGAAGTTTCAATTGGTGTGATTGAATACCGGCACAAAATTTTAGTTTTACCACCAACCGAAATTGTCAGTAAAAATGATTTTTTTGATTATGCTGCCAAATACAATGGCGAATCTCAAGAAATTACCCCCGCAAGAATTAGTGCCATTCAATTGAAAAATTTGAATTTAGTTGCCGAAAAAATTTATAAAGTCTTGCACATGAAGGGTTTTTCGCGATCTGAATTTATTTTTGTTGGTGATGTTCCCTATTTTTTAGAAATTAATACCGTTCCCGGAATGACAAATGAAAGTCTGCTACCCCAACAAGCACGTGCAGCCGGCATCAGTTTAACCGATTTGTTTACAAATGCAATAGAAATGGCACTTGAAGGCTCAAATTAATGTTGGATGTTACTCAATATTTATAGTTTATAATTCAACATTTATCTTATTTTTACATATTAAAACATTTAAAAAATAATGAGAAAAGCTGTATTTCCTGGTTCTTTTGACCCGCTAACACTCGGTCATGTTGACATTATTTATCGCGCCATTCCTTTGTTTGATGAGATTATCATTGCCGTTGGCGTAAATGCAACAAAAAAATATATGTTCTCATTGCAAGAACGCATGGATTTTATCAAAAAAACTTTTGAAAAAGAGCCAAAGATTAAAGTAGATGAATACCACACGTTAACCGTTGATTATTGCAAAACTCAAGATGCTGATTTTATTTTACGTGGCTTGCGCAATCCGGCGGATTTTGAATTTGAAAAAGCCATTGCACAAACCAACCGAAAGCTCTCAAAAATTGAAACCGTTTTTTTGTTAACCAGCGCCGAAAATTCCTTTATCAGCTCTAGCATTATTCGAGATATTATTAGAAATCATGGCGATGTGTCATCACTCGTTCCAAAAGCAGTAAAAATTAATAACTAATGGTTTTATGAAATCTATTTTAGCGCTCATCCTTTTAATTAACGCCAATCTTTTTTCACAACAATCACCTGCTTTTAAAACTGAATTTGAATTGAGCAACGGCTTAAAATCGGCTACCTATCAACAAACGATTGATTTTTATCAAAAATTAGCAAAAACCTACCCCGAAATAACCTTCAAAACATTGGGTTTAACCGATAGTGGTTTTCCCCTTAATTTGGTGATTTTTAATGCCGATAAGGAATTTGATTTCGATAAAATTAATCAGTCCAATAAAAATGTCATCCTTATAAACAACGGCATCCATCCTGGCGAACCCGATGGTATTGACGCGAGTATGATGCTGTTACGCGATATTGTGCAAGACAAAAATCTTAAAAACTCATTCCAAAATATAGTCATTGCTGTTATTCCAGTTTACAATATTGGCGGTGCTTTAAATCGGAATAGTACCACGCGTGTCAATCAAAACGGCCCATTAGAATATGGATTTAGAGGCAATGCTCGAAATTTTGATTTAAACCGCGATTTTATAAAAAATGACACCAAAAATGCACAATCGTTTTCAAAGCTTTTCCATTTGCTAAAACCCGATGTTTTTATAGACAATCATGTGAGCAATGGCGCTGATTATCAATATACTTTAACACATTTATTTACCCAGCACAATAAATTGGGAGGTGAATTAGGCGCTTATTTGCACCAAACGATGATGAAAAATTTATTAGCCGATTTAAAATTGAAGGGCATTGAAGTTACCCCTTATGTGAATGTTTATAATGAAGTTCCCGAAGTCGGCTTTTCTCAATTTATGGATGCCCCTCGTTATTCTACCGGTTACACAACCCTTTTTAACACCTTGGGTATGATGGTTGAAACGCATATGTTAAAAGCTTATAAGCCACGAGTTGAAGCCACTTATCAATTGATGATGAGTGCTTTGAATTTTATCAAACAAAACGGCGAAAACATAAAAAAAATCAGGGCAAAAGCCTTTATTGACGTGCTTGCGCAAAAAACTTATCCACTATCGTGGGAGGTTGACAGCACTAAAACCAGCACTTTACAGTTTAAAGGTTTTGAAGCTAGCATCCTAAAAAGTGAAATTACCGGTCTTGACCGATTAAAATATGACAGAACTAAACCTTTTACAAAACCCATAAATTATTACGATAATTTTAAACCCGATAAGTTTGTAAACATTCCAAAAGCTTATGTTATTCCACAAGGGTTTTGGCCTGTAATTGAACGGTTAAAACGGAATAAAGTAGCGCTCATTCCTTTTAAAAATGATACCAGTTTTATTGTTGAAGTCTATCATATTTCCGATTTTAAAACACAAAATAACCCTTACGAAGGTCATTATTTGCATTACAAAACTATAGTAACATCAAGCCAAGATACCATTAACTTTAAAAAAGGAGACTATTATGTTCCGCTACAACCTTATAGTGCGCGTTATGTGTTAGAAACCTTAGAGCCAAGTGCCCAAGATTCATTTTTTAATTGGAATTTTTTTGATACCATTTTGCAACAAAAGGAAGGCTTTTCGCCTTATGTTTTTGAAGATTTAGCCCTAGATATTTTAAAAGCAAATCCGCAGCTTAAAGCCAATTTTGAAACTAAGAAAAAAACTGATGAAAAATTTGCTGCCAGTTGGTATGCTCAACTCAATTATATTTATGATAACTCAAAATATAAAGAGCAAGCCTTTTTAAAATATCCCATTTTTAGGGTAAATTAAAAAGTTTGATACCTTTTAAGCAATTCAATTAAATTTGGATAGGTGTTTTTCAAGGCCACTTTTTGCGCATTAGCATCCAAAAATGCGGTTTTTGTAATGCCTTCTTCAAGTTGAGGAATCAATTCGTTGTTTGAATAGGTAGTCATTTTAAACCAATGCGTTAGCTTAAAAATAAATTGGTTTTTATATTCATAAATATGATAGGTTTTATCAAAAAAGGAATCAATTTTTAAATCGGATACCCCACATTCTTCTTTAACTTCGCGCAAAGCGGCCTCGCTAACCGATTCATTTTTTTCAATTTTTCCCTTTGGCAAATCCCAAAATCCATTTCTAAAAATAAATAACAAATCGCCTGAAGAATTTTTAACCAAACCTCCCGCAGCTTCTATGATTTTAAAATTTTTAACAAAATTATTATACCCTAATTCTAATGATTTATCTACAAAACAAGCTCCCATTAAATCGGAGTTTTTAAGTAGATTTAAAGCATCTTTTACACCAACTTTATCACAATTAAAACTTTTAAAATTCTTGCATTTTTTGTTATTTTCAGCAAGTAAAATGGGTTTGTCATTATAAAAAATTACATACATTTGCGCTATGATTTTCGACAAAAATACGGCAAAAAAAACAGCCGAACTACTTTTACAGATTAAAGCCATAAAACTACAACCTCAAGAACCTTTTACTTGGGCTTCGGGCTGGCAATCGCCCATTTATTGCGATAACCGTATCACCCTTTCTTTTCCGAGTATTCGCAATTTTATCCGTCAAAATATTGCCACAGCAATTGAAGCGCGGTTTGGCAAACCCGATGTGATTGCCGGGGTTGCTACAGGCGCTATTGCTATTGGAGTTTTGGTTGCCGAAGAACTCGGTTTGCCCTTTATTTATGTGCGCCCGGAGGCTAAAAGTCACGGTCGTAAAAATCAGATTGAAGGTTTTATTGAAAAAGGCCAAAATGTTGTTGTTATTGAGGATTTAATAAGCACCGGAGCCAGCAGTTTAAATGCCGTTGCTGCACTAAAAGACGCTGGCGTTAATATCAAGGGAATGGTGGCTATTTTTACTTATAACTTTGAGGAAGCCAACAAAAATTTTAATGCTGCAAAAGTTGACTTGACTTGCCTTTGCGATTATCAAACCCTTATTGCGCAAGCCGTTGACACCAATTATATTATAGAAAAAGATTTAGAAACCTTAAACCAATGGCGTTTAAACCCTAGCACCTGGAAATAATATGCAATTAGAAAGTCCTAAAGTATCCGTAAAAAAAAGTGCCAATCAGCTATTCGATTTTTTGACAGAAGTCAGCAATTTTGAATCAATTATGCCTGAAAATATTGATAAATTTGAAGCGCTTGACCAATCATTTATCTTTGCCCTCAAGGGGATGCCAAGTATTAAACTAAAGTTGGGCTCGCTTGAAAAACCAACAAAAATTGTCTTAGTTAGTGCTAGCGATAAATTTCCATTCAGCTTAACAGCAGATATTGTTGAACTTGATAGTGC
>PFPU01000198.1 GCA_002793215.1 Flavobacteriales bacterium CG_4_10_14_0_2_um_filter_35_18
GTTTTGTAAACTACGGATTATCAATAGATAAAATAGTATTTGCGGTTATTTTTATAGAAGATGCCAGCCAGGGCATTATAAAAATGTCATTGCGCTCAAAAGGGAACTTTTCGGTTAACCAATTTGCGCGTAAGCATTTTAATGGTGGCGGACACGACAATGCAGCTGGTGGAAAAAGCCATGAAACTTTAGAGGCTACCGTTCAAACATTCTTGTCAATTTTACCACTATACAAGCTTGATTTAACTAAAAATGAAGCCGCAATTTAAAGTTGTATTACATTTTTTAATGCTGTGGATGGTTTTAGGTTCATGTAGCAATCCAACGCCTAGATATCCTGTAAAATATAGGGATGATACCAATTTTAATGAAATCATTAATCAAAACAAACTATTAGTCGGACTTCAAGATAAGGCATTTAACAATTATATTTCTTCAAATCCCGAAATGCATTTTATCAATTCGCAAAGCGGATTTTGGTATGCTTATTTAAATCAAAATCACCATTCAAATCGCACGCCAAAACCATCCGAAACAGTTATTTTTACCTACCAAATTGCAGATATTGACAATCAAATTATTTATTCAAAAGAAGAATTAGGTGAACAATCGTTTGCAATTGACAAGGAACAACGAGAAACGGGTTTGCAAAACGGACTTAAGCTAATGAAAGAAAATGAGGAAGTTATGTTTTTATTTCCCTCATTTTTAGCTTATGGCGTTTTAGGTGATCGCAAAAAAATAAAAACGAATCAGCCATTAATTTATACTGTATATTTGAAAAAAATTATAAACAATAAAAAAAATTAAAATGAAACACTTAAAATGGACTTTATTATTAGCGGTATTATTAGTTTTTACGGCTTGCAAAAAGGACAAAACAGCTAACATGAAAGACGGTATTTATGCCGATATCAAAACCAATAGAGGTGAAATTCTATTGAATTTAAATTTCAAAGAAACACCTGTAACCGTAGCTAATTTTGTTTCCTTAGCCGAAGGAAAAAACTCCTTTTTAACTATTAAAGATTTAATAGGAAAACCTTTTTTTAACGGCATTAAATTTCACCGAGTTATCAAGCAATTTATGATTCAAACCGGCGATCCAAATTCACTTGACAGCATTCCCGAAAATGACGGTACAGGTGGACCAGGTTATAATTTTCAAGATGAATTTCCTAAAGATTCACTTGGAAAACTTGTATTTTCATTTAATGATAAAGGTGTTTTAGCAATGGCTAATGCTGGCCCAAATACCAATGGAAGTCAGTTTTTTATCACGCATGTGGCAACGCCTCATTTAGATGGACTTCACACCATTTTTGGACATGTGGTAGAAGGACAAAGTGTTGTTGACACCATCGCCCAAAATGATTCAATTATTAAAATTGATATCATCCGAAAAGGTAAAGATGCCAAGTCTTTTGACGCAAACAAAATATTCTCGGATGCTTTTTTGGCTTATACCAAAATGCAAAATGACGCTTATGCTAAAGCACAACAAATTACCGTTAAAGAAGCCGAAGCATTTACGGCCGAAATGGAAAAAGCAGGCTTTAAAATCAATACGTTTGATAATGGATTGATTATTGCCGTTAAAAAAGAAGGCAAAGGCGAAAAACCTAAATCGGGAGATTTAGTACAAGTGCATTATGCCGGTCGCTTAACCTCGGGAGTTGAATTTGATTCCTCTTATAAAAAGAATGAGCCTATAAAATTCCAAATTGGCACGGGTCGCGTAATTAGAGGCTGGGATATTGGAATTATGGAATTAGCCGTAGGTGCCAAAGCAACCTTATTTATTCCTTCCACTTTAGGATGGGGCGCAAGAGGGGCCGGAAACGTAATTCCCCCAAATGCTAATATTATTTTTGATGTTGAATTAATAAAAATAGGAGCGTAATTACCCTTACTTTTAAATTAAAAAAGAGTCATTTTGAATTTTCAAAATGGCTCTTATTTTTTATACAGTTGTTCTAAAAGCTTTTGAGCGGCTAAAAAAGGGGTCGTTTTATGGTTATTTACAGCCTTTAATTGGGTTTTAAAAGCCGCTTCCATATTGGGTAAAGCCTCAAAATTTTTGAGTAGTTCTTGTCGGATGGTGGCTTCTAGCCAGTATTTATTTTGTTTTTTACGATGGGATTCAAAATAGCCATTGGCATTGGTAAGATTTAGATAAGATTTTATCAACTCCCAAATTTCTTCAATACCTGTTTGTTGAAGTGCACTACAAGTTAAAACCTTTGGATTCCACTGACTTTCCTTTGCGGGAAATAAATGTAGCGCGCGATTAAATTCCGTTTTTGCAGCATTGGCATGGCGCATATTATCGCCATCAGCTTTATTAATTACAATGGCATCAGCCATTTCAATGATGCCGCGTTTAATTCCTTGAAGCTCATCACCTGCGCCGGCTAATTTTAACAATAAAAAGAAATCAACCATATTGTGAACACTTGTTTCCGATTGACCAACACCTACAGTTTCAATAATAATCACGTCAAAACCAGCGGCTTCACAAAGCAAAATACTTTCGCGCGTGCTTCGGGCTACGCCACCAAGTGTGTTTCCCGAAGGTGTTGGCCTAATATAGGCTAAGTGGTCTTTAACCAATAATTCCATTCGGGTTTTATCGCCCAAAATACTGCCATTATTCACGGAACTGCTTGGGTCAATTGCCAATACGGCTACTTTTTTTCCGATGCTCGTAAGCAGTTTTCCAAAAGATTCGATAAAGGTGCTTTTTCCAACACCAGGAACTCCGGTAATTCCAATTCTAATCGCTTGATTTGCATCACCTACACAGGCTTCTAAAATTTGCATCGCTTTTTGATGCTTTTCTATATTTGTACTTTCTACCAGTGTAATCGCCTGACTTAAATAGCTGATATTACCAAGCCTAATTTCTTTAACATAATCGGCTACGATTATTGGTTTAATGCGCTCCTTTTTTATTTTGTTAACAGCATTTGCATGGCTATCCTCGGCATTTAAAACGTCGATTTTTTTTGGCAAAGCGCTATTTTTTTTATCCGATAAGGTCATCAATCGTATGTTATGATATCAAATTTTGGTAAATTTAATCAAAATCATGAAACCTGCTAAATTTTAAATTTTTTATACAAAATCCTTTAAGTAAATGTTAGTATCTTTGAAAATTTAAAAGCAAAAGCATTAAAATGTTGTCATTAAAAATATACAATTCACTTTCAAATACTAAGGAGGTTTTTAAACCCATTCACGCGCAACATGTTGGCATGTATGTTTGTGGGCCAACGGTTTACAGCAATGTGCATTTGGGTAATGTTCGAACTTTTATGTCGTTTGATATGATTTTAAGATACTTTAAACACCTTGGCTTTAAAGTAAGATACGTCCGAAATATTACCGATGCAGGTCATTTAGAAGATGATTCTACCGAAGATAAAATATCAAAAAAGGCACGTATTGAAAAGTTAGAACCGATGGAAATTGTTCAACAATACACGGTTGATTTTCATCAAATTTTAGAGCGTTTTAACTGTATTGCTCCAAGTATTGAGCCAACTGCAACGGGTCATATTGTCGAGCAAATAGAAGCCATTAAAATAATTTTAAATAAAGGATTGGCTTATGAAGTGAATGGCTCTGTATATTTTGATGTGTTAAAATACAATAAAACCAAGCATTACGGCATTTTATCGGGCCGAAATATTGAAGAACTATTGTCAAATACACGCGAATTAGATGGCCAGTCCGAAAAACGCAATCCACAAGATTTTGCCCTTTGGAAAAAAGCCTCTCCCCAACATATTATGCGCTGGCCTTCGCCTTGGAGTGATGGCTTTCCGGGTTGGCATTTAGAATGTACGGTGATGAGCACTAAATATTTAGGTGAAAAATTTGATATTCACGGCGGTGGCATGGATTTAAAATTTCCACATCACGAATGTGAAATAGCCCAAGCCGAGGCGTGCAACAATCACCCACCGGTAAATTATTGGTTGCATGCCAATATGTTGACCTTAAATGGCAAAAAAATGTCGAAGTCAACAGGCAATTATATTCTGCCAAACCAGCTGTTTTCAGGTAATACCGATTTACTTTCTAAACCTTTTTCGCCAAGTGTGGTTCGGTTTTTATTTATGCAAGCCCATTATCGCAGTATTTTAGACTTGTCTAGTGAAGCACTAGAGGCCTCTGAAAAAGGTTATAACAGGCTGATGGAAGCCTTGCAAATACTTCCAAATTTAAACGCTTCAAATACTTCTGATTTCAATGTGAATGATTGGAAAGCAAAATGCTATGAAGCTATGAATGACGATTTTAACACGCCTATTCTAATTGCACATCTTTTTGAAGGTGTTAAACAAATCAACTTGATTGAGCAATCGCAAACGCATTTAACCCAACAAGATTTAGCCGATTTTAGCAAAACAATGAAGGCTTTTGTGTTTGACGTACTGGGACTTGTAAATGAAAATGTGGTTTTGAATATCCAAACTTTAGACAAGGTTGTTTCGATGCTTATCAAAATGAGGAATCAGGCTAGGGCCGATAAAAATTGGACTTTGTCAGATGAAATCCGCGATGAATTGGCTAGTTATGGCGTACAATTAAAAGATGGCAAAGAGGGTACAACCTTTTCAATTAATTAATATTATCAAAGTTAAAAACGAACAAAACGTGTTAAAAAAAATAATTACTTTTCCTTTTATTCTTTTGGTTCGGTTTTATCAAATAGCAATTTCGCCCTACACACCTGCAAGTTGTCGGTATTCGCCAACGTGTTCGCACTATACGGTTGAAGCGCTCCAAAAACACGGGCTTTTTAAAGGAGGTTGGCTAGCGATAAAAAGAATTAGCAGTTGCCATCCTTGGGGTGGAAAGGGATTTGATCCGGTTCCAGATAAAAAATAGCAAAGATAAAAGATAAAAGTATGAAGCATAAAAAACAATTATTTATAAATTTAAAACACTTATACAATGCTTGAATTAAGTATCAATTGGAATCCTTCACCTGATTTATTTAAAATAGGGCCTTTAGTAATTCATTATTACAGTTTAATGTTTATCATCGCTTTTGTTTTAGGACTTAAATTGATGAAAAAAATCTATATAGCCGATAAAGTTGATATTGAAAAATTGGATGCTTTGTTTATGTATGTTGTAATTGCTACACTTGTTGGTGCGCGATTAGGTCATGTGTTTTTTTATGACTGGGCTTATTTTCAACATCACTTAGCCGAAATCATTTTACCCATAAGGCAACAACCGGGCGAAAGCTTGTTTTTTGGTTTAATTAAAGATTACACCTTTACTGGATTTAGAGGTTTGGCAAGCCACGGTGCAGCGGTTAGTATTGTTTTGGCACTTTATTTTTACAGTAAAAAAGTGGTTAAAAAACCATTTTTATTTGTATTAGATCGCGTGGGAATAATGGTTGCCTTAGCGGGATTTTTTATTAGGATAGGCAATTTGATGAATTCTGAAATTATTGGCAAACCAACCAATTCCGATTATGGATTTATCTTTCAACGTTTGGGTGAGGATTTTCCGAGACACCCAACACAATTATATGAGGCTTTTAGCTATTTAGCAATCTTTTTCTTGCTTTGGTATCTATACTGGAAAACCAATTTAAAACAACAACAAGGCTATTTGTTTGGGTTGTTTTTTGCCCTTTTATGGTCGGTTAGATTTTTAATTGAGTTTTTAAAAGAACCACAAGTTGAAGAACGTACCACTTGGCTGTTAAATACGGGTCAATGGTTGAGCATTCCGTTGATATTAATTGGAATCTATTTTGTGAGAACGGCTGCGAAAAAGTAGCTTTGAATCTCATTCATTAAAAATCATTAAATGGCAACACGCCTATTGAAAGTTGTATGTATTTGTTGAATCTATTGAATATTTTTGATAATTGCACCCAAAAATAGCTTTCTTTTTCTTTACTTTGTACCTTAAAATAATACAAAAATGATTGCAGAAAAAGTATCCTTAGCTCAACAAAATATCAACTTAGAAAACAAATATGGCGCACACAATTACCATCCACTTCCCGTGGTTTTACAACGCGGTGAAGGCGTATATGTTTGGGATGTTGATGGCAAGCGTTACTACGATTTTTTATCGGCTTATTCTGCTGTAAATCAAGGTCACTGTCATCCTAAAATTACCGAAGCTTTAATCTCACAAGCCAGCACTTTAGCCCTTACTTCAAGAGCTTTTTACAATGATGTTTTAGGAAAATATGAGCAATATGTAACCAATTATTTTGGATTCGATAAGGTTTTACCGATGAATACCGGAGCCGAAGCCGTAGAAACTGCCATTAAATTGTGCCGTAAATATGCCTATGAAAAAAATGGAATCCCCGAAAATGAAGCCAATATTATAGTTTGTGAAGGCAATTTTCATGGCCGAACAACTACCATTGTGTCTTTTTCAAATGACCCCGAAGCGCGCAAAAACTTTGGACCCTATACACCGGGTTTTGTGAAAATTCCTTATAACAATATTGAAGCCCTTCAAAAAGCTTTAGAGCAAACACCAAATGTAGCGGGATTTTTAGTAGAGCCCATTCAAGGAGAAGCGGGTGTTTTTGTTCCCGATGAGGGTTATTTGGCTAAAGCCAAGACTTTATGCGAAAAACACCATGCACTTTTTATTGCCGATGAAGTTCAAACTGGCATTGCCCGCACCGGTAAACTTTTAGCTGTTGATCACGAAAATGTAAAACCCGATATTTTAATCTTGGGCAAAGCCCTTTCTGGAGGGAC
>PFPU01000057.1 GCA_002793215.1 Flavobacteriales bacterium CG_4_10_14_0_2_um_filter_35_18
ATATTCTGACACCCACGATATGGCTTATCTGGCTAAGAATTATGCCAAACAAAAAGCGGATACTGCCTATCAAAATTTTTCTAAAAATGTTCCCATTATAGGCACTTGGGATGACCACGATTACGGTTTAAACGACGGTGGTGCTGACTATCATGAAAAAGAAATTTCTAAACAACTCTTTTTAAATTTTATGGATGTGCCTGCAGCCGATGACAGACGCCACCGACCGGGCGTATATTTTAGCAAAACCTTTTCTGTTAAGGCCAAAAGTATTAAAATTATTGTGCTTGACACGCGTTATTTTAGAACGGCATTAACTAAAGACCCCACTGGTGAAAAACGCTATATTCCCAATAAATACGGTCAAGGAACTATGCTTGGCTCTGCACAATGGCAATGGCTAAAACAGGAGCTCAATAGCTCAAAAGCCGACTTTAATATTATAGAAAGCAGTGTTCAGGTGCTCTCTGGCGAGCACGGTTTTGAAACATGGGGCAACATGCCACACGAAGTTGACAAACTTAAAATGATGATTGCCAATTCAAAAGCTAAAGGCGTAATCATTTTATCGGGCGATAGACATATTGCCGAAATCTCTAAAACCGAAGTTACTAAGATGACCTATCCTTTAATTGATATTACTTCGAGCGGATTGACGCATGCTTACACCAGTTTTCACGGTGAAGCAAATAAATTTAGAATATTGGATGTGGTTTTTGAAAAGAATTTTGGTCTCATAAAGTTTGATTTTGAAAGACATAAAGCCTATTTTGAAATTAGAGGCCTTAACAACAAACTTTATCTTACTTATGCGCAGCAATATTAATGGAATTTTGTTTTTTGACTCGTTAAAAAATTCTACTTTTGCCAAAAATTAAAACCTGAAATGATGCGTACAAACAGAACATTTACAATGCTTAAGCCAGATGCCGTTGAGGCAAATTACATCGGTGCTATTCTAGAAAAAATCACCGCCGCCGGCTTTAGAATAGTTTCTCTAAAAATGACTCAAATGACTAAAAATGATGCCGAAACTTTTTATGCCGTTCACAATGAGCGTCCTTTTTTCGGTGAATTAGTAGAATTTATGACCAGAGGTCCTATTGTTGCTGCTATTTTAGAGAAGGAAAATGCAGTTAATGATTTTAGAGCTTTAATAGGCGCTACAAATCCAGCCAACGCTGCCGAAGGTACCCTTAGAAAATTATTTGCAAAGTCTATGAGCGAAAATGCGGTTCACGGTTCGGATAGTGATGAAAATGCGGCTATTGAAGGTGCTTTTCATTTTGCCGGAAGCGAACAGTTTTAAAATTTGCCATTCCTCATTAAAAGCTTTAAAAAAAATACATTAAAACAAACTACTATTCAGGGCTTCACTTTAAGTGAAACCCTGAGTTTTTAAAATCTATGTTAGCCGTACTTTACAAATTAGTTTTTCACCCAAGGCTTCATTCATCATCTTAATAATTTTTTCGGTTCCATAAGTTAGCTCTTCCCGCAAAACGGAAGAACTTAAATGAACAACGAGCACATCGTTTTGTAGTTTTATAGCAGTGGTATAATGCTGCACCCCTGCTCCCATCACCTTTAGCCAAGCTTCTTCAACATGAATTTGGGTAAATCCTTTGGTAAGGTTATTTTCTTTAATAAAGGCTCCTATTAAATCCTTTAAGGGTTTTGATTCGGTATATCGCTTCGCCATTTATTTTATTCGGTAATTTTAAACATTTTATAAGATTGGTTAATTTGCTTGACTACATTTTCGGTTCGCTCGGCATGGGTATCTGAAATAAATAATTGACCAAAATTATCTTGATTTACCAAACTGATTAATTGTAATACGCGATTTTCATCTAACTTATCAAAAATATCATCTAACAATAAAATAGGTGCGTCATTGGTAATTGACTTAATAAATTCAAATTGAGCGAGTTTAAGGGCAATTAAATACGATTTTTGCTGACCCTGAGAGCCGTATTTCTTTATCGGAAATCCGCCAATTTTAAATTCTAAATCATCTTTATGGATGCCAACGGTGGTAAATTGTAACAAGCGGTCTTTTGCCAAATTTTCTTTGAGCAATTGTTTTGTCGAATCTTTTTCTAAATCAGATTGGTATTCTAAATCAACCGTTTCTTTATAATTGGCAATTAATCCATAGCGCGACTTAAAAATTGGTATAAATATCTGTAAAAACGCTTGGCGTTTGCGATAAATGACACCACCCAATTCATCTAATTTATCATCATACACCTCAAGATTCAACGGGTCAAAAGAGTGATTTGCGGCAAAATATTTTAAAAGATGGTTACGTTGAGATAAGATTTTGTTGTAGTGAATTAAGGTCTTTAAATAAGCAGAATCTGATTGTGAAATAACACTATCAATAAATTTACGGCGTATTTCACTGCCTTCCGAAATGAGGTCTCTATCGGCAGGCGAAATCATAACTACTGGCAATAACCCAATGTGATCTTGCAACTTATCATAAATTTTACCGTTGCGTTTTACAATTTTTTTAAGTCCTTTTTTAAGACTACAAACAATTTGTTCGTCTTGATTTTGCTTTTTATAAGTCCCCTCAATTACAAAAAAATCGGCTTTGTGATTGATAATTTGCAAGGCACTCGGATTGAAATAACTTTTGGTAAACGACAGGTAATAAATGGCATCTAAAATATTGGTTTTTCCCACGCCATTAGCGCCAACTAAACAGTTTATCTTTGCGTCAAATTCAAACTGAACTGAAGTTAAATTTTTAAAATTTAAAAGGTTTAATTTGGTTAAATGCATCGGGCTTGATTTATTCTGTCTTTGAATAAGCAAATTTAGGCATAAACTGCTGTTTTATTATTATAAATATTATATTTTTGCATTTCAAAAAAATAGACCTATGAGTACTTATAAAAAAGTAAAAACAAACAAAGGAGAAGATGCACCCAAAGCATCGATAAGCACAACCAAAGAAGTTTTTGAAACCCTTGACATTACTGCGTCAAAATCTGAACAATGGTTAGAAAAAAATAAAAAATTCATTATCGCCTTTATTGCTATTGTGGCACTTGTTGTTATTGGCTATATGGGTTACGACAAATACATAGAAGAACCTAAAGAAATTGAAGCTTCAAACGAACTCGCTTTCCCAAAAAAATATTTTGAATCGGCTTTTGCAAATAATACTTTAGACACTCAAATTGTTCAACGTGATTCCCTTTTAATCTTAGGTCTGCAAGGCGCTGACGGTAAATTTGGATTTTTAGATATCGCCGATTCTTACAGCAGAACTAAGGCTGGTAACTTAGCCGAATACTATGCCGGTATTTCTTATCTCATTATGAAAGATTACAAAAATGCCGTAAGCCACTTAGGCAATTTTAAGTCAAATGATGAATTATTAGCACCAACTGCTTTAGGTGCTATTGGCGACGCTTTTGCAGATATCAACCAACCAGAAGATGCGCTTGATTATTATACAAAAGCGGCAAATGCTAAACAAAATGAATTTACTGCGCCTTTATTTTTATTTAAAGCCGGGCAAACCGCTCTAAATTTAGGTAAAGCGTCAAAAGCATTGGAATTTTTTGAAAAAATAGAAAAGGATTACCCTTTTTCAGATCAAGCAGTTGACATTGCTTATTACGTAAATAAAGCTAAATATTCAGTAAAATAAATTTAATGGCTACTGCCGGAAAAAATTTATCTTCTTATAGTAAAGAAGACTTAAAAAATACAAAAAATTTAAGCATCGGTTTGGTTGTGGCAGAATGGAACAACAACATAACCGATGCTTTATATAAAGGCGCATTTAACACTTTAGTCGAAAATGGCGTCGATCAAAAAAATATCATCAGCATCAAGGTTCCCGGTAGTTTTGAATTGATTTATGGCGCAAAACATTTAATAGAAACCCATAAGTTGAATGCCGTCATTATTATTGGAAGTGTTATTCAGGGCGAAACTAAACATTTTGATTTTATTTGTAATGCTGTTTCTCAAGGGGTTAAAGACCTAAATATTAAATATAATACACCCGTAATATTTTGTTTGTTAACCGACAACACCCTTCAACAAGCCCTCGACCGTTCGGGTGGAAAGCACGGAAATAAAGGGATTGAATGTGCCGTAGCAGCCCTTAAAATGGCTACTTTAGCATAGAATTAACAGCAACTTTTCAACAAAATTTGACCACTCATTACAAAATGAGTACTTTTGATTTACCTTATTTTTCATAAAAATTATGATCGGCAATCTTTTTAAACAACGCGCACATTATGTGTTTAATTACACGCCTCGTTTTTACAATGAACGCAAAGAGCGCCTAGAAGCGCTTAAAAAAAAATATGAAAACGAACAGTTAGCTCCAAGCGAAATTAAAATACCCATAAATTTTAGGGCTTCATGGAAAAAAAATAAGGTTACAACTAATTCATCAGCAAACATGAGAATTGCCATTATTATTGTTGTTTTGGTACTTTTTGCTTATCTCTATTTAAAATATTTAGGAATCTCATTTTTTTAATGACCGATATCATTCACTTACTGCCCGACCACGTGGCTAACCAAATTGCCGCTGGCGAAGTTGTTCAAAGACCCGCTTCGGTGGTTAAAGAATTACTCGAAAATGCCATTGATGCTCATGCTACACATATTAAATTATTGGTAAAAGATGCCGGCAAAATTCTCATCCAAGTAATTGATAATGGTTTTGGTATGAGTCCTACCGATGCGCGCTTGGCTTTTGAACGCCACGCTACTTCTAAAATAAATTGCGCCGAAGACCTTTTTAATTTGCACACCAAAGGTTTTAGAGGCGAAGCACTTGCTTCTATTGCAGCCATCGCTCACGTGGAGCTAAAAACTAAAACCGACAACCAAGAACTGGGTACACAAATAACCATTGAAGGCAGTAAAGTGATGAGTCAGGAGGTGATTTCAAATCCTACCGGTACCAGCATTGCCGTTAAAAATTTATTCTATAATATCCCTGCTAGACGCAATTTTTTAAAATCGAATAGCATTGAAACACTCCATATTATTGACGAATTTCAACGGGCAGCTTTGGCACACCCTGACATTGCTTTTTCTTTTTATCACAATGATAGCAACGTATACCAACTTGCTGCCGGTAATTTTAGGCAACGCATTGTAAATGTTTTTGGTAAAAAAACTAACGAAAAATTGGTTCCCATAACCGAAGAAACCGAACTGGTTAGCATTACGGGCTTTATTGCAAAACCCGAATTTGCTAAGAAAAAAAGGGGCGAACAGTTTTTTTTTGCTAATAATCGCTTTATAAAAAGCAATTACCTAAATCACGCCATCACTTCAGCCTTTGAAGGACTTTTAGGTTCGGGCTACCACCCTACCTATTTTTTATACCTAAATGTTCCTCCAAATCAAATAGATATCAATATTCATCCCACAAAAACAGAGGTGAAATTCGAAAATGAGCAATCCATTTATGCCATTATCAAATCGACTATTAAGCACAGTTTGGGGCAATATCAAGTTGCGCCTATCCTAGATTTTGAACAGAATAATAGTTTTGATTTGCCTTATGATTATAGAAATAAAATGGTAGGCATACCAAAAATTGAAATCGACGCCAACTTTAATCCGTTTAACGACAATTTTAAACAAAATCCGCCATTAAAAAACTGGGAAACACTTTATGATACCACTCCCATTTTTGATGGTAATAATGCTAATGCACAACCAAATGAAAATTTATTTGATGATCAAGCAAACAGTTTAAATCAGGTGAGCTTGCAAATTCGCAATACCTATATTTTAGGCTCTATAAAATCGGGTTTGGTGATGATTAATCAAAATTTGGCGCATCAACGGATTTTATATGAAGATTTTTTGACAAAAATTACTTTAGAAGAATCAACCAGCCAAGCGCTCATTTTTCCGTTAAGCATCAATTTAAACCAACAAGAAATTCAATTGATAAAATCCTTAATTTCTGATTTTGAAAGTATTGGCTTTAGATTTGAGTTTAAATCTAATGATGACCTCCTCATTATAGGCATCCCGTTAACGGTAAAAGAATCACAAATTCAACCCCTTTTAGAAAATTTGTTAGATGATTTACAAAATCAAACTGAAAGTAGTAATTTTAGCCAAGTTGACGGTATCGCAAAAAGTATGGCAAAAAATTTGGCCATAAAAAACGGTACTTCGCTAAGTGCCAAAGAACAAGAATCAATTTTAAATAATTTATTTAGCTGTAAAGAACCAAACATTTCGCCACAAGGCAAAGCCACTTTTATAACTTTATCTATTGATGATATTGAAAAAAAATTTAAGTCGTTTTAAAAATTTTAATTTATGATACAATTGCCTCCCATTATTAAAAACCTGATTATAATAAATGTCATTTTCTTTGTCGCAACTTTTTATGTATTTGATGAAAATACTTTATTTGAATGGTTTGCATTGTTTTATCCGCAAAGTCCTTATTTTCATAGTTGGCAAGTTGTTACTCACATGTTTATGCATGGTGGATTTATGCACATTTTGTTTAATATGTATGCTTTATACGCTTTTGGTTCTCCTCTAGAGCAAATGTGGGGCGGTAAAAAGTTTTTGTTTTTTTATTTTTCGGCAGGACTTGGGGCGGCTGCTATTTTTACATTAGCCAATTTTTTTACACAAAATTTTACG
>PFPU01000062.1 GCA_002793215.1 Flavobacteriales bacterium CG_4_10_14_0_2_um_filter_35_18
AAACAATAAACTTCAACATTAAAAAGCTAATAATGGTTAGGCTTGTGCCTATTAAAAAGACATTTAATGAAGTCCTTAAGCGGTCGTGTTTCTTTTTAATTTTTTGTCCCAAGAAATAAATATCGCGAATCATTGAGGTATAGAGGTAGTCTTTATCGTTTAACATTTGCAAAAAGGCCCATTCATAATCTTTATAGCGCATATTGTGAAAATTGCCAAAAAAGAGCAAATTCCCTTGTTTACTGCGCACCTCATCTTCCGAAAATTCGCCGTGGGTGCTGTCGGGTTTAACAGCTAAAATAGCATAGAACATCGAAATGCCTCCGGCTCCGGCCATAATAAAAACAGGAATTAATTCAATATTTAATCCGTTTAAAGCGGGTGCAATAACTTTTCCGATTAGCAATGAAACGATAATGGCATTGATAGAAATCATAATATTCGCCTTGCGGTCAACCATTTGATTTAAGGTATAATGATTTTTGGAAGTGGTTTTAAAAACTGTTTGAATGGTTTTACTGTCAATTTCTTTTGAAGTACTTAAGTTAGCTTTTAGGCTTTTAAGCTCTTCATCGCTAATATCTAACTCTTTACGCAAAGCTACGCGTTCAATATTCTCTAAATCTTTATATTGTTGCTTGAGTTCTTTAATGAGACGAAATTTTTTTTGTTCTAAAGTGCTTTTGCCATAATTTGTATAATATTGATGATTTTCTAATAAGTCGATGAGGTATTGATACCAGTTCTTTTTAACAATGGTAACATCATTAAAAAGCAGCAATTCTTGGTACATTTTTTTGATGTATTTAAGACCTTTATCTTGAGCAAAATCCATATATATGGCATCTACAAAAACCTGTTCTAAGATTCCATTTGGGGTGTTGTTTGGTGTTGACTTTTCTAAAATATTGAAAATGATTTTAATACTATCTGATTGGTAATGAATACTGCTTAAAAATTGCTTGCTAATTTGCTGGGTACAGGCAATGCAACTTGAAAATAATTTTTTTCCTTTAAACATTTCAACATCCCTATAACCCGTTCCGTAAAGCCATGCCGTTATTATTAAAAGTTCACTATCGGCATCCGAAAGGCCTTCTTTTTGTGAAATTTCCTTAACGGAAGCCACCAAACGGTGGGTAAAGCTGATATCGTGATAAAGCACACTATCGGGCAGTTCATTAACTATCAGATTGGTTGCAAAGGCTTCAACTTGATTTAAAATTGTTTGGTCCATGGTGTTAATTTTTGGTCATTGTGTTATCAAATTTAAACATAATTGTTTACAAAGCTGATTAAAATTAGAATCCGAATCCTAAACCAAAGGATAAAAGCGCGCCATCGGTTGAGTTAAAAAGGGCGATTTGCGATGAAAAAATTCCTGCGCCATCAAACCAAAAGCCACCGCCATAAGAAATATTCCAAACGTTTAGAGTGTCGTTTTTTAACCAAACACGCCCATAGTCAAATCCGCCGTAAATACCCATTTTTATAGGGATAAAACTAGAATGTGATGACCTTAATTTTAGCCTTAAATCGGTATTTTGATAAAATGAATTTTTACCGGTAAAGCGCTGGTTGCGAAAACCTCTTAATCCGTCATTGGCTCCAAGGCTCGCCGCTTGATAAAATGCAAACCCATCGCCAAAGGTAAGGTGGGTTTTAATTTTTGTCGCTAACACTAATTTGCCATCCTCATCTAATTTATAATCGACTGCCAAACTGGGAATTAAAAATCCAAAGCGTGCGTCAGAATTGGTGTTGGCCTTAAAACCAACAGATAAATTAGCTTTTAAACCTAAAGTTGGAAAAGTTTTAAAGTCGAAATTTTCAAAGTTATATTCAAGCACACTTCCAATAAAATGTTGGGTTTTAAAAACATTTGGCTCAAGTTGGGTTGTGGTATTAACAAAGCGACCAAGGGTGTTTTCAACGGTTTTACTTTCATAAGATAGACCCATACTAAATTGACCGCCAAGTGGTCCGTGCCAAACTAAAGCCGGTAAAACCTCAAAGGTTTTAATTTTTACACGGTTATAATCGTCATCAAAAAGGGCTTCTAAATTTTTAGAGTCATTTCCAAATCCGAAAAAATTGATACTGTAATTGGGACTGGTGAATTGTGATGACAATTTAAAATTCCAATGCTTAAAAATATGGGCAAATTCTCCCGAATAATTCAGCTCATAACCACTTGTTGCCAAATAGTAATTAGCACTTAAAAGATGCTGTTGTGTAAACGGGTTGCGCTCAAATTTATTTAAGGTAAATTGGTTGCTTAACCCAATTTTTAAGCCGTCGTCTTTATTTGCACCTAAACTTGGCAACATTTGAAAGGAATTGTATTTTGGTTTTTTATAATTGTAAACATTGGTATCATAATCATCGGTCAATCTTAAGTGTGCCTTATCCGATTTAAAGGTATTTTTCTTTGATTTATAATCATATACTAACACTTTTGAGCTATTAGCAAGGTTGTAAGTGTCGTTATTTTGACCTCCGATAAGGCGTACTTTTATTGCACTTTTTTCATCACCCGTAAGGTTAAAGCTATCGTCATCATCTAAACCATAAATCCATAATTCTTTTGTTTCATTAGCCTTAAAAGTTCGATTATAAAACAAGATTTTTTCACCTGGTTTTTTAAGTTGATAGATTTTTACATTGGTTTTGTTTTGGGCAAGTCTAACAATATCAAATTGGTCAACATTATCGGTACCCTTAATAATTACGTAATTATTAAGCAGTTTTTGATAAGTATCCGAAATTTCTTGTAGTTTTTGACGTCGATTTTTTAGTTTGAGTTTTAGGTCATCAATGGTTTTATCAATCAGTTCCTTCGGCATCTTGTTAAAAGCAGCTTCAATAAGTTCGTTGGTCAAATGGTTTTGTATGTAAGCTACTTGTGCATCCCAAACTGACTTATCTGATTTTGTAATAAGGGCTTTATCTAATGGAAAGGGTTCTAAATTAAACCATTTAGGAGATTTTAATTCGGCATCATACGATTTTAGAAAGCGCAAAGTTGGGAAAAGCGAGGACGAGGTTCCTAAAATTGCTCCATCGGCCATAATAGAAAAAGCTTGGTCTCGATCACGCGGAATTGGTTTGTAATTTATTTGCCCTTTGTTGTCTTCAAATTCTGCCCAGCGCCATTGGTCTTCGTGGCGATCCCAATCGCCGATAAGCATATCGAATAAACGCGCTCTTATATAGGCCGCTTCATCTAATGAATACTTGCTATTTTTGCGAAGGTTTTTAAATAAATCGTTGGTGCTGATAATTTTGGTGGCATTGCCAAAATTTTCAAGCTTTTGGTTGCCGGAGCTAACCCGTTCTTCAACAATGTAAAGTGCGTCGCCAAAAGTTTCATTAAATTCTTGTAAAGCAGTCTGTTTTGGGATGTAATACAATTTTGGATTGGTGTGAAAAACCGAAAGGCCATCGGCAAGCGTGCCTACTACCAAGGGTGCATAAGGATGTGATCCGGTAAAAATATCCATCAAAAGGCTTTCTACCGAAGTGTTTTCAAATTTTCCCTCGATATTTTGATCTTTAAAGGCAACGGCTTGCAAATATTGCGTGGCACTTTTTCGCAGTGAACGCATCACAAATTCGCGCCCCTTTTTATCGACTAGTCGCAAGGACAATGATTGGTGACCTCCGCCCGCTTTAACAGGTTTTAAGCCTCCAAAAAGTGTGTCTAAATTTGCGGTTTCTGCTTCAATATCGGCGCTGTAATAATCGCGGTAACGTTCACCCCATAATTTTTTGTAGAGGGCTTTTTTTGTGGTTTCTTCTTGTGAATAAATGGAAGCAAGACTCGTTTTATTTGAATTTGTAGGGTATTGATTTAGTGAAGGTTTAGTAGTTGCTTTTAAAACTTCAGTTTTGTAAACAAGGTGCGCAGCATTATTTTGGAGGTTGTAAAAAAGAACATCAGAATGGCCATCTTTATAAACTACTAATTTTGCAAAGCCATTATCGGCTAATCCAAAAGCATTGGCATTTTGTCGTACCGGACTAATTTTAGAACCTGAACCACTTATTATTTGGGGTACATTATTAGTTTTTAAAAACTGCAAATTGTGTTCATGTCCCGAAACCAAAATGACTTTATTGTTTGATTGTGCCAGTGTTACAAGGCGTTTACGCAATTCTAAATAGCGCTTATTTTGAAGATCTTGAGGTGAAATGCCACCTGTTTTTCGAATCAGGCTCACTAAAGAACCTAATATTGGCAAGGGTTTTAATTGTTGTTTAACAGAAAATTGTCCGCCGTGAGGGCCATTGCTAAACATGGGATGGTGGATGGCAATTAGCGTAGTTTTACCTTCATTTTTTTTGATGAGATCTTCCAATTCTAAAAAAAAATCCTCACGCGTTTTGACGCTACAATCATCGTTAATTTTAGGGTTTTTGTCCCAGTTTTCTAAATACCATTGGCTATCAATTAGGATGATGCTTATTTGGCTGTTAATTTTTATTTGCTCTATGGGGCAGGCATTTGAAGGAAAAAATACCTTGTTGTTTTTTAAGTTCTTTTCAATATAATCTGATTCGCGTTTTAATCCTTCTAAGCCGCGATACCAATCGTGGTTTCCTGGGATGAAAATTACCTTACCTTTAAAATTTTTAGTAACAGCTAATTGATTGTTAATGCTATTTTCGGCATCATGCCTGTTTTTACTATTTTCTTTTGGCATTCCTTTAGGATAAATGTTATCACCCAAAAAAAGTAAAGAAGTGTTTTGAGAGGCGCTATCGAGTTTTGATTTAAGCGCAGCTAAAACGTGATTTGAGGTTTTTGATTCTCCGGCATCGCCAATCAGGTAAAAGGAATAATCAACTGAATCTAAACTTGCAAGCGTTTTAATTTGAGGTTTTTGCAAATGATTTTTTTGATAAGTCGCACATGCATTTAATAAAGCTAGCAAAAAGATGCTTTTAATTAAAATGGAGTAGTTCATGAATTTTTAAGTGTTGTTTTAAATTTAAGTAATGAAGCTAAGGCTTATTATTCTTTGATGACAATTGTGCTATTAATGGCACTATTATTTAAAATTTGCATTTGACCTTGCGCATCTTTTACGCTTACTGATTTAATAGTTTTGGCCGTTCCCAAACCAAAAATTAGGGTATTTGATTGGTCACTACACAAGCCTTCTCCAATAATATTATAGTTAGTTTGAGTGCCATTTTCGGTTGTTACACTAACGGTAGCGCCTATTAAATTGGCTTTATCTTGCAAGGTTATTTTTAAAAAGTTTGCTTTGCCGCCGTTGTTGATAAAGGCTTTTACGTCGCCATTGAGGTTTGCATAAATTAAATCGGGATAACCGTCATTGTTAAAATCGCTACTTAAAGGCGTAATGGCATAATTTTTATTGATGACTTTAGCCTGCTCTTCGGTAGCAGCAAAAGTGCCATTATCTAATTGAATTAAAAAGCGACAAGGCAATTTAAATAAGGCTTGAGGTGGAAAAGCGATGTAATTTTCGGCTACCGCTAAATCTTGTTTGCCATCTAAATTAAAATCTTCAAAAATGGCTCCCCACGAAAATTCAAATTCGGCAATATGGGTTTGTTTGGCGGCATCGATAAAATTACCAATACTGTCATTTTTAAATAGAATCCAATCGGTAAACAATTCTTGTCCGTCTTTTAAATCGCCTTTAGCCAAGGCTTTTGGCACAGAGGTTCCGGTATTTGAAAAGAATAAATCAGGGCTTTGATTGTTGTCATAATCGCCAACGGCAATGCCCATAGGATAGGAATATTTGTCTGTTAGTGGATTGGTTTTTAATATAAAAGAGGTGCCATTTTGATTGATATAAATGCGTGGTTCACCGGTATCATAAGCCACAACTAAGTCGAGTTTTTGGTCCTTATTAACATCTACAAAAACGCCTTGAAAGGTGTTGTGAATGTATTCTAAACCGGCTGGTTTTGTTATATCTGTAAAGGTATTATCACCATTATTTAACAATAAAATGCTTGAGCCACCGTATTTTTTGTCATTAAAAATGGTTTGACCTTCCATCAATTCCTTTTTAATATAACCCGCAACAAACATGTCTATATGACCGTCTTGGTTGATATCGCCTAGCGTTAAGGATAAAGGTGTTGTTTTATTGTTAAGGGGGATCTCTAGTTTTTGTTCAGAAAAACTACCGTTATTATTTAAGAGTACAAAAACGCCGGTATCTCTGGTTACCAAAATATCGGTAAAGCCATCTTGATTAAAATCATAAGAAACGGCTCCTAATGTGTTCCCTTTTTTTGTAGGTAATTTTACTTTTGATGAAATAGCTATAAAAGTACCCTTTTGATATTGAAAAAGCGCGTCTTGTTGTGCGCTGCCACCGCCAACAAACACTTCATCAATGCCATCATTATTGAAATCAATCAGGCATGAAGCCATCACAGGTAGGCTGTTTTTGTCATCAAACTGGTGTTTAAAGCCAAAAGGTATTTCGGTAAATTTTGGAATAATTGAGTCGGCAATGCTTAAATCACAACCTTTAATAGCTAGTGGACTCGTTGCATAAGGATTGGTAGTGTCTTTCCAAAAGAAAATTAAAATAATGCCAATAATCACGACTAGAAATAAGGGAATAATCCATTTAAATTTTTTCATTTTATAAGTTTTTTGAGTTTATTTTTACGAAAAGTAATGACAAGAAAAATAGGATAAAATGCACCACATTCATAGCGATTGGTCCAATAATAAAACCTATGCTTGGTGCAATATTATAAATAATTAAAATCAATAATAAGATAACAATAGGATTAAAAATAGCCATCCATTTGGGATAAATAGTTTCACCTTTTAGTATGGGAATTACAAATAAAACAGATATCGCAAGAATCCAAATCCGCAAAGATTTTACCAAAATTTCGGCGTGTACTTTATATACTTCAATGAGCGATTGCAGGGCTTTATCATCAGGAAATTCGGCAATTTTATGAACCAAATAGCCCAATTGTGCCCGTGATGAAATCCACATACCGCCAATGATAAAGGCGATGATGCCCAGTGCAAAAATGGCACGGGCAATTTTGGGACTTTTATCTTTAAATATTAAGAATAAATGATAATAACCGGCAATATAAAATGGAACAAAAGAAATAGCCATAAAGTGACCAAGTGTGAGTCTGCTTGACGAAATTTGATTAAAAAATTCAAAATTAGTGCCATCATAACCAATGCCATTAGGCGAATAGTGCAATAAAAATTCGCCAATCCCAACACCTATGGCTCCTATAAGTCCGAGAAAGCCAAAAATGGTTAATGATTTTAAATTTGATTGATTCATGAGCTTCAGCTTTAATTTAAAATAGATTTATGAGTGTTATAAGGGCTAATCCTCCAGTTAAAATACTTAAAATCAAGTTCAAGTTTTTGGCCAAGCCTTTTGATTTTAGTTGAATGAGTTGTGCATAGTTGGCATACATGGCCAATAAGGTAAACGTGCCAAGTGCCGAGCCAATAACAAAAGACACAATGGTTGTTTGTGAAAATTTTAACCAACCCGCAACATCTAACGCGGTTGTTACACCACAATAAAACGGAATGGAAAACATGTTTAAAGCCGATAATAAAAGCCCGACTACAAAACTATTTCCGGCTTTTACTTTAACAGAATTTGCCGGTTCCTTATCTTTTTTTGATTGGCGATAAAAATAGAAAGACAATATTGCAAATATGACAATTGCCAGTTTTTGAAGCGATTGTACAAATGACGGATTACTTCTTAAAAATTTGGTAAATAAAATAGCGATATAAACTTGAGCTAATACCACTATTGATGCGCCTATGGCAAACTTAACACCTTCAACTTTATTTTTGCTGAGGCTTATTTTTGCGGTGGTCATGTTTAACATGCTGGGCGTTAAAGTCCCTAAAAATGAAGTGATAAAACCTAATATAAAATGTAAAGCTAACGTCATTTAGTGTGATTAATTTGGTTAAAATTAAATAAAGATGTTCTATAAGACGTAATAAAATTATGAAATTACGGCGGATAATAAAGTTACATTTTTAATGTACTAAAAACAAGTATGTTAGCTAAAATCTAATGACATTATTGAATTTTATAAGCTTGTTAAAGAAATACTAAAAGGTCTAAAAATAAGATTAAATTTTTTATTTTTTTGTTAGGAACGAAAACCTAGTCGTCTATTGAACCAGTTAAAACAATTAAAAAAACCAAAAATGTCAGCAAAAAACAAAATTTTAAAAATCACCCTTATCATCATAGGATTGGGATTAATAATTGCCGGAAGCGTAAGCTTTTACTTGTTTAATAAACCGGCTAGAAATGTGCAAAATACGAACACAGATTTTAGTCTTAGCGCCAGTCAAATTGTAACTGAATATTTAACAGATGCACAAGCAGCTAATGATAAATATTTAGACAAAGAAGGGAATTCGAAAGTACTCGAAATATCAGGAACCATCACTGAAATTACCGAAGATTTTAACCATCAAAAAGTCATTCTTTTAAAATCGGATGCCGATAAAGCCGGTGTAAGCTGCACTTTTACGAGCGAAACAAATTTACATACCACAAACTTAAAGCTTGGAGATGCCGTTACCATTAAAGGCGTTATCCGATCAGGAGCTGCCTATGATGAAGATTTAGAACTTTATGAAAACGTAATCATTGAAAAAAGTGATATCGTAGAAAACAAATAACAAATAACAATTAAAATTAACAAAAATGAAAAAAACAACAATCCTTTCAATAATTGCTGTAGCAACAATCTTTTTATCAACTTTTAAAATTACGGCACAAAAATTAGTGACAACTAAAACACATTTCGAATTCTTTTCATCAACGCCTGCCGAAGATATTAAAGCGCAAAATTATAAGGCTCTAGGCACCATTGAAAAAAGTACTGGTGCAATCGTGTTTTCCGTTCCAATGCAAAGCTTTGAATTTGTAAAAGCCTTGATGCAAGAGCACTTTAATACCGATAAATTTTTAGATACTAAAAAATACCCAAAGGCTAAACTTGTGGGTAAAATAGGAGATTTATCTAAAGTGAATTTTGATAAAGATGGCACTTACAATGTTGAAGTTGCAGGCGATTTAACCATTCATGGGGTTACTAAAAAAATTAATGAAAAAGCTACAATTAATATAAAATCTGGTAAAATTAGTCTAAATTCGAAATTTAAGATTACTTTAAACGACTATAAAATTGCTTTTAAAAGCGGAAAACCTTCAACAAATATTGCTAAAGTAGTTGAAGTTACCGTAGAAGCAAATTATTAATCTAACTAAAACACAAAATAATGGCACATTTAAAATTAGAAAACAATCCAGTTTCACCGGTATCTCAGGGAATTTTTGACAGCACCCAAAAAGCGCTTGGGTTTGTACCTAATATGTATAAAGATATGGGAAACAATCCTGCTTTGCTAGATGCTTACACCTATTCTTATCACAGCTTTAGAGCCAATTCCGGATTTTCTCCCGTAGAGCAAGAAGTGGTTTTTTTATCGGTAGCTTACGAAAATAATTGTGAATATTGTATGGCTGCCCACAGTTTTGTTGGCGATATGATGACAAAAGTTCCCGCCGAAATAACAAATGCCATCCGCGAAGGCAAACAAATTCCCGATTTAAAATTAGCGGCCTTGTCAAAATTAACGCGATCACTCACCGCCACTCGTGGTAATGTTTCGCAAGTAGAAGTAGATGCATTTTTAGCAGTTGGCTATTCCGAATCACACGTATTAGGGATTATTGCCGGAATTGCCGTAAAAACAATGAGTAATTATTCTAATCACATTACAAATCCTAAATTAGATGCCGCCTTTGCAGGTCGTATTTGGAAAAAATAATTTAAAAAATAAATATTTAAAGCCAATAAAGCGATTTCAGTCTTTATTGGCTTTTTTGAATTGAGGTTATCTCAATTAAATTATTTGCCAACAATTTAAACTTTGTTATCTTTATTTTTTAATAGGATAGCTATTTTTGTTAAATAAAAAAGCACCTAATTAATCACAAATTACCATCTAAATGAGCAGAATAAAAGTCATTCAACAACAAGAAGCAACGGGAAGGTTAAAAGAAATTTATGATGAAATTATTCAAAAAAGAGGACAACTTGCCGAAGTTCATAAAATTCAAAGCTTAAGGCCAGAAAGCATTATCAAACATATCGATTTGTATATGGAAATTATGTTTTCAAAATCAGACTTATCGCGCGCAGAACGAGAAATGATGGCCGTTGTTACCTCGGTTTCAAACCAATGTTTTTATTGTCAAATTCACCATTCACAAGCATTAAACAATTATTGGAAAGATGATGATAGGGTTCAAAAATTGCGTACAAACTATTTAGATGCTGGTTTAAACGACAGACAATTAGCATTGTGTGAGTTTGCTAAAAAGCTCACGCTTAACACAAATGAGTTCAAGGAGTCCGCAACAATTGATAATTTAAAAAAAATTGGCTTTTCAGATGCAGCGATTCTAGATGCCACACTTGTGGTAGCCTATTTTAATTTTGTAAATAGAATGGTTTTGTCTTTGGGCGTAAATCTTGAAGCTAATGAAGGCAAAGGCTATAATTATTAAATCTAAAAAAATGAAACATCTAAAACATTTATTTTACACTTTTGTCATCTTATCTGGAACTATTTATGGTCAGGATATAAAACCAGAAAAAATTAGTTTTAAGTCCATTGATGGCGTGCCAATAACAGCTAATTTATATCATAATAACGACAAACTCCCCGTTATTTTACTTTGTCATCAAGCGCGGTTTAACAAAGCCGAATACGACGAAATTGCGTTAACACTCTTTGAAAAAGGCTTCAATTTAATAGCAATTGATCAAAGGTCGGGTGGAACTTTAAACAGCAAAGTAAACGAAACCTTTGTTGCCGCTACTAAATTGGGAAAACCAACGGCATTTTTAGATGCCGAGCAAGACATTGAAGCTGCTATTAACTATGCTTCAGATAAATATCATAAAAAAATAATCCTTTGGGGTAGCTCATATTCCGCCGCACTTTCAATGTATTTTGCCAGTTCAAATGATAAGGTTAAAGCCTTAATAGCCTTTAGCCCGGGTGATTATTTTGTGGAGAAAAAAGGCACTTTAAAAACTAAATTAGCCGATTTTAAAAAACCGATGTTTGTAACTTCGTCAAAAGAAGAAGCGCCTGAGTTAACCAAGCTGATCTCAAAGATGAAATTAACTAAAAATCAAGTGCAATTTATTCCAAGAGAAGCAGGCGTTCACGGGTCTAAAGCCTTGTGGAATAACAATCCCGATAAGGGGGAATATTGGAGCGCTTTAAATAATTTTTTAGAGGTATTGATAAATTAAAAAAACCATCTCGATTTGAAGTGTTTATAGTAGCTAAAAGCATTCCCATTTATCGAAAAAGCCAATAAGCTTCTTAACAAAAACGCTAATCACAAAAAAACCACCTCGATTTGAGGTGGTTTTTTTAGTAGCGGGAACCGGACTCGAACCAGTGACCTTCGGGTTATGAGCCCGACGAGCTACCTACTGCTCTATCCCGCGATATAAGGGTGCAAATATACAACAATTTAAATGCTTTGAAAGAAATATTTTTAAAAATTATCCGTTCATCGAAATCAAAAATTCTGTATTATTTAGAGTCGTTTTTATCCTGTCATTGATAAATTCCATCGCTTCAACGGGATTCATATCCGCCAAGTATTTGCGTAAAATCCACATACGTTGAATGGTTTTATCATCCAATAATAAGTCATCTCTACGCGTGCTCGATTTCACTAAATCAATGGCTGGAAAAATTCTGCGATTAGAAATATTGCGGTCTAATTGCAATTCCATATTACCGGTTCCTTTGAATTCTTCAAAAATAACTTCGTCCATTTTTGAGCCGGTTTCGGTAAGTGCCGTAGCGATAATGGTTAATGAACCACCATTTTCAATGTTTCGGGCAGCGCCAAAAAAGCGTTTTGGTTTGTGAAGTGCATTGGCATCAATACCACCCGAAAGAATTTTTCCGGAGGCTGGGGCAACGGTGTTATAAGCGCGCGCCAAACGGGTAATGGAATCTAATAAAATAACCACATCGTGCCCACATTCTACCAATCGTTTTGCTTTATCAAGCACAATATTGGCGACTTTTACATGTTTTTCGGCAGGCTCATCAAAAGTAGAAGCAATGACTTCACCTCTAACGCTGCGTTGCATATCGGTAACTTCTTCAGGGCGTTCGTCAATGAGTAAAATAATTTGATAAACCTCGGGATGATTGGCGGCAATGGCGTTAGCAATGTCTTTTAACAACATGGTTTTACCGGTTTTTGGCTGCGAAACAATCATGCCACGCTGTCCTTTGCCAATCGGACAAAAAATATCCATAATTCTTGTTGAAATGGAACTTCCTTTGGTGGTAATATCAAATTTTTCTGTTGGAAATAGCGGTGTTAAATGTTCAAAAGAAACGCGATCTCTCACGTTTTCGGGCTTTAAACCATTAATATATGACACGCGGATTAAAGGGAAATATTTTTCGGCTTCTTTTGGAGGTCTTACAATTCCTTTAACAGTATCTCCGGTTTTTAAACCGAATAATTTAATTTGCGATTGCGATACATAAATATCATCGGGTGATGATAAATAATAATAATCGGAAGAACGCAAAAAGCCATAGCCATCGGGCATAATTTCTAAAACACCTTCGCTTTCAATAATGCCGTCAAATTCATAATCGGGATCGCGATATTTGCCAACTCTTTTTTGTTCATTGGGATATTTATTGAAATTTTGTTGATTTCTGGGCAGATTTTCTTTTTTTATTTGGTTGTTTTGTATTGCTTGCTCAACAGGAGCAATAATGGGTTCGACTGTATCAACAATAATGGGTTCTGCCTCAATTAAAATGGGTTCGTTTAATGGTATTGAGGAATCTACATTTTTAGGATGATTGTGAATAGGAACTTTTTGATTTGAAGCTTTGTGAAGGGTTTTTTTGTGGGTTCGAGGTCTTGAATCCGGTCTTTTTTCGGTTTGATCAAATTGAACCGCAATTGGTTGAATTTCTGCTACGTTTTCAATTGTAACTTCTTCAAGTGGCAATGCTATTTGACTTGCCGTAACTTGTTCTTCGCGCATCGTAACCCGTTCAACAAAAGCTTGATTGGCAACTTGATTTTGGTTGTTACTCGGTATGCGTCTGCGCCGTGGTTTATTGTCCATTCGGTTTTCTTTAGCGAGACTAGGCTGACTCACGGTTTTTGGCGCAATAGCCTGAAGGTCTAGTATTTGATAAATTAATTCATTTTTCTTTAATTGACGAAATTTTGGAACATTTAATTCCTTAGCGATATCTAACAAATCTGCTAATTTTTTCCCATTTAAGGCTTCAATATCAAACATAAAATATTAAGATTAGTTGAAAAATTCTTTTTAAAAGAATACTCGATGTATTTATTTTTTGAATTCAAAAATTTATGGTGAAGACCACGACTATGACGTGAATAATAATGCAATATTACAATTTATTTTTTAAATATAAAAAAGTGACAATTAAAAAAGTTTCAGTTAAATTTGCATTTATATAAAAAAATAGATGATTCAGCGTATTCAGTCTTTATATTTGATTTTAATTGCGGTATTTAGCAGTGGCTTAATGTTTGTTTTTCCGTTATGGAAAGATAATCAGGGCGTTTTTTATGCCTATCAAGCTTTTAAATCAAATCAAATCGTATTGATGAGCATTGCCATTGCTTTTTTATTGGTTAGCTTTTTGGCAATTTTGAGCTTGTTTACTTATAAAAAAAGAAAAAATCAGTTTGTTTTAAATAGACTAAATTTGATTATAAACCTCTATTTGTTAGGTGTATTGTTATATTATCTGCAAAATTTATCTGGAGAAACTTTAGTTTCAGAGAAGGGTATTGGTGCTTTTTTTCCGGTTTTAAATATTGTTTTATTGGTCTTTGCCAATAGGGCGATACAAAAGGATGAAGCACTTGTAAAATCTGTAGATCGATTGCGGTAAACCTAAAATCTTAGTTTTTTAGTGCTTATTAAACCACCTGTTTTAGTTCAGGTGGTTTTTTATTTTTTAATCACTTGACTTTTTTTGAGTTCAATTTTATTTTTTATCTTTACGTGCAAATTAGAAAATAATTCTTAAGTCATTTTTATAAATAAAACCTAAACTATGGCATTAAAATCAAGTATAAAAGTCCATTTAGCCGACGATCACGAGATTGTAATCGATGCTATTAAAGCGGTATTAAGTTCTGATAGCACCATTAACGTGGTAGGTTTTTCGCTAAACGGTGATGAAATAATTGAATGGTATCAGAAAAATTTTGCGGATGTTTTGGTGTTAGATATCAATATGCCCATTAAAGACGGCCTTCAGTTTTTACGCGAAATGGGTTCTATGCAACAAAAACCTAAAGTTATTGTGCTTTCAAGTTATGATGATGTAAAATTGATAAAAGAGGTTTTAAAGTTGGGCGCTCGTGGGTTCATCCCTAAAAAAATGGCGGGTCAAACTATAATAGAAGCGGTTCATAAAGTTTATGAAGGAGAGCAATATTTTACACCTGATATAAAGGAAAAGATGATGCAATCGCTTTTAGGTCAAACGGTTGATGAAAAAGTTGGGCAAGAAGGCATCTTGGCATCTTCATTAACGCCAAGAGAATGTGAAATTTTAAAGTTGATAGCTCAAGAAAAAAGCACTAAAGAAATTGCCGATATCTTATTTTTAAGTGAAAATACGGTTGATACCCACCGCCGAAATTTAATGACTAAAATTAAAGTCAAAAATGCCGTTGGTTTAGCTATGTTTGCCCATAAAAATGGACTAAGTTAAAGGGCATATAATCTAAACCCTTTTTTCTAATTCAATCACTTCAAGGTTTTTAACCTCACTTTCGTGGATTTCAAAACGCACCATCGTTCGCACAGCTTGAAAGCCTTCTTTTCCGGCAGCCCCCGGATTAATGTGTAAAATTTTGAGATTTTTATCAAACATAACACGCAAAATATGTGAATGTCCGCTTATAAATAAGTTAGGTTTATTTTGTATTAATAGTTGCTTAATTCCCGGCGCATACCGATTGGGATAACCACCTATATGCGTCATTAAAACCCAATAATTTTCAACCTTAAAATAAGCAACTTTTGGGAGTTCATTATATAACGCACGGCTATCAATATTGCCATAAACGGCGCGTAAGGGTTTTAACTTTTTGATAGTTTCAATAACATCGGCAGCTCCAATATCACCGGCATGCCACACTTCATCTGCTTGATTGATATAAATGAGCATGCGCTCATCTAGGTAACTGTGCGTATCGGATAGCAATAAAATTTTAACCATTTTTTAAAATTAATGAGGGTGCTAGAAAATCAAATACTTAAAAATACTCTTGTATCTTTGCATCAACAAAAGTACACTTTTTGAGATATTTTATCAATTTAGCATTTAAAGGAACCGCGTATCATGGTTGGCAATGGCAACCTAATGATTTAAGCGTTCAGCAAGTTTTGCAAGATGCTTTGCAAATATTGTTAAAACAAACCATTAGTCTTTTTGGAGCCGGTCGAACAGATACTGGTGTGCACGCATCACAATTTTTTGCGCATTTTGATATCGAAATTCCTTTAAATACCGATGAGTTAACACATAAATTAAACGCCTTTTTGCCAGATACAATTGTGATTTATAAAATATTTCAGGTTAATGATAGCACACATGCCCGGTTTGATGCCATAAACCGCACTTATCAATATCATATTTTTTTAGGAAGAGATCCGTTTTTATTTGAAACAACTTGGCAAATTCATCAACGCCAACTCAACGTTGAAAAAATGAATGAAGCTGCCAAATATTTACTTGATTATTCCGATTTTAAATGTTTTTCTAAATCAAGAACCGATGTCAAAACTTATGATTGTAAAATTACGGAAGCGCATTGGCAACAAAAGGACCAAGAATTAATTTTTACCATCTCCGCCAATCGGTTTTTAAGAAATATGGTTAGGGCCATTGTTGGGACTTTAGTAAATATAGGAACCGGTAAAAATGAGGTGGAAGATATGAAATCCTTAATAGAAAGCAGAGACCGCCGAAACGCCGGGTTTTCGGCTTATGCCAAAGGTTTGTTTTTAACTAAAATTGACTATCCTAATCATCTTTTTATGTAATTTAATAGTCTTATGGAGCAGAAAAAAAATAATAAAGTAGCAGGAAAAGCATTCGACTCTAAGTTGTTTTTCAGACTCATGCAGTTTGTAAAAGACTACCGAATGCAATTTATTATCGCTTCGCTGTCAACCATTTTACTAGCCGTTGTAGCCGCCGTAAGACCCTGGTTACTAAAGGAATTAGTCGATAATTACATTACCTTTAAAAACGCTCCAATGATTTTGCAATACACCATTTATATGTTTATGGCGCTTTTTGCTGAGGTATTTTTACAGTTTTTATTTATCTACTATGCCAATTTATTAGGGCAAAACATTATAAAAGATTTACGCCTAAAAATTTACAATCACTTGATGCAGTTTAAAATGCAATATTTTTCGACTACGCCTGTCGGTAAAATGGTAACACGGGTTGTAACCGATATTGAAACCATAGCCAGCGTTTTTGGCCAAGGTTTGTTTATGATTATTAGTGATTTACTTAAAATGGTGGCAGTAATGATTTTAATGATTTATATGAATTGGCAATTATCGCTCATTGTGCTAGCTGTTTTACCACTCATTATTTATGCAACTAGAATATTTCAAATAAAAATAATAGGCGCTTTTCAGGATGTTCGAAACCAAATTGCCAACCTAAATAGTTTTGTGCAAGAGCGTGTTTCGGGCATGAAAATTGTTCAATTATTTAGCCGTGAGGCTATTGAATATCAAAAATTTGAAAGCATCAATGAAAAACACAGGCGCGCTCACGTAAAAACCGTTTGGTATTTTTCTATCTTTTTCCCCATTGCCGAAATTTTGACCAGCATCGCACTTGGTTTTGTGGTTTGGTATGGGGGATTAAAAGCGGCCACGAACAACGCCATAAGTATTGGAGAAATCATGAGTTTTATTATGATGAGTCAAATGTTGTTTAGGCCTTTACGCCAAATTGCCGATAAATTTAACACCTTGCAAATGGGAATGGTCGCAGCCGATAGGGTTTTTACAATCCTAGATGAAGATGAAAAAGAATTAGACCTTGGCAAACACCTAACAAGCCATATTAAAGGGAACATTTCTTTTAAGGATGTGAAATTTAGCTACATAAAAGACCAACCAATTTTAAAAGGCATCTCGTTTGAGGTAAAACAGGGCGAAACGGTTGCCATTGTTGGTGCAACAGGGGCGGGAAAATCGACTATTATCAATTTGTTAAACCGATTTTATAACATTGATAGTGGCGCTATTTTAATAGATGGCATTAACATTGCCGATTATCAAATTACCTCATTGCGAAACCACATTGCCGTGGTGCTTCAAGACGTTTTTTTGTTTGCCGATACCATTTTTAATAATATTATTTTAACCAATAAAAATATCACTTTAGAACAAGTTGAAGAAGCCGCCGAAAAAATTGGCATTAAAAAATTTGTAGAATCGCTGCCCGAAGGTTTTAATTATAACGTCAAAGAACGCGGGGCAATGCTCTCATCCGGTCAACGACAATTAATCGCTTTTTTAAGGGCTTATGTTACGCAGCCCAGTATTTTAATTCTTGATGAAGCTACATCTTCTATTGATTCCTATTCCGAAAAGCTCATCCAAAAAGCAACAAAACGAATCACGCAAGGGCGGACTTCAATTATAATTGCGCATCGGTTGGCAACCATTAAAAAAGCCGATAAAATTATTGTTTTAGATAAAGGGTTGGTTGTTGAGCAGGGCACTCATAAAGATTTATTAGAAAAACAAGGTTATTATAGCAAACTTTACGAAATACAATTTATAAAAGCCACTGCTTAAATCATTAAACAGCAAGATCTTTGCGGAGTTTTAAGTTTAAATCTTCCATGTTTTTATAGAGCACAAACTCACTGTCTTTAATGTAAGAAATTTCGCCAGTTTCTTCTGATACCACAAGGGCAAGGGCGTCGGTTCTATCGGTAATGCCAATTCCTGCGCGGTGTCTTAAACCAAATCGCAACGGAATATGCGCTTCTTTTGATACCGGCAAAATAACTCTAGTAGCCACTATTTTGTTGTCTTCAATAATGATAGCGCCATCGTGAAGTGGTGAATTTTTATAGAAGATGCTTTTTAATATGGGTCGGTTGACTTCTATATTCATAAAATCGCCAGTATCTTTAACAAAATCGAGGCTGTTATTGCGTTTTAAAACAATGAGCGCCCCTGTTTTTGTTTCCGACATTTCATTGCAAGCTTCTAATATGGCATCTACATTGGTGATTTCAATTAACTCGGTATTTAATAAATTCAGACTTTTTAAAAAGCCTTTTTTGGATGTAAAATTTGTTGAGCCCAACATTAGCAAAAATTTTCTAATTTCCTGCTGAAAAACAATGATTAAGGCAATAAATCCGCCACCAATAAATTTTCCGATAATATCGCTAAGCAATTCCATTTGCAAAACTTCGGTCAATTTCCATATTAAATAAAGTATGCCAATCCCTAAAAAAATATTAATAGCTATGGTGCCTTTTACCAATTTGTAAACGGTGTAGAGCAAAAAAGCGACGAGTACAATGTCTAAAACGTCTAAAAAGTTAAAGTTTAAATAATCCAAGCTTAATAATTTTAAGTAAAAATACTAAATAATTGCAGTAAAAAATCCACTATTTAAAATAATATTCGGTTGTGCTTGTGAGGTGTTTTTGGTAGGGTGATTCAATCCATTTCGCTTTGATTGACAAGTATTTTTCAAAGCCTAGGTTTTCTTGAAAATAACAGTCAAGATTTGCGTAGCTTGAAGGTTTATCGAGGTTTTTAGCCATAACCGAATCGAGTTGGGAATATAAAAATAGGCTATTTTTAAAGGCAAAATGCTGTTTATAAAATGTAAAGTTTAGGCTTGTGGTATCGCTAACTAAAGGATAGTTATAGGCAATTTCTTTAAAATTGAAAGGCAAGAAAGCAACTTTATGGGAAAGCGTATCGGCAAAGCTAAAATAGTTTAGCAAACCATCTACGTGATGAGGCGATGCTTTTTGTCGTTTTTCTAGGAGTTTTTTAAAAGGGGCATAAATTTGTTTTAAGGTGAGACGGCGGTCAATATTAAACAGCCAATTGGTGGTTTCAATGCGGTTGCCTTGGTTGAGTTGAGCGATGGTATCTTTTTCCTTAACGGAATAAAATATCCAAACGGCAGAATTATTATAAACCTCTTTTGTAGCATTATTGGCTTGAAGCAAGGGCAATTTTAATTCTTGTTTTGCACAACTTATTAAAAAAGCAAAAATGAAAAAATAAGTTAGGTTTTTCATGGCTATTTTGGCAATTGTTGTAAAATCTTTATGGTTTCTAGCGCTTCTTTAACATCGTGAACACGCAAAATTGAAGCGCCATTTTGCAGCGCAATGGTGTTGACAATAGTAGTGGCATTTAGCGCTTCTTCGGGCGTATTTTCGAGCACTTTATACAGCATTGATTTTCGCGAAAGCCCTGCCAATATTGGCAAATCAAAGCATTTAAACAAATCTAAATGTTTTAACAAGGTATAATTATTTTCGATGGTTTTTCCAAATCCAAACCCAACATCCAAAATCAAATCATTAACACCTAAAGCTCTTAAATTGGCAATTTTTTCAGAAAAATACAAACGCATTTCATAAATAATATCATCGTATTTTGGATTGTTTTGCATGGTTTTTGGTGTGCCTTTCATGTGCATTAAAACATAAGGAACTTGAAGCTTGGCAATGGTTTCAAACATATTTTTATCAAGGCTGCCACCCGAAATATCATTAATCATACAAGCGCCGGCGTTAATGGTTTCGACAGCAATTTTACTCCTAAAAGTATCGACCGAAATTAATGCTTCCTGAAATTTTGACACAATTAGCTGCACCGCATTTAGGCTTCGTTTAAGCTCTTCGTGTTCCGATATATTTTGTGCATTTGGACGCGAAGAATAGGCGCCCACATCTATAAAAGTTGCGCCTTCGCTCAACATTTTTTCAACCTGATTTAAAAGCAAAGCATCGGAATGGTATTTGCCCCCGTCGTAAAAGGAGTCGGGCGTGCAATTTAAAATCCCCATCACCTTAGGGATTGATAAGTCAATAAGTTGTCCTTTGCAATTGATTAGCTGCCTCATTAGTTGTTATTTAGAAGCGACGGTGTTAACCACTTTTGTCATTATTGGCGGAATATAATTTTCCATTTTGGCGATTAAATCTTCAATAGAATCGCTCACTTGAAGCATATCGCAGTTTGTTTTTTTTAAAAAACCTTCGGCAACCATCACCTCCAATTGTTTTAAGGTAAAATCAAAAAAACCATTGGTGTTAAGCAAACCAATTGGTTTATTTTCAATACCTAATTGTCCTAAAGTTAAGGCTTCAAACAATTCATCTAAGGTTCCAAATCCGCCAGCTAAGGCGATATAGCCGTCAACCATTTTGCTAATGGTAACCTTGCGTTCGCTCATATTTTTAGTTACAATCATTTCGCTAATGCTGCCATGAAAAACTTCTTTGTGTTTTAATAAGTGAGGAATCACGCCGGTTACATGTCCATTTTGGCTCAATAGCGCATCTGCTAAAGCGCCCATCATTCCTATTTTTCCACCACCATATACCAAGCCGATATTTTTTTTGGCAAAATAAAGCCCCACAGTTGTAGCGGCCTTTTTATAATCGGCATTAAATCCGATACTCGATCCGCAAAAAACGGCAATGTTTTTCATATTTGAATATTTTAGGGGCGCTTAAATCACAATTTTAATAAAAATTTAAAAAGTGGCAAGCTTAAAAATTATTGTTAAATTTGGACGAAATTTACATAAATAATTAAGAGTTTCATGCAAAAAACTTCAAAACAATACGACGCGGTAATCGACAAATGTAAAGGATTGTTTGTTAAAAAGATGAAAGATTACGGTTGTGCTTGGCGTATTTTGCGCTTACCTTCGTTAACCGATCAAATTTATATAAAAGCCCAACGCATACGCCAGCTTCAGGATAATGCGGTTCGAAAAATTGACGAAGATGAAGCCTCCGAATTTGTTGGCATTATAAATTATTCGGCCATGGCATTGATTCAATTAGAGCTTGGTGTTGCCATTCAACCCGATTTAAATCCGCAACAAGCCGAAAATTTATACGATAAGCATATAAAAATTTCTAAGCGTTTAATGAGTGATAAAAACCACGATTATGGTGAGGCTTGGCGCGATATGCGTGTGAGCTCTTTAACCGATTTAATCATCCAAAAACTGTTGCGCGTTAAACAAATTGAAGATAATAATGGTAAAACGCTGGTTTCTGAAGGCATTGATGCCAACTATCAAGATATGATAAATTACGCCGTTTTTGCTTTGATTTTAATAGAAGAAGCTCAAATTAAATAACCCAAAACTATGAAAATTATCACTCAATTATTACGTGTTTTAGTAGGCATTACCTTTGTTTTTTCGGGCTTTGTAAAGTTGGTTGACCCGCTGGGTTCTACCTATAAATTTGAAGAATATTTTAGTAAAGAGGTTTTAAATCTCACCTTTTTGTCGCCATTGGCCCTCGAATTTTCAGTCATTCTTATCTTGGCCGAATTGCTTTTAGGGGTCATGTTGCTTGTCGGATTTAAATCAAAATTTACGACCTTTAGTTTGCTTTTTTTAATTAGCCTTTTTTTGTTTTTAACTTGGTATTCGGCTTATTATAATAAAGTTACCGATTGTGGCTGTTTTGGCGATGCCATTACCTTAACCACTTGGCAAACCTTTTATAAAAATGTGGTCTTAATTTTTATGATACTTTGGTTGGTTATAAAACAAAAAGATATTAAACCCTTATTGGGAAATTTTATGGCAAAATCTTTGACGGTTTTAAGCTTTGTAGCATCGGTTTTTATCCTCTATCAGGTGTTAACTTATTTGCCAATTATTGATTTTAGACCTTATGCCATTGGCAAAAATATTTCAGAAGGTATGCGCATTCCCGATGATGCCCAAAAAGCGGTTTATAAAGACACGTGGATATATAAAGTAAATGGCGTGGCAAAAACATATATTACTCAAGAAGCCCCTTGGAATATTCCGGGAGCAGTTTTTGTTAGTCGTAAAACAGAAATGCTAAAAGCAGGTTATCAACCACCTATTCATGATTTTACGATGGAAAAAGACGGTGAAAATCGCACTGAAAAATTATTACAAGAACCAAAATTAATGCTCATTGTGATGTATAATATAGATAAATCAACTAAAAATGGTTTAAAGCAAATAAAGAATTTATCCGATAAGGCACTTGCAAATGGTTATCAGGTATTTGCCATGTCGGCATCGCCAGAAGCCGATTTTTTAAAAATAAAAACCGACAATCAGTTGAATTTCGATTTGCTTTTTTGCGATGAAACCACGCTAAAAACAATGATTCGCGCAAACCCCGGTGTCATCATGCTCAATAAAGGAACCATCACCGAAAAATGGAGCTGGCGCAGCGCGAAAAAAATAGAATTTTAATTAAACCTTATCAATGAAAATCATCGCTTTAATAGGAATTGGAAGTTTTATAGGGGGCATCTTTAGGTATTTATTATCGCAATCGGTACAATCTAAATTTTTATCGGCTTATCCATTTGGAACTTTAACAGTCAATATTATTGGCTGTTTGGCTATCGGAATAGTTTTTGGTCTGAGCGAAAAGTTTAATTTTTCGCCCGAATGGCGCTTGTTTTTAGCCACTGGAATTTGTGGCGGTTTTACCACCTTTTCTACTTTCTCGTTTGAAACCATGGCCATGTTGCGCGATGGACAATATTTGTATAGCTTTTTATATATTGGCTCGAGTGTGTTTGTTGGCTTAATAGCCGTATATTTGGGAATCTTGCTTTTAAAATTGTTATAACCATGGAAAATAATCCAAATGCCAAGTTGTTGCGAATATTTATTGGAGAATCTGATAAAATTGGAAATGTACCTCTTTATGAAGCTTTAGTGTTTCAGGCAAAAAAACAAGGACTTTCGGGCGCAACCGTAACAAAAGGCGTGATGGGTTTTGGTGCAAATTCTAAAATTAGCACCGCAAAATTGTTTACCATTTCACAAGATTTGCCCATGATTGTCGAAATTATTGATGTAGAAGATCACATTCGTCGCTTTGTTAAAATCGTTGAGCAAATGTTTGAAGATGCTAAATCGGGCGGACTTATCACCATAGAAAAAGCCGAAATCATTCGCTATCGTGCTATGAAATAATTGACGATGAACCTCTATAACAAATACGTCCTTCCCAAAGTAATCAATTGGGCATGCAGCCAAAAGCCAAATATGATTCAGCGCGCCAAAATCATTCCACAGGCGCAAGGAACGGTGTTAGAAATTGGTGTGGGATCGGGTTTAAATTTACCATTTTATGATAAAGCGCGCATCAAGCACTTAACAGCCATTGACCCATCTGTTGAAACTTGGGATAAAAATAAGTTTGACATCCAAAAATTACCCTTTAATTTTGAATTTATTAAAGCTTATGCTGAAGCAATCCCAGCCGATAATAATTGTTTTGATACCGTTGTAATAACCTATGCCTTGTGCACCATTCCCGATACCGAAAAAGCCCTCGAAGAAATTAGGCGCGTGCTAAAACCAAACGGAAAATTATTGTTTTGTGAACACGGAAAAGCCCCCGATTTGGCGGTCCAAAAATGGCAAAATAACATAAACCCCCTCTGGAAACGGCTGGGTGGTGGCTGTCATTTAAACAAAGATATTCCGCTAATTATTAAACAAAATGGCTTTAATATTAAAAAATTAGATGCCATGTATATCCCCGGATGGAAACCGGCTAGCTTTAACTATTGGGGAACGGCCGAAATTGGATAATTGTTGAGATACATAATTTTTAGAATTCCTTGATTTGGGTTATGAAATTAAAAAAGTACCGCCTTAGTTTTTTGAGCAACCATATTAAAAAATGCTGATTGTTTTAAAATAAATAGGGGGTTAGTTTTCATTAATGAAACTTTTTTTATACTCATCTGAATTCAAAACCGTGTCATACAATCCTATATCTTCACCTTCGTGTTTGCTAATTCCAATATATTCTAAACTGGCGTCTTCATAGCGTTTGAATTTGTAAACAGCATCATTCATTAACGCTGAATTGAACACACCAAGACTTACCAACACTTCAAAGTCTTTTACGGTTAAGCCTGTTACCTTTTTGAAAAGCCCTGGTTCCAATTGAGTGATGACGTCTTTCAAGATTCTTTCTCGGTAATCTGTCAGGTACATAAACACAGGAATACGAGTGGCAAACTTGATTAGTTTTTCTTGGATTTGTTTTCTCAGGCTCTTGTATTCCTTTTCTTCGTCTGAAAGTTCCTTTTTTTCTTTTTTGGTTAGTTCTTTATCGTTTGCTTCTTTCTTTGCTTTTTTTACGGCTTCCGATTTATTAATAATGGTTTCAATGTCCTGATTCAAATTTCTAAAACCTTCAATGCTCATCAAAGCGTTCATTGCATCTTCATTTGCCATCAATCGGGCAAGCGTGTTGTTGTCCACATTTACGAGTAATGCACTTTCCCAACGTCTTGCTAAAAGCGTTGCCGTTGTACCGCTCATCGCCATATCTAAAATTCCTGCGGCATCTACTTGCTTCATAGAACTGCCGTCATAAGCCAATACAGGCAGGAAGTTTATAAACTCAGCAACTTTTGCTTCTGGGTTTGTTTCTTTTACATTCAGTCGGCAACTGTAATCGGCAATTTGTCTTAATGCTCGGTTGGGAGCAAAGTCAAAAACGTAGCATTCTTCTTTTAGAATTTCTTCTTTATTGGGCGATTTGCTGTCGGGATTTTTGATTACCCAAGGGGTTTGAACTCGGAAAGCCGCCTGAAAATAAGTTTCGGGACTGGAAGAATTACGCAACATAAAAATGCCTGTCCAAGGTTTTACAGAAATTCCTGTAGTAAGTTTGCCACACGAAAGTGTAATGGTTTTTGATTCTAAGGGATTGTCGGTC